>JBBKVS010000027.1:0-28730 GCA_037968555.1 Lysobacterales bacterium | reverse complement strand
ATGACCGAGCCGCTGCGTCAGATCGTTGCCAACGCCGGTGATGAACCTTCCGTGATTCTGAACAAGGTTGCTGAAGGCAAAGGTAACTTCGGTTACAACGCTGCTACCGGTGAATACGTGGACATGATCAAGGCCGGTATCCTGGATCCAACCAAGGTGGTACGTACAGCCCTGCAGCATGCAGCGTCGATTGCTGGCTTGATGATCACCACCGAAGCCATGATTGCTGAAGCACCTAAGGACGACGGCCATGGCCATGGCGCACCTGATATGGGTGGTATGGGTGGCATGGGCGGAATGGGTGGCATGATGTAATTTGAACTGCCCTTTTGGTCGGTGGTGGTGTTGCAGTTCGCTTTCGCATGCTCATTACCCAATCAGGTAACTCCGCTGCTCAAGCGAACTGCGCCTAACCACCAACCAAAATTGCTAGCTCAAATAGCTACGCTAGTCCTGAAAAGCCCCACTTCGGTGGGGTTTTTCTTTGGCTGGGGCCAGCGCCCTTTCTTCTGGTTGCTCATGCAGTATTTGACCGACAGATGGATCCCGGATAGCGGCTACGCCACTTCCGGGATTTTGCACAGGATGTGCACAGATCGTGAAGCACATGGAAGTGCGAGACCGATCCGTTCGGATAGTAGCTACGCTACTTCCGGGATGACGTACCAAAAATTCTCAGCCAGACCCGCTCTGGTTGAGTTCGAAAGCCCTGCCAATCGACGGAGTTTTTCACCCCGTCATTCCGGGCTTGACCCGGAATCCATACGCATCCACGTGCTGATTTATACTGGGCACATACTGTCCACGAAGGCAAAAGAGATTCTGTGAAGCCTTTCTTTCCCCAAGGCGCAACGAGATTTATATGAGCGAGCAGGAAACCAACCCGCCAAAGCAGACCATCCTCATTGTTGGAGGCGCTATGCGCAGTGGCACTACCGTCATTCATCGCGCCCTCTGCACGGCGAGCAATTCCAACCCTTACATCTCCGAAAGCTGGTTCCTGCATGACCTCTTCAACCTCTTTCACTGGAACATGCAGCGTTTTGAAGTACGGCACCAGGATCAGTTCGGTGAGCCCAAGGAGTTAGCCCGACTTATTCGCTTGAACCTCGACTACTACGTGCAGATGGTGTCCACCCGGTACGGCAACCCCGAAGTGATCATCCTCAAGCACCCGGAACTGACACACCACTTCAGGACGATCAAGCAGCTTGCACCCGAAATCAAGTTTCTGGTCATCGTTCGTGACCCCAGGGACGTGATCGCCAGCATCAAGAACGTGAACGCCAGGCACCGCGAGAACGGTACCTGGAGCCCTCACGGGACGCTAACGACCACGGAACAGTTCTGCGACTTCTATGCCTCTTATTACAACAGCGTGTTCGCGCAGCGCGCCGACTATGGTTCCAGTTTGATGTTCGTACGCTACGAAGATGTCGTCAGCAAGCCCGTGGAGACGTTTGCACACATCAGCGCCTTCTCCGGGGCGACCTATGCGGGCGACGCGATGACAAAGTTCACAGACGAACACGCGCAGGCCAAAAATTTCACCAAAGACCTCAGGCTGAAAGACCCCTTGAGCGGTGCATACTGGTCCGAGATGTACACCAAGGACCTTTCCACCGAAAGCATTGGCAAATACGTGCAGTCGCTGGACGCCAAAGAAGTCGAGGAAATCCAATCCCGACTGAGCGGTTTTGGAAAATCGTTTCACTATTGGTAAGTTGCAGACAACGTAGTCTGGCTTGAATCACATTTGGGTTGTCAGGGATTGGCGACCATATTGCAATCGAGCTGTCCCCAGGGATAGCACAGACAATTTCGCTAACTATCTGCATCACCACGTTCCCTGCTTCGGTGGATCCACTGGTACCAGTAATTCATCGGATGTTCTACAACCCAACCAGAAACTCCAGGAAACTTTGTAATTGATTGGCCTCAGGCTGAGAGAATTTTTGTGCTCAACGCACTAGTTACCATCAGGTCATAAGAATCTGTTGGATTGTTATTGGAAATTTTGGCTTCAAGGAGGAAAGAATGAGCGCGCACCCGCATTTACTAAAAATATTTATGGTTCTGGCAATACTGCTTTGTCCAGCAACCATTCTGGCCCAGGACTCTGCCGGTTCGGCATTCGGTGAAAGTGTAGACCTGTCCATCAAGTCGGCTTTCAGCCTGGTTACGGTTGAAGCACAAAGCGGACCCATACCCCAGGTCAGCGGTGGAACACCGCCACCCTTCACCTTATCTGACTCCTTGCTCAGCGTTGATGTGAACGCCAACGTCAAACTGATCTCAAACATTTTGCCTGCGACTGCGGTCGGAATACTCGAAACCGGTCTTCTGGAAGTTGAAACCAGCGGTAACACCTCTCCCCAGTCCGATTCCTCGGCCAGCGTTGCAGATGTCGACCTGGAATTGCTGGGAGCAGTCCTGCTGCCCCTGGTGGTCGGCATCCAGGCTGACGCGGTGGTTTCTACCGCCAGCGCTACAGGCAGTTGCGACTCGGGCCTGAGCGCAAGCGGCACAACCAGTCTGGTCAACGCATTCCTGGCCAGCGACCTGGCTGAACTGGTGGGCATTGAAGGCGCCTTGCTGGCCAACCCTCCACCGAACTTTGTACTGCTCGATATTGATTTGCTGGGCGGTCATCTGCGCATTGTTCTGAACGAGCAGATTTCCAGCGGCAACGGCACTACCAGCGCCGGAATCACTGTGAATGCAATTCACATAACACTCGAGCAGATTCCCCTGGCTGCCCTCATCACCGATGTGACCGGCGATGTGATCATTTCCCAGTCGAAGGCTTCCGTGACCTGTGCGGTAGCCGATTTGTCCATCACCAAGACCGACAGCACCGACCCGGTGACGGTCGGCCAGCCCATGTTCTACACCTTGACAATTCACAACGACGGCCCTGATACGGCCAGCAATGTGGTGGTTGTGGACAACTGGCCTTCAGCATTTGCCAGCCTTGATTCGGTAGATCCCAGCCAGGGTAGCTGCGGCCTGGCAGGCTCTGTGATCACCTGCGATCTCGGTGACATCAGTAGCGGTGGCGAAGCCACGGTCACTGTCAATGGCACGCCGACTGCCGTTGGGCAAATGGTCAATTCTGCGTCGGTTAGTTCAGATGCTGCCGACCCGAACCCAAACGACGACGAAGACACGGAAGACACAGTGGTCGATCCACCACTCGGGGTTTCTGCAGATCTGGAGATTACAATCAGCGATTCTCCTGATCCGGTTACAGCCGGCCAAACCCTGACCGTAACGCTGGATGTGACCAATAACGGTCCGGATAACGCCACCAATACGGTGGTGGTGTACGACATTCCTGCCGGGCAGGAAATCGACAGCGTGACTCCTTCACAAGGCAACTGCAATGTGACGGCCACCCAGGTGATTTGCAATCTGGGAACCGTAAATGATGGCGGAACAGCCGATGTGGTGATTGAAATGACTCCCCTGTTACCGGGAGTACTGATCCACCATGCCGTTGTCAGCAGCAATGTCACTGACCCCAACCCGGAAGACAATGAAGCTTCCGAAGACGGCCTGGTAGTAGTGGTTGATGTTGAGGCCGAAGCGGACATCAGCATCGTGAAAACCGACTCAATCGACCCGGTCGTTGTCGGCCAGCCGCTGACCTACACGCTGGCGGTCCACAATGGCGGCCCGGATGACACCAATACAGTTTTCGTCAGCGACAACCTGCCAGCCGGTCTGGCTTTCGTTTCCGCCGAAGCCACACAGGGCAGCTGTAGCCATCTGGCCGGCCTGGTCAGCTGCAATCTTGGCGCTATGGCCAATAATACGGACGCCAGCATCACGCTGATCGTGAGTCCCACGGAATCGGGTGGGTTCATCAACTCTGCGACTGTAGTGGCCGATGTTTTTGATCCGGACGAGGAAGATAACACCGACTCAGAGGAATCTACGGTTACCCCGGGCGCAGCCGATCTGGCCATTACCAAGGTCAGTGCGCCTAACCCGGCCATTGTTGGGGAAAACCTGGTTTATACGCTGAACATCAGCAATGCCGGACCAGACAACGCCGCACTGGTACAGGTCATAGATGTACTGCCTGCTTCCGTAAACTTTGTTTCGGCCTTACCCAGCCAGGGCAACTGTGGCGAGGTGGCTGGAACGGTTACCTGCAATTTGGGTACGGTGAACAGCGGCAACGGCGCAAGTATCACCATCAATGTGACGCCCACTGCAGCTGGCGAGCTGAGCAATACGGCCATCGTGGACTCTTTGCTGGATGACCCGAATGAGGAGGACAACACCGACACGGATGTGAACACCGCGCGGATTCGTGAAGCAGATCTGGCTATCACCAAAACCAGCTCGGTTGATCCGGCCATAGTCGGTGTGCCATATGTGTACACGCTAACCATTACCAACAGCGGACCTGACGATGCCATCAATGTAGAGGTGGTCGATACTCTGCCCGCATCGGTTCAGTTCGAATCGGCCACACCCAGCCAGGGAAATTGCCTTGAAGCCGCTGGAACGGTGACCTGTGAACTGGGCAACATTGCCCCACAATCCGGAGAAACAGTGCTTATCGAAGTGACGCCACAGGAGCCAGGCAATGCGAGCAACACTGCAACAGTCGATTCGGAAACCGAAGATCCTGACACATCCGACAACACCGCAACTCATATTCAGGAAATTATAAATACCGGTCGGGCAACCTTCAGGGTGACCAAGTTCTTCACCGACGGCAATGATGTGGATGAAGTCACCGTCAGTATCGACTGCAACACGGGCCTGATCCTGGACCAGGACAAAGACCTGGGCGATGAAGAGTGGGTTGAGTTTGTAGTGACCAGCTATACCGTCGGTACGCTGAACTGCAGCATCACCGAAGACGGCGAAACGGGTTATGCCGGTGAGTACAACAACATCAGCCTGGACGTCATCAATGATGAAAGTTGTGCTTACACCGAAATAGGTGGTGAGGCAGCCTTTGAGTGCGAAATCACCAACTCCCCGTTACCGGTGGATGTGAAAGTAACCAAGGAGTGGGTATTTGAGAGCAGCGGTGCTTCCGACATCTACACGGGCTACACCCTGACCCTCTACTGCGATGCCGAAATTGAAGGCGGCTATCAATTTGGAATGGGTGGTGTTGAAAGTCCGGCCGGTGAAAATGGCTTCGGCTGCGGGCTGATCAAAAAAGTCGAGTCTTCGCAAGGTAACGGTGGGTACCATGATTGGTGCCGGTCTTACAGTCGTGATGGCGCAGTCATGGTTACTGCACAAGTGATTCCGGAGTTCCCGGATTCGAATTGCTACTGGCAAGAAAGCGGACAGGACTCAGCCGTTGAAGTAGACCAGAGCAACTGCGCCAGCCTGACCATCAGTGCCGGCAGTGGTGCCGCCTGTACCATCACCAACACAGTCTTCTTTGAAGGCATACCGGTGCTGGATCAACGCGGCTTGGTCCTGCTTGCTCTACTGGTGTTAAGCATGGGTCTGATCGGTGTGCGCCGGATAGCCAGCTAGCCCTCAGAGCAAGATAAGGACACAACCCGCCGGAACACCCGGCGGGTTTTTTTGATTTCCATGTTCTACACAACCATCTGCTGGGCAATTTCTTTTCGGCAGGTGGGAGAATGTGCGGCCAGCTGTCACTTACTCTCTGCCACTAATGGAATAGGCGGCGACACAAAAATGTGGACAGTTATCATTTTATAAAATGTGTCTCAACAACACGGATGTTTCTGACTTAAATGAGGTAGTGATGGACTGCTGATCAACATCAACTTAGTTGGAACTGATGTTCATCGAAACTTTGATACCACTGGTTGAATGTAAGTCCGATTCGGTAATTTTATGCTAAACCACAGTCTCGACTTTTTCATTCGACACCAAGAGGGTTTTAGACTACCAGAATAGAAGTAACACACCGAAGAGATGGCCTGAGGGGGCTAAAGCAGCATTGCTTCGGATTATGGAAAGGGAATTAAAATGCGTCAGACGGATTTGTCGCCAAACCATACAGCGCCCAGTTTAAAGGGCATGTTCAATCTCGGCCCGCTCTCAAGTCATCGGGCGTCTCAGTCAAAATCCAGCCAAAGTTGCAGGTCAAAGTCTCGCGGCCGGATCAACTCCAAAACTACGCGAAGCATTCATGGCCGTCGTCGACAAGGTGGCTGGTCCATTGTCGAATTCATGATTGCTGGCTTTCTCAGCATGGTGGTGTCTGGCTCTGCGATTGGTGTTTTGAGCAACGCCCTGGGCAGCAATACCAAGATCATGCAAAGGATCCAACTGTCCCACAATCTTCGCACCTCCATGCAGATGATGAGTCGCGACGTACGCCGCGCCGGCTACAGTGCTGGCTCCATGTGGTGCCTGGCCAATACCGCCTGCCTGCCCAATGTGAACATCAATCTGCCGATTGATGCGGGCCTGCCGCTACTGGCTTCAATTGATATTCCAGGTGGCATTCAGATCAGCGAAGACAACAGCTGTTTCAGTTTCGAGCTGGATCGCAATCACGACGGGACCGTTTCGGCTGACGAACACGGTGCCTATCGCCGTCGCACGGTCTCTGGAGTGGGTGTGATCGAAACCTGGTTAGGTGCAGGCGCACCCGACTGTAGCTCCTCCAATACGGGATGGTCGGCCGTCACCGTACCCACTCAAATCGACATCAACAGCTTCCAGGTAGACGATGACCTGTCCATTGAACAGCAGGTTTCAACAGACCTGCTGGGCAATACCACCACCCAGAAAATCCGCCGCATCCGCCTGCAATTGCAGGGCCGTCTGGTAATCGATCCCGATATGACCGAGCAACTGCAGGACGTGGTTGACGTTCGCAACGACCTGTTGCTCTAGGTCTTGGTTAACCCGCATGGCAACAGGCGCTCTAACCCGCAATAAGCAGCAACTACCTCGCAAGTTGGGTCGCCACATGCGTGGCACCATCACCATTTTTACCTGCATCATGGTGTTGTTGCTGATGATCACTCTGTTCAGCTACACCACGCACAGTACCCAGGTGGAACAGAAGCTGTCTGCGGGGGAGTTGCGTCAAGCCCGTGCTTTGCATCTGGCCGAATCCGGCCTGAGCATGGCTTACGAGTGGTTGCTGGCAAACAATACCCTGATCAATGCCGACCTTGAAAACATGCTGGGTGCAGGTATCGATGGTTGGATGGTGGCCGGGTCGCCGCGCTGGGCGCGTTGCGGTGATGTCGACTATGCCAGCAACAAATCCCATCCCTGCTGGGGCGATCCGAATGAAACCCGCCGTGACCAGAGCTACTTCTATTTCTGGGCAGGGTCGACGGCACTGCCTCTCGACACCTCGATTGTGGATGTGGCGGATGGACAAATCCGCGTTGAAGCCCTGTATTGCTTCATTGACCTGGACCTGGGGCCGTTATCTGCAGCTACCTCCTCCGTACTCGGTTGCCAATCCAATCCTGCGCTGGTGGATGGTTCCAAATTCATGGTCACCCTGCTGTCCCGCGGCGAAGTGGACTGCACCAATGGTGTCTGTGGTTCCGAAGTGCTACTCAGCGAACAGATATCCAACTTCAGCGTCTCGGCGATGGCGAGAGCCCCGGGAGCGCCGCTGGTCACCAACCGGGATTTTCCCAGTAGCGGGATTGCAGAGATCGTGGCTAACCCGGATGGCGGTGGGCCGGGATTACCCGTCTCGATCTGGGCCAACAACAACGCATCCTGCCCGGGTGACGTGGTGACAGTGCAGACCGAAAACTGGTCAACCTGTTCTGCGCTCGAGTGGTACGGGCTGGGCCTGCTGCCATCGGACCCCACCTGCACACAGCAGACCTGCGGCTGCCCGGTTGATGCTCTGATCAACCCCCTGCTGGGTGTTTTGGGTGCGCTGGAAGGTGATGTGCTGCTGGATGAAGTCTTTCCCTGCGATCTTTTCCAGTTTTATTTCGGTATGGCCCGCTCCAATTATGAAAACCTGCGCGACAGCATTCAGCTGATCGATGACTGCAGCAGCCTGGATGAAAATTCTGCCGGAGCCTATTGGATTACCGGCTCCGCTTGCGTGATCAATGCCAACACCGTGGTGGGTTCGGCCAAACACCCGGTCACCCTGATCAGCGCTGCATCCCTTACGCAACTGGACAGCGGTGCCGAGTTATACGGGCTTCTGTTTCTGACTGACACGGAAGACGGGAACGCCACTTTCAATACCACCGGAAACGCAACGATTTATGGCTCCCTGGTTTCGGATGGGGTCGCAGGTAACCTCAATGGAACCTTCCAGCTGGTCTACAACGAGGACATTGTTGTGCAAGCTTCACAAACCGGCGGACTGGGTTCCCTTTCGGGAAGCTGGACGGATTTTCACAAACACTGGGAATAAGGGGACATCTCATGCAAAAACGATCGCTTATCAAAATTAAACAACAACAGGGCTTCAACATGCTCGACGTGGTTATCGCCATGGTGGTGCTGGCCGTCGGCGTACTGGGCTTTGCGCAGTATCAGGCCAGCCTGATGCGGGCCAATACCGATGCACGCCTGCGCACCATGGCCAGCAACATAGCTCAGGAAACCATCGAAACACAGCGGCGCTTCGTCCGTCTTTACTCAGACCCCGATGGGCTGGAGTTCGCCTTTGATGACATCACCGACCGCAGCGAAAATCACAGCATGGGAGGCGTAGGTTTCTCCATCAGCCAGACTGTCACCCCATATTATTGGAGCCAGGAAAGCCAGCAATTTGTCACCACTCCGGTCGCCTCCAAGCCGCACTCAGACTTCAAGCTGCTGGAAGTGACTGTAGCCTGGGATGATCCACTGTCTTTCAACCTGCTCGGGTCCCAGCCAACTGAAAGCACGCTGGGCAGCGGCGCCATCAGCATCAGCAGTATCATTTCGTCTTCGGTCACCGCCACCGGGCGGCTGGCCTTGATCGATGATCTTAGCGGTGATCTCACTTATCTGCCTACAACGCTACTTTCCCCTGTCCTTGAAGATGGGATTCCGCCACTGGATTTACCGATTGATCCACTTCCCGTCCTGCCGCTGGACCCACCTCCCACCCTGCCGTTACCGGCCCTTCCGGGTCGCCTGTTGCCGTGAGTCGACAAAGCGCGCATACAGCTTGTCTTGCAGTTCTTGCCCCGGGCCACTGCTGAAGACAACACATGCAAGTGACTGTCGCTAAAACAGCCGGCCTGCGGACATCGCCCCAAAACGGCTTTACCACCGTCGAACTGATGGTGACACTGGCTCTGATGGCCATAGTAATCACACTGGCCTATATGTCCTATCAAGCCACGCTTGAAAAGCGGCGGGTCACTTCCATTGCAACAGAGGCGCAAGCCTTCATTCTGCGTGTGCAGGGTGAATCCATTGAGCGCAACCAGACCATGACCGTCTCCTACTCCCGCACCGGTGATCATAACTGGTGCCTGGGAGCGGTAGCGGGCACTACGCCCTGTGACTGCACGGAAACGAATGCAGCGGTGGGTGATTACTGTGGCTTTGAAGGCGCCGCAATGGTGGTCACCAACCTGGCGGAGAATCGCGATGGCCGAATCAAATCCATGACCGGTGATGGTGCTTTCACTTTTGATCCAGCCAGCGGCATGCTGATGAATCTGGATGATTCGCTGCAGCTGGACCTGCGTTCAAACTCGGAAGCCTATCGCCTGGCGCTGGTCGTCAGTAAGACGGGCTTGACCATGCTCTGTTCCCAGGACAGCGCGCACCAGGTTCCGGGCTACGATGTGTGTGCAGTAACTGACAGCGTTGATGAGGCCTGAAGTAAATCCATCTGTGCTATTTTGGTTTCATGAGACATTCCACCCCGTTTCGTATCCTGCTGCTGAGTCTGGTGGTGCTGGTATTGGCCCTCACGAGCCTGTGGTTGCTGAGTTCACGACCACCGTCTGAAGCCCCTGGGAAATTGTCGCAAACCGTTGCTGCTCCAGAAACTGCGGTCGCTGACGAAGCTGACGATTTGGGCCTGTTTCCGGCAGAAGACACAAATGCGCTGGACCTGTTGGAGTTCAAAGCCAGCAAGGCCAGCAAAACAGCGCAGCCTGCAAACGCTGAGGCCGCAGTACCTCGAAAGTTCAGCGCGGAGGAGCAGGCTTACCGGGCGGAGTTTCAATCGCAATTCGAATCTGCCTTGGCAGGAGATGACTCGCAGACTGTAGAACTGGGGCAATTTATCAACAACTGCTCAACCCAGTACTCCTCCGAAGACGCCGTTGAGCGCTCCATCGAATTTGCTGCCCGTCGTTTTTCAGAGGGTAAATCGTTGCCAAAACAATATGCTGGCGGTTCCATGCAAAACATCGAGAACCTGGAAATTTTTGAGAAATTCCAACGAGAGACCTTGAGCCGTTGTGAATCTTCCCGCGACCTGTTCGGGGAAGACTTTTGGCAACGTTTGATCCGGGAAGCGGATGGCGGCAACCCCGCTGCGCGCTATCTATACGCTACCCTGCAACTTAACCCTCCGGAATCAGGCTTCGATTTCACCCAGTGGGATGAAGCCCTGGAACACAACGAACGTTCTACCGAATACACCTGGCGCAATATGCAGGACCGTGAACCCTTGGGCATTCTGGCGATGGCGCAAACCCTGCCCAGCAACAGTCGCTCTCCTTACCGTCATTTCAGCACCACAGCTGTGCTCACCACCGCTGCCATCAAGTGCGGCCTGCAAAGCGAACAGCTGGATCAGCAACTGGACGGCTGGATCAGTCACCTCGAGCGCATACAATCACAGAACCCGGATGCGCTGGCTCAACTCAACCAGGCCTCAGACGAAGTCAGGCGAATGTTTTGCAAGTGATTCGAGAGAGTTTTGGGGACGGAGCACATTAACAAGCAATTTAACGTGCTCCGTCCCCATTAAACTTTAATAACCAGGATGGTTTTCAGCAGGGGATCTCCGCAATAGGCCATGCGGGTGCCGCTGGCAGCCTCTGCCTGCAATGCCGTCAACACTTCCGCTTTTATCCTTTCGCCTGGCGCCAGCGCGGGTACACCGGGTGGATAGGGCGCAACCGTTTCCGCCGAGATACGACCAACGGCCTCCGCGGCAGCAACGCGTTCATGATCGCTGAAAAACGCATCGCGCGGCGACATGACGGTTTCGGGATTGACCGTCCAGGCAGTGATGGGGACCATGGGCCGCGGTGTTCCACGATGCTCTTCGATAGCCCGGGTGATCTCGCTTACCATGCGCTCGATAGTCTGCTCGGTATCGGCCAGCGTGATCACCGGGCAGAACGTGTCCCGATCAGCAAACTCCAGGTGTAAGCCCCGCGATTCAAGCACATCGGCTACGATATGCCCATCGGCTCCCGTTCCAAACAGGGTCAGTACGATCTTGGTCGGATCGTGCATGAGCAATGCGGGTGAGCGTTCGGCGATATCCGCACCCACCACGCCCAGGCCAGGAACCTGCCGGAACCGCTGCCGGGCCGCTTGGGCCAGGCCTATCGCGTTGCCCAACAATTCCTCGCCGCGGTCTTGCAACAAACCCCGAGCTTTATCAATCGAAGCGAAAATTGCCCCCGAAGGGCTGGTGGTATGCAAGCCTTCAAAGGCACTTTCCAGGCGTTCCAGGTTAATGAACTTCGACTGCGCCAGCACCATGGATGACTGGGTAAATCCCGTAAGATGTTTGTGGATGCTGGTGACCAGTACATCCGCTCCCGCTTGCAGGGCGTGGGGTGGCAGCTCGGGGTGAAAACCCAGATGAGCGCCCCAGGCGGCATCAATGGCCAGGGGAATACCGTGGTTATGGGCGAGATCTGCGATGGCAGATATATCCGACACCCCACCCACATAACTGGGTTCAACCAGCATCACGGCTTTGGTATCTGGATGTGCCCGTAGTGCATCGGAAATGCCGTTTACGGATATGCCGGCCGTCAGGCCCGTTTCTGCGTCCAGCTCGGGGCGTACCCAAACAGGTTGCAGCCCTGCCAGCACCAGCCCGAAGAACAGTGACTTGTGCAGCGTGCGCGAGACGATGACCTTATCGCCCGGCTTGCCCACGGTGAGCATGATGGCTTCATTGCCGTGGGTAGAACCCTGCACCGAAAACCCACACCAGTCGGCACCCCAAAGTTGCGCGGCCAGGTCTTCTCCTGCTTGCAGACGCTTGGTGGAGGTTCGCCGGTCTTCCACCCCACAATAATGCGGGGCATCCTGGGCCAGCAAGGCATCCACCAATTCCGGGTTGCGCTTGTGACCAGGTACAGTGAATGGTGTACCGACATTGGCCATGAACCGCTGGTAGGCGTCGTATAAGGGTGTTTCGCTTTTTGTCATTTCTTTTGGTGGATACTCGTGTTTAACGGGTTATGGTACGAATCAGAATATCCCAGTGCAGCAATGCGCCCGAGATAGCTTTGACCGGAACCCGTTCATTCAGGCCATGAGCAAAATCATCCGCCGGGCGCATAAACAGACCCGCCACGCCGTAACTGGGGATTCCCACTGCTCGAAAATGTGTGCTGTCGGTACCGTAGGCACTCATGCTCGGAATCAGTGGCAGATCGGGATAGGTGGCGTGAACCGCTTCGGCCACTGCATCCATGACATCTTCGCGCAGTGGTGATGCAGGACTCATCGAGGGTGGATTCGCTACTGTAAGCTTGCCGGCCGTATCGGCAATAACTCCGGTCAACTCCGCCTGAATCTCTTCCAGCGAAACTCCTGGGAACACTCGGCAATTGATGTTCGCTGTCGCCCGTTGTGGCAAGGCATTAGTGGCATGGCCGGCATTCACCATGGTCGCAACACAGGTGGTGCCGATCTGGCCAATGTATTCCGGGTTGTTGCGGATAACAGCCAGTGCTTCAGCATCCTCCGGATCATCCAGTACGCTCAGCATGGCGGCGCCTGTTGCCGGATCCGCCTGGGCTGCCATTCCGCGCAGCGAAGCGCGGGTCAATTCACTGAACTGTGCCGGGAAATCATAGGCCCCAAGCCGGGACAGCGCCTTCGACAATTGTGTGATGGCGTTGATTTTGGACGGCCTGGAGCTGTGTCCTCCCGGATTGGTAAATTCCAGCTGAAAATCGATATAGGTTTTTTCAGCCGCTTGTAGCTGGTAGTACAGCGCCTCCCCGTCATCGTTCAGCGCTCCACCACCGCCATCACCGTTCAGCAGCATCTCGGCACCCCGGTACTGGTTTGCCAGCACCTTTGTGCTGAACATGGTGGTCTCTTCGTCTCCCGACAACAACAGGATCAGGTCCTGGCGCGGGCGAAAACCTTCGTGCTTCAGTTTCGCCAGGGCCGTGATCATCATGGCAACACCGAATTTGTTGTCATACGCGCCGCGGCCGAAAATGTAGCCGTCCTCTTCCACGGCTGTAAACGGATCGCGCTCCCAGTCAGCCGGATCTGCTTCCACCACGTCCATATGGCCAATCATCAGGATGGGCGGGCGGCTGGATTCCCGGCCGCGCAAGGTTGCCGCAAACGTTGCGGTCTGCTCTACGGGCGTAATGACAATGTCTTCGTCAGCGAAACCCGCCTTCCTGAGTATGCCGGCATAATATTCAGCCAGTTCCGGAACCCGTCCGCGCCCCTGCACCGTGGGAATCGCAATGGAATCCATCAGGGTGGTTTTGGCCGCCTGGATATCCGCTTCATCGACTGCGGCAAAGGCAGTTGCGGCAAACATACTGATCACGCCAGTCATCAGGCTTATCACAGGAGTCAGAATTTTTGTCATTGTTTTGGTCCTTGCCAATATTTCCAGTTGAAACTAACCAGCCAGTTTGCCAAGTTCGTTTCCTGCGTCAGAAAACTGATTTGCTTGAGGCTCCGCTGATTATATCGGTGCTTGCCTGCATTGTGAGCTTACTCTAAGAGGCGCTGGATAAAACTGGGCTTTTTTCCAAGGCGGCTCGATTGACCCGGCGCCATCACCCTTGGGGGATGTCGTGGCGTTTTCAGCCAAAGGCTGGATCTGGCAGATGAATCTGGAAAGCGGCATTGCCCGACGCTTGACGCAATCGTGCAATTGACCCGAAGCCAGGGGTAACCGCTGGGGCCAGCGTTCAGCCACGATGGTGCGTGGGTCTATTTCTACGAAAACAGCAACTCTGTGCGCAGCGAGCTAAAACGCATCGTAACGCCAGTCATACTGCTAAACGTGATCACGCGGAATGGTTTTGGTCCAGGTTTTGGTGAAAACCTGCTTATCTTGTTCGTAGGCGTCCATATGGCTGGCAAGGTGGAAATGCGTTGCATCCGCTGTCATCAGGCAGCTGGTCACTACCCGCACTTGCCAGTCTTCGCGCTGGAACTCGATCACGGTTTCAAAATGCTGGCTGAGAGATAGCGGATCAGCCTCGCGTATTTTGAAAACTTCTGTGGTGCAGTGATCCGTCTCCAGGCCGTTGTCCTCAAAGCGGATGCGGCCCTCGTCGTTCTCCAGGGTCTGCGTGGTCCAACCATCCACCAGGTCCTGCGTAACGGTATGCACGCGGCGCGGCACACGCAGCTCTGAAAGCGCCAATGGCGTGGAGATTTCGGCTGGCTCGAACTCTGGTAATTCCTTATCTGCCACTTGTGCTGCCCGAACCGGCAAGCGCAAACGACAGCCTTCACCGGCAAACAGGCTCAGGCGCACCGCTTCCGGTGACGGCCATGCATGCCGGACGTAGGTAGGGGAGATACCGATCCGCCAGCGATGCCCGGTGGCCAGCTCGTACCCCATCATGCGTAGCTGCACGGTCACGCGATAACGCTGCCCAGGTATCAGTAGTTGAGGCGATTCGTGGCTGTCGCGATGAGTCAGGTTCAACAGTCCCCAGGTCACCAGCACCGAAGCGCCATCGGGCGCCACATCACACAAGCGCACCGCTAACAGAGCATTGGGCTGGTCCACTGCCAGCTCCAGATCCACTTCGGGATTGCCCAGTATGGCCACCGCTGCGCTGACCGACTTCGATGTAAAGGCGATGCATTCACCGTCAGCAGTTCGCTGGTCGGGTGGAAACTCGCCCTGAAAGCCAAAATTACCCCATTCACCACTCAACAGGCCGTGACTTTGCTGGCCCATAAACGTAATGGTTGTACTTGTTGCAGGTGCTGCGCCGATCACATTCGCCGCCCCATCGCTGTTCAGATACAGCACTTGCTGGCTGACATGCGGCGATGGCCAGGAAGGATCGGCCACCCAATGACCTTTACGTTGTTCGTAGAAGGTGGCCGGCGGTTCGCTGCCGAGTATCCAACTGCGCAGCATGGGTTCATCCATGATCCCGGCATCTTTACCTTTCAACCAGTGATCCCACCAGCGCAGGCTTTCCTGGGTAAAGCCCATATCCGGCCCCGGCACACCCTCTTCGGGATAGTTATGTGACCACGCGCCGATCAAGCCTTTGCACGGCACCGTTAATCCAGCCAGGATGCGCGGAATGGAATTGTTATAGGCATCGCCCCAACCGCCCACCGCATACACCGGTACATTGATGGCGCTGTAGTCTTCGCGCACCGAGCCGTGTTTCCAGAACTCGTCGCGGCGTTGATGCTGCAGCCAGGCCTCGGCAAAGGGTGGTGTTTTCTCCATCCGTTCCAGCCATTGGTCGCGCCATTTGTCTCCGACCCAACGGGGATCGGGTGGCTGGGCGTTGTAGCCGAACATGACGTTGGCCCAACCCAGCATCTGTGAAGCCAACAGGCAGCCGCCCATGTAGTGCACGTCGTCGTGGTAACGGTCGTCGGTAAAGCCAATGGTAATCACTGCCTTCAGTTCTGGCGGACGGCGGGCAGCCACTTGCAGGCTGTTGAAGCCACCCCAGGATTTACCAAACATGCCGATCTTCCCATCACACCATGGCTGCGCTGCAATCCAGGCCAGTACCTCCAGGCAGTCATCCTGCTCCTGCAATAAGTACTCGTCGTACAGAATGCCATCCGACTCGCCACTGCCACGTATGTCTACCCGCACACAGGCGTAACCGTGCCCGGCCAGGTAGGGGTGGCGAATCGCGTCCCGTATCGCCGTGCCGTCGTTCTTGCGGTAGGGAATGTATTCCAGCAGCGCTGGAAAGGGTTTTGAATCGGACTCGATTGGCAACCAGATTCGGGCCGCAAGCCGGGTACCATCCGCCAGCGGAATCCAGCCGTGTTCAATTTCGCGGATCGCGTAGGGGAAATCGGTTTTGATGCGCTGCATGGAAAACTCCGCTGCGGTTGAATTAAGGCATGAGTGCCAATTACGGCTGCTCGCTGCAAAAGTAGCCGGATTGCGGGAACGATACTTTTTGACATGCCCCTGAGTGTCATCAATAGTAGGGCTTAATGACGCGAAAAGCACACCAGCGATTAGCCCATCCAAGCCGCAGGGACTTTCTGCAACACGCATCACTGGCCTTGCTGGGCCTTGCCGGCGCAGCCATTCCTGGCTCCAGTTGGGCCATTGAGAAAAACCGCTTACATATCCGCAATTACATGGATGTGCATTCGCTGGATCCGGTGAGCACCGTTTCCGGTGCTGAAGGCCTGATCATGGGTGCGATCTACCAGAACCTGCTGCAGTTCACAGCAGATGGCAGCTGGAAGCCACGGCTGGATGCGGCAGAGTGGTTTGAACAACGGGATGCTACTCATTACGACTTTCGCTTGAAGCCCGGCCAGATGTTCAATAACGGCTTTGGAGAGATGACCGCCGATGATGTGAAGTTTTCTTTCGAGCGCATGGTCGATCCGGCCATGAATGCCATCAACCGACCCGACATGGGGCCGCTTAGCCATGTGGATGTGCATGACCGCTATTCGGGTACCTTCGTACTGAGCGCGCCGTATGCAGCGTTTATCCCCATTGCGATTGCCGGATCCAGTGGCAGCATTTTTTCGCGACAGGCTGTGACGGCGATAGGCGGGCGCTTCACCTCTCAACCTCCCTGTGGCTCCGGGCCCTATGCATTCCAGTCCTGGCAGGCACAACGTAAAACCGTACTGGCCAGGAACCCGCAATGGGCTGGAGAGCCGGCTCCTTTCGAAGAGCTGCATATATACGCCATGGTTAATGATAAAGCGGCAGAAATGGCTTTTGAGGCCGGACAGCTCGATTGCAGCCACATTTCAGTGGAAACCGTGGGCCCCTTCGAGCAAGCCATGCCGCCGGACAGCTCCATTCGGGTCATACCATCGGGGCGCAATTATTGGTTGGGCATCAACCAGCAGAATCCCGCTTTAAGGGATATCCGCGTGCGTCAGGCCATCCAGTATGCCGTGGATGTCGAGGCCGTGATGCAGGCTGCGTGGTTTGGGCTGGCAGAGGTTTCCACCGGCCCCGTTCCCGAGGGCATGATAGGCCACCGCCCCAAGGCTTTGCTCCCGCCCCGGGGAAACGTGGATAAAGCACGGGCCTTGCTGAAAGCGGCTGGAGTGAGCTTACCCTTACGATTGGACTTGGCCGTCGACACCCGGCCGCAGAATCTTGCCACGGCACAGGTTATTCAGTGGTCGCTGAAAAAAGTCGGCATCGAGGTAAATATCCAAACTCACGAGAACAGCACCTTCAACACGCTTGGCAGGGAAGACCTGGGCGCGGACTGGCGCAAGCTGCAATTGTTCCTGCAGAATTTCATTGGCATGGCCGATCCTTACTATTCCATTACCTGGTTTATTTCCGCACAGCTGGGCCTGTGGAACTGGGAGCGATTCAGCAATACCGAGTTTGACCAGCTGAACGATGCGGCGCTGGCAACCAGCGATACCGCCGAGCGGGATCGCATGTACCAGCGTATGCAGGACCTGATGGAGGAGTCCGGCTGCTACCGTTTCCTCACCAACGGGGCCATGCCGCTGATTTACCGGAACTCCATCGCTCCCGCGCTTCGTCCCGATGGCTACGCGCTGTTTCGCGGCTTCCACCCCAGCACTGGAGCCAGCTGAACCCGATGGGAAAATTCATTTTCCGCCGTGGCCTGACCTCCGTGCTGATCCTGGTGCTTTCGGTCAGCCTGCTGTTCGGCATGATCCACCTGGTGCCCGGCGATCCTGCCACCGTGATGCTGGGCCCGCGGGCCACTCCAGAATTGAGAGCAGAACTGTCCCAGCGCATGGGGCTGGACCAGCCCCTGGTGGTCCAGCTGGGTCGATTTTATTCCGGGTTGGCGCGTGGAGATTTGGGGGTTGATCCGTTTTCCAACCGCAAGGTAAGGGATATCGTGTTGGAGCAATTGCCCCACACGTTAGCCCTGGTACTGGTAGCCATCGGTGGTGCCAGCCTGCTGGGTATTCCACTGGGCTGCTTTGCAGCTATCCGGCGTAACTCCTGGCTGGATCGCCTGACCGCCGTCATGTCGGTGGCCTTTATTGCCATTCCGTCATTTGTCGTGGCGCTATACCTGTTGCTATGGCTGGCAGTGAAATGGCGCTGGTTCCCGGCTATTGGTGCCGGAGAAGCCGGAAATTTTACCGACCAGGCCTATCACCTGGTGTTACCCGCCATTGCACTGGGGCTCGGTTGGGTGGGTTACATCGCCCGGCTGGTACGTGCTTCCATGCTGGAAGTGCTGGAGGATAATCACATCCGCACCGCCCGGGCCTTTGGCCTGCCCGAACGAACCATTGTCATTCACTACGCCTTGCGCATCGCTTTGTTACCCACTGTCACCATACTCGGCCTGGGCATCGGCACCATGCTGTCCAGCGCGCTGTTTGCCGAAATCGTGTTTTCGCGACCTGGAATAGGCAAGCTGTTGTACGAGGCCGTGCTGGGCCGTAACTATCCGATTGTGATGGGTGCAGTGCTGGTGACCACCGGCTTTTTTGTGCTCAGCACGCTGGTGTCTGACATCATCAACGCCCTGCTCGATCCGCGTTTGCGCGAACAGCAAGAGGGCGGTTCATGAGCAAAGCCCAGAACACGGTATTGCGCATTTTTAATGCATTGAAAAAAGACCCGCTGGGCATGGCCGGCTTTATACTGGTCAGTATTATTCTGTTCCTGACCGTGTTCGCTGCCTGGTTGGCGCCGCATGATCCACTGGAAATCGATGTCTATAACCGCCTGGCCAGCCCTACCGCAGCACACTGGCTGGGTACCGATCAACTGGGCCGGGATATCTTGTCGCGGGTATTGTTTGGCGGCCAGGTGGCGCTCAAGGTTTCATTGATTGCCATCTCGGTATCCATGGCCATCGGCCTGGTGCTGGGCATGCTGGCCGGCTTCGGTCCGCGTTGGCTGGATCGGATATTGGTGGTGTCATTCGACACCGTGCGCTCCTTTCCCACCATCATGTTTGCACTGGCCATTGTCGCCTTGACCGGCCCCTCCTTGAACACCGTTATAGGCGTCATCATCATTACCTCAATTCCGGTTTACGCGCGGGTGGTTCGCACCCAAACCCAGGCCTTGCGCGAGCGGGATTTCATCCTGGCCGAGCGGGCCATGGGCGCATCAATGTTTCGAATTTTGCGTTACCACGTGTTACCCAATGTCGCCGCGCCGATGTTTATTCTCGCTTCTATGGATGTGCCGGCTGTGGTGGGCATGGAAGCCGGTCTGAGCTTTCTCGGCCTGGGTGTCAGCCCGCCTACTGCCAGCTGGGGCAGCATTCTGAATGATGGCTATTCCTACCTGCGCAATTCGCCCTGGCCCATCATCGCGGGTGGCATACCGTTGATCGCTGTCACGCTGGGCTTCACCTTTTTCGGCGAAGCATTGCGCGATATTTTTGATCCCAAGCTGCGCAGGAAAGACCCGTGAACGGGCCGGTATTGGAAATACCAGTGAATGGGCCAGTGTTGGAAATCTGCGACCTGTCGATCAATTACCAAACCGACCACGGCGCCTTGCGGGCACTGCGCAACGTGAACCTGACGGTACCGAAAGGAAAAATAGTCGGTATTGTCGGCGAGAGTGGCTGCGGTAAATCGACGCTGATTTCGGCCATCATTCGCCTGTTGGCGCCCAATGCACGCATTGCCGGGGGTGTTGTTCAATTCAGGGGAAATGACCTGCTGAAGCTGTCGCCAGAACAAATGCGCAACTTACGCGGCGATGAAATTTCCATGGTGTTCCAGGATCCCATGACCAGCCTCAACCCGGTGCTGACCATAGGCCGGCAGATGGCCGATGTGCAGCATCGCAGTTCATCCAGCCGCGCAGCGAAAAACACCCGTTCACTGCAAATGCTGGAACGAGTCGGTATTGCGGATCCGGAAACCCAGTTGCGCCGTTACCCACATCACCTGTCCGGTGGCATGCGCCAGCGCGTGGCGATTGCCATGGCGCTCATGGCCGAGCCCTCTTTATTAATCGCCGATGAACCCACCACAGCGCTGGACGCCACGCTGGAGGTACAGATCATCAAGCGCTTGCGGGAGCTGCAGCATGATTTCGGCTGCTCCATCCTGTTTATATCGCACCACCTGGGTGTGATTGCCGAACTCTGCGACGAGGTGGTGGTGATGTATGCCGGCGAGGTAGTTGAGAGCGGTGCCATGCGTGAGGTATTCAGTGCACCCCAACACCCTTATACACAGAAGCTGCTGGATTGTGATCCGGCGCGGATAGCGCAAAAGACTCGCCGGCTGCCGGTGATTGAAGGCAACCTGCCCAGCCTGGTGCATCTTCCAGAGGGTTGTATCTTCAAAGACCGCTGCACTCTAAGCCTGCCACGCTGTGCGACAGAACGACCACGGCTGTTAGGCCGGCTTCCAGGCAGTGGCCAAACTGCTCCAGTGAGCGTGTCGGGTACACCCCATCGCAGCGCCTGCCATTTACTGGAAGAACCTGCATGAGTGCCCTGTTGAAGGTTCGCGATCTGCGTGTGCGCTACCCGTTGGGCAGTGGCTTCAGCAAAATTGCCGGCAAACAACCCGCCTTTGTGGATGTGGTGCATGGCGTGTCGCTGAGCATCCATCGCGGCGAAACCGTGGCGATTGTAGGGGAAAGCGGATCGGGTAAGACCACCCTGGCCCTGGCCCTGTGCGGGCTGGCACCGGTGTTTGCTGGAGAGGTGCAAATCGATGGGCAAACTGTGCCGCAAGACAGCAAGCAACAATTGCAGCCGGATCGAAAACGCGTAGCCCTGATGTTCCAGGATCCGGTGGGTTCACTCAGCCCGAGAATGACGGTACGGAAGTTACTCGCTGAGCCTTTCCAGATTCACGGCATCAAAAATCAAGACCCCGACTTCGAAGCCCTGCAGCTTTTATCGCTGGTAGGCCTGGGGGAAGATTTTGCTGATCGCTATCCACACCAGTTAAGCGGTGGCCAGGCTCGGCGCGTGGGGCTTGCCCGCGCCCTGGCTTTGCGGCCGGATATCCTGATTGCCGATGAACCCACGGCAGGGCTGGATGTGTCGATTCAGGGTGAAGTGCTGAACCTGTTGAGTCATCTGCAGCAGGAAATGGGTCTGGGGATACTGATCATTACCCACAACCTCAACATTGTGCGCCACGTGGCAGACCGAATGGCCATCATGTACCTGGGGCGTTTTGTCGAGCAAGGCGATTCAGAGCAGATATTTCGCAGCCCCCGTCACCCCTACACCGCGGCGCTGTTATCGGCCAACCCCAGCGCAGACCCAAGTGCGCAAAAACAGCGGATCGAATTGCAGGGCGAGGTTCCCAGCCTGCTGCACCGGCCTTCGGGTTGTGAATTCCATACCCGCTGTCCCCGCGCGCAGCAGCAATGTCGGGAGGTTTTTCCAGCATTATCGGAAGGGCCTGGCCAGCAGTTTTATCATTGCTATCACCCCATGTAGTCGTTTGGGAAAGTAGTTGAGGATTCAAGGCCTGCCGGCGCTCAGGGTGCGACCAAAATTTAGCGCCTCAGACTCTGGACTGAGGCATCAGGATGCTCTGGGGAAGCTTCTAGCTTACAGCGGCGTACCCACCCAATTCCTTGGCCAGGTCAGCGAGTATTCGCTTCAGTGTTCCCGTCAGCAGCACGAAGTTTGCATCCTGGCGCGCCAGTGGATCTTCATCATCCGTGCGGTCGATGTCATCACCCTCGAAGAACTTGAACTTGCTGATGATGGCATCCGTGCTCAGCACCAGCGAAGAGGCGTTGTCATAGTTCATGCCCAGGTGGGTGAGCTGCATGCCTTGGCTGATGTGATGACGGATGCTGTCATCATCCAGATCCATATCGCGCCAGGTAACGATGGCTTTGCTGTCCATCTGGCTTTGCATGCGACATTCACGGCCCAGTGCAAAACGCTTCACTGGCCTGCCCATGAAGACCTTGCTCAGCAACTCCAGCGGAGATTTTTCAAACGCCAGGGGAGAACAACTCAGCCGCCCCAGTGATTTGCGCAGGTGATCAATAAACCATTCCGCATTCGCGGGTGTGGATGATTCAATTCCCAGGATGTTTTCGTCCTGCAGATAAAAACCGCGAGTCCGGTCCGACTTCACCAGCGATTTTGGTATCAGCTCATCCCGGGTTTGCTCTTTAAGGCGTCGCAATTCGCTGCGCGGCGGATCCTGTGACATGCGCTCGCTGTACTCAGCCACGCGGGCCTCCAGCGCTTCTTTGACGGCCGCTGCCGGCAATATCCGGGTTTGCGTTCTTAACTGCAACAGGTCAGCACCTGCCAGGCGGCGACAAAACAAGCCGGCTTTATCCTGCGCGGGAGCTTCCCAGCCGCCACTTTTTTCCGAAAAAGCACCACAGGGCACAAAGGACTGCTTGCCCAGGCTCTGGCTGAGCGCTTCTTCGGTTTCAGGCCAGGGGCTGGCAGTACGATAAAGTCGAATATTGCGAAACATAAATCAATCCAGGGCAAGGAACAGGCGGGGGATTATAGACGTTCCAGTGTCAGGGATTTTGACTCTGTGTAGCCGGTAATCCACGGGAATTCATTTCCCGCGCCACCGTTGCTGCTGACGAAAGGTTGAACGGCCTGATTGAAATACTCTGATACCCGACTTGCGACTCCCAATTGCAATGGACGTAAATTAATGTGCTTGGGTGTAACAATGCCGACCCGACTGAGGCTTGTCGCAAACCCCCTGAACCGTCAAACTGACCTCATGAATTTCACCCTCAACCATCTCACCACATCACCATGACTCAACAAACTCAGGGCGCGCGCCCACTGGACGGTATGCGAGTGCTCGAACTCGGGCAGATTCTGGCCGGCCCGTTTACGACCACGATTCTTGGGTACTTCGGTGCCGAGGTCATCAAGATTGAACCACCCGGCAGCGGCGACCCCATCCGTAACTGGCGCACGGTCAAGAACGGCACCTCCCTGTGGTGGTCCAGTCTGGCGCGCAACAAACAATCCGTCACCATCGACCTCAGAACCGAGGGCGGGCAACAACTGGTACGGGACCTGTGCGCGCATTGCGATGTGCTGGTAGAGAACTTCCGCCCCGGCCAGATGGAACGATGGGGCCTGGGGCCGGACACCATCAAAGCCTTGAACCCGGAGCTGATTTATACGCGCATCTCCGGTTACGGCCAAACCGGGCCTTATGCCGAACGCCCTGGATTTGCATCCGTCTGTGAGGGCTTTGGTGGTTTCCGCTTTATCAACGGCGTGCCGGGCGAATTGCCGGTGCGGCCCAACCTCAGCATCGGCGACACCCTGGCCGGTATCCATGCGGCACTGGGCATTTGCATGGCCCACATCAACCGCTTGCAGAAAGGAACGGGCCACGGCCAGGTAGTGGACGTGTCCATTTTTGAGTCGGTGTACAACCTGCTCGAAGGCGTGGTGCCAGAGTATTCAGGCGCCGGCGAAGTACGTCAGCCATCCGGTTCCTCGATTACCGGCATTGTCCCGTCCAACACGTACCGATGCGGTGACGACAAATTGATCATCATCGGTGCCAACACCGAGGCCATGTTTTTGCGACTGATGCGCGCCATGGGCCGTGATGACCTGGCCGAGGATAAACGCTTCTCTGGCAACCCGGGGCGCGTGGAACATCAGGAAACGCTGGATGGCGCGATTGCAGAGTGGGCGGCAACGCTGACCATGCAACAAGCCCTGGCGGTCTTGGAAAAAGCAGGTGTGGCAGGTGGGCCGATACTGAATGTTGCGGACATGTTCGAAGACCCACAATACCAGGCCCGCGGCGCATTCGAGGAAGTGAACGTAGATGGCGAAGCACTGCACATACCCGCCATCGCCCCACGGCTGGTGGACACACCCGGGCGCACCGATTGGCCGGGGCCGAAACTCGGCGAACATACCGAAGTCGTGCTGGCTGAATTGCTTGGCCTGGACAGCGACGAAATCCAGCGCCTGCGAGTCGCCGGCGTGCTTTGAAATTATCAGCTCAGGAATCAAACATGAATGGAGCGGAAGCACTGATCCAGACTTTGCGTGACGGTGGTGTCGAGGTTTGCTTTGCCAACCCGGGCACTTCGGAAATGCAATTGGTGGCCGCCATCGACCAACAGGAAGGCATGCGCGCCATCCTGGGTTTGTTCGAGGGCGTGGTCACCGGAGCCGCTGACGGCTATGGCCGCATGGCCGACAAGCCCGCAGTAACACTGCTGCACCTCGGGCCCGGCCTGGCCAATGGCCTGGCTAACCTGCACAACGCTAAACGAGCAATGTCCCCAATGATCAATATGGTCGGCGATCATGCGGTCGATCATCTCAAGTACAACGCGCCACTGACATCGGACGTGGTCGGTGTGGCCACGCCCATGTCCGACTGGGTGCGTACATCAACCTCACCTTCTGATCTGGCCAAGGCCGGGGCCGAAGCCATCAGCGTCGCGCAAACCTGGCCCGGCCAGATCGCAACCGTGATTGCACCGGGAGATCATGCCTGGACGGAAGGGGCACAAGTCAGCCCGGTAGCCCGCATTCCGGAGGCACCCCAGGCCAGCGACAGCGCCGTAGTGGCAGCAGCCGAGTTAATGCGCTCACCAGGACCATCCGCCCTGTTCCTGGGCGGCAGAGCCTTGCGCGAAGGCGCACTGTTCCAGGCCGGGCGGATTGCGGCCGCCACCGGCGTCCGGCTGATTTGCCAGACTTTTCCAGCACGACTGCAAAGAGGTGTGGGGCGTGTTGCGGTAGAGCGGCTGCCCTATTTTGGCGAGAAAGCTGTCGATCACTTGCAGGGCCTGGAGAAAATCATCCTGGTGGGTGCCGCAGCACCGGTGTCCTTTTTTGCCTATCCGGGCAAGCCCAGCTGGCTGTCTCCCGAAGACGCTGAAATATTTGAACTGGCTGATGCCCGCACCGACAACGAGAATGCCTTGCGCCGCCTGGCCGATGCGCTGGGCGCACCAGAACAGCCCGCCCTGGTGCAGCAGCCGGTTCGTGCTGAGTTTGAAGCGGGTAAACTGACCGTAGAGTCTGCCGCTGTCATTACCGCATTACTGCTGCCTGAAAACGCGATCGTCTCGGACGAAGCCGGAATCAGTGGCTTTCCCTTTTGGTCGTTTACTGCCGGCGCGGCCCAACACGACATGTTAGTGCTCACCGGAGGTTCCATCGGCCAGGGCCTGCCCTTGTCCACAGGTGCAGCGGTTGCCTGTCCGGATCGTAAAGTGATTGCCTTGCAAGCCGACGGCTCAGGCATGTACACCGTGCAAGCGCTCTGGACCATGGCGCGCGAAAAACTGGACGTCACCACCATCATCATGAAGAACGACAGTTACGGCATTCTGAATATTGAACTGGGACGGGTTGGCGTGCGTCATGCGGGGCCCAAGGCTCTGTCCCTGCTAAGCCTTGGCAATCCATCGCTGGATTGGGTGTCGATATCGAAAGGAATGGGCGTGCCAGCAACACGGGCTGAAACCACCCAGCAATTCCACACTGCCCTGGTCAATGCACTGGACCAGCCAGGGCCCCACTTGATTGAAGCGGTATTGACCTGATGGCTTAGCCGCCAGGTCGTTCCACTACCACAAGCCGTATTTGCGCACTTCGTTGCGTCCCACCACCATGTGGTGAACTTCGTCCGGCCCATCAGCAAAACGCAAAGTGCGCTGGTTGGTATACATCGCCGCCAGGGGCGTCCAGTTCGAAAGCCCGGTGGCGCCGTGTAACTGGATGGCCTCGTCAATGATTCTGCAGACCTTTTCCGGCACCATGGCCTTGATGGCACTGACATAAACGCGCGCTTCCTTGTTGCCCAACACGTCCATGGCCTTGGCTGCCTGCAACACCATCAGGCGACAGGCGTCAATATCGATGCGGGCGCGGGAAATCACTTCCAGGTTTTTGCCCAATTTGGCGATGGATTTGCCAAAAGCTGTGCGGGTGCTGGCGCGTTTGACCATCAACTCCAGCGCTTCTTCCGCCTGGCCGATGGAACGCATGCAGTGGTGAATGCGGCCCGGACCCAAGCGCAACTGCGAGATTTCGAACCCGCGTCCTTCGCCCAGCAGCATGTTGTCTTTTGGCACGCGCACATCCTTGAAGCGGATGTGCATATGGCCGTGTGGGGCCGAGTCCTCGCCGAATGCGTGCATGGGCCCAACAATCTCGACTCCGGGCGTATCAATCGGTACCAGGATCTGAGACTGCTGAAAAAACGGCTTGGCTTCCGGACTGGTCTTGACCATGGTGATCATGATTTTGCAGCGCGGATCACCGGCACCCGTGATGTAATATTTCTCGCCATTGATCACCCACTCATCACCCTCGAGCACGGCCGAGGTGCAGATATTGGTCGCATCCGACGAAGCCACTTCCGGTTCGGTCATGGCGTAGGCGGAACGAATCTCGCCTGCCAACAATGGCTTCAGCCATTTTTCTTTTTGCTCAGGCGTGCCGACTCGTTCCAGCACCTCCATGTTGCCGGTGTCAGGTGCGCTGCAGTTGAGACTTTCCGAGGCCAGCGGATGCCGACCCAATTCGGCTGCAATGTAGGCGTAGTCCAGATTGCTCAGGCCTTCACCGGATCCGGCATCGGGTAAAAAGAAGTTCCACAAGCCGGCCTCCCGGGCCTTGGCCTTGGCGCCTTCCAGCAACTCCAGTTGCCGCGGGTGATAACTCCAGCGGTCTTCTTTCTGTTCGTTCAGCGCAAAAAACTCTTCGCTGATCGGCACTATGTTTTCTGCAATATGCCTTTTAACGGCAGCCAGCAAGGGCTGGGCTTTGTCTGACAAAGTCAGGTTAAAAAGTTCTGGGTGAAAATCCGTCATGCATAGTCTCCTTCTTTGTCATGATCATATATGTTCAGGACTGGAATACGATAATGGTGTTTTCACTAAACCGCCCTAATCTGATCTTGATCAACACCAAAGCACCAAACCGGCTCAGCCAGATGGGTGGGTTCATGGCACCGTGGCCAGTGTGAAACTTGTCGCACTCGCTGTGAGCAGTCAAACTGCCGTCTGAATTCAGGAGACACATTATGCAAGTTTCGATGGAACAGCGCGGATCGATCGGCATCATCTGGATCGACCATCCCCCGGTCAATGCCATTTCCCAACTGGTTCGCCAGGGGCTGCTTGAGGCGGTTGAATCCGCTGCCGCCAACGACGAGATCAAGGCGCTGGTACTGGCCTGCCGGGGTCGCACCTTTATGGCCGGAGCTGATATTACCGAGTTTGCTTCCGGGCCCAAGCCACCCAGGCTATCCGACGTCATCGACCAATTGGCCGACAGCCCCAAGTTGATCGTTGCCGCCCTGTTCGGCACTGCCTTTGGTGGTGGCCTGGAAGTCGCGCTGGGTTGTAATTACCGAATTGCGCTGCCATCGACCAAAATCGGCTTGCCGGAAGTCACGCTGGGTATCATTCCCGGCGCCCAGGGTACGCAACGCCTGCCACGCGTGGCAGGCGTCGATTTTGCGCTGCAACTGATTACCTCAGGAAAACCGGTTTCAGCCGCCGAAGCGCATGCGGCGGGAGCGATTAACCGCATTGCAGACGGCGACATCGTGGCTGCAGCCGTGGCTTATGCCGAAGAATTGCTGGCGGCCGATGCGCCCCTGAAAAAAGCCCACGAAGTCGAGCTGGATGCCAAGCAGTACGATGCGCAATTTTTCGCTGCCTTTCGCAAGTCTATAGCCCGCAGCAGCCGCGGACTGCATGCTCCCGAGCGCAGCATCCAGGCGGTTGAAGCAGCGGTGAATCTGCCCTTTGTTGACGGCGTGCAGCGCGAGCGTGAATTGATCCTCGAATGTGTTGCCGATCCGCAGTCCAAGGCCCTGCAGCATGTGTTTTTTGCCGAGCGCCAGGCCACCAAGGTACCTGGATTGGCCAATGACGTTGAGCTCAAGTCCATACGCTCGGTCGGCATCATCGGTGCCGGTACCATGGGCGGTGGCATTGCGATGAACTTTGCCAGCGCCGGCATACCCGTCACTTTGCTGGAGATGAACTCCGAGGCTCTGGACAAAGGCCTGGGCATTATTCGGAAAAACTATGAGGCCAGTGCACGCAAGGGCCGCATCAGCGATGCCCAGGTTGAAAAGTGTATGGCTTTGCTCAGCGGCACCACCCAATATGCCGACCTGGCCGACGCCGACCTGGTGATCGAGGCCGTGTTCGAGAATATGGACGTGAAGAAAAAAGTGTTCACTACCCTTAACCAGACGGTCAGGCCCGACACGATACTCGCGACCAATACTTCATACCTGGACATCAACGAGATCGCCACGGTGGTGGATCATCCGGAGCGCGTACTGGGCATGCACTTTTTCTCACCGGCCAATGTGATGCGCTTGCTGGAAATCGTGCGCGCCGGGAAAACCGCACCCGAAGTTCTGGCCACCATACTCAAGCTGGGCAAAACCATTAAAAAGGTCGGCGCTGTGGCTGGCGTTTGTTTCGGCTTTAT
>JBBKVS010000026.1:0-6892 GCA_037968555.1 Lysobacterales bacterium | reverse complement strand
CAGTTTTCACGTGTGCCGCCTTTGAAGATTTCTACGCTGATGCCTGAGCCCAAAGATTCAACAGAAGAGCCCTGATCAGCGCCTAAGCTGCAGACAGAGTTGTAAAAAACCGTAAATTTTCGTTAACAAAGCAAGGAACTATTTACATGAACGAACATTTGGGCCGCCGGACAGGTCGCTATAACAAGAGCCTTCAATTGCTGGTAGTCATGATCAGCGTCTTATTGCTGGCCGCTTGTGCCAGTACGGGTGATGCCAAAAAGAACCCGATTGAGGAACGTGCACAGTTACGCTGGGATAGCCTGCTCGCTGCTGATTTTGACACCGCGTACAGCCTCTATTCACCTGGCTATCGTTCTGCTAACTCACGGGTAGACTTCGAAATTTCGCAGCGCACTCGCAAAGTTGCCATCACTGCAGCCAAGGTCATCAGTAGCGATTGTAGCGGTGATGCCTGTACGGTCAGCGCCGTTGTACAGTACCGTGTAGGTGCTGCAATGCCCGGTGTCTCCAAGTGGGAAAGCAACAGTAAGCTGGAAGAGCGATGGGTGCGGACAGAAGGAAAATGGTGGTTTGTCCCCAGTGAGTAGGGGCTGCTGCTGTTGATCTGTAAGCTCCCTCCAACAGCTTGCGTTTTGTTGCTTTGGTATATCAATTGTCGTAACATTGTGCCGCGAATGACCAGACATCGGTCAGGTTTGCCTTTGGAGTTGGGTAAACAACCATAAGAGTCTGGTAGAATTCGTTAAGCCCCTGTGTACACAAATTAGGAGTGTTTTTAATGAACAGAAAAAATCTGACAGCTGCAGTGCTGGCGGGACTGGCAGGAGCTGCCGGTATCGCGGGTACCGCACAAGCAATCAACCTGAATCCGGATGGATTGGGCCAGTTGCTCATTTATCCGTATTACACCGTTAGAGACGGCAATACCACCCTGTTGTCAGTGGTTAACACCACCGATAGCGCCAAGGCGGTAAAAGTACGTTTCAAAGAAGGCTACAATTCACGTGAAGTTCTTGACTTCAACTTGTACATGTCAGCCTATGACGTTTGGACCGCAGCATTGTTTGACGATGCCGGCACCCCGACGATGACTACCGCCGATACAAGCTGTACCGTTCCATATTTCTATGGCAACGATACCGATTTCTTCGGTAACACCGTTGGTACCCAACCGTTCCTGCCTTTTGATTACACTGGCAAAAACGCTGATGGTGGCCCAACTACTATCGACCGTGCAGCAGAAGGTCATTTCGAAATGATCGAAATGGGTACTTTGACTGACGAATCTGCCAATCCTGCCAAGAAGCGCGTTGGTTCAGCTACGGCTGCTACCCACGTACTGAAAGACGGCAAGTCAAAGCCATTGAACTGCCAACAGCTGGTGGACAACTGGTCCATTATCAACAGCGTTAATGGAATGTGGCTTGCTAATCTGAGTGGCGTTGACGGAACTGCGAAGCTGGACGTTGAGCGTAACAGCGGCGGCCTGTTTGGCGGCGCCGGTATCATCAATGTTGGCAATGGTACTTTCTTCACCTACAACGCCAAAGCTATTCAGGGCTATGACAAAGACTTGGACAAAGACAGCCAGCATTATCAGCCTGGTACCTCTAACCCAAGCCTGAACACGGGTGACCAGAAGTCTGTCACTTTGTTCTTTGGTGTCCCGCAGGATACCGCAGTAGCTCTGTCCTACGATCGTGGTGTTGATGCCATATCTGCAACGTTCATGCACGAATACACCATGAACGAATTCAACCAGAACGCCAATCTGAATGCGGCTTCTGAGTGGATTGTGACTTTCCCGACCAAGAACTGGTATGTCGATCGCGCCATAGTGAAGAACATCAACCCAATCTGGAGACCGAAGATCAGTGATCCAGGTTGCGGTGGTTGGATTCCTGGCGAGCCATATCCTGCTCGTACGGGCGCCTTCCCGAATTCCAGTGTTGATAAATCAGATACCAACAGCAACGGTGTTCCTGACGTTCAGGAAGACTGGGTACTGTGTACTTATGAGAAGGTCAACATAGACAGTACTGCTGCTCGTCCTCCGTTTACCGATGTGTTCGATGGCGAAGCCTGTGAACTGTTTGGTTTGGAAGCATGGGACCAGGAAGAGAGCCCGACAACGCCAGGTACGGTTACCGTACCGCCTATCGTGTCACCTCCTCCTCCAGGTGGAACGCCTCCAGGGGATACACCATTTGCCTTATGCTATGAAGTTAACCGCATGAAGTTTGGTGGTAACGATATCTTCGGCGACAGCGATCTGCTGTACACCGTTGATAGCGGAATCGTAGCAGGTTGGGCGCGCATTAACTGGGGTGCTGACTCCGATCATGAAGACGAAGTTGGTCTGATTGGTCTGCCAGTTACCGGTTACTGGGCTGTTCAGTACGAAAATGGTTTCCTGGGTACCCCAGCAGCCAGCGTACTGGCCAACTACGGTGGTTTGTTTGAACACCGCGGTAACGTACGTCGTTCATACTCTGGTGAGCGTCCTTCACCTGACTAGACCAGTCTATGAACTAGTCTTTAATGAGTTGCAAGACTCATGCTAGAAAAGAAGGGGCTGCTTAGGCAGCCCCTTCGTTTTATGTGTAATCATTTTATCCGTGCTATGAACTGACCAAGGGAGAATGGGTCAAATCCCCGGTTAGTTCGCTCCGGTTAGTTAGCAGTATCGAATTCGAAAACCAAGAACTGAACAATTCCAAACCAACAACCCAAACTTGGTAGCTTAAATACTATGAATCCAGTTACATCGTTAATTACCAAATGTCTTTTTGCCTTGGTTATTGCAGGATTAAGTTCCGTCACCAAGGCACAAGAGCCCGCAGCAGTATTGAACAAAGATGATCCGAACCAGGTATTTGCCTATCAGGGGGATGCAGTTCTTACCCAGCAAGAGCTGGATGCGGCTTTCATGCAGATACCAGAGAATGCCCGCCTCGCTTTTATCCGCGATGGGGCACGAGTCGATCAATTGGTTCGTAACTTGCTTGAAATCAAAATGTTAAAAAATGACGCTATTACCCAGGGACTGACTGATGAAGCATTAGTCAACACAACCGTGGCAATGGCGGCAGATAAAGAACTGGCGAAAATTTGGACTCAGCGCATACCAACATTGGCACCTGAAGTCGATTTTGCTGCCATGGCCAAAGAAGACTATCTGGCCAATCCTTCAAAATACGATAAAAGCGCTTCAATTGATCTTACCCAGATTCTGATCAGTACAGAAGAAAGATCAGAAGCAGAGGCGATGAAAATTGCTCTTGAACTCAAAGCGGAATTGAACCAGAGTCCTGAGAGATTCCAAAGATTGCTGGCTGAATATTCCGACGACGAAACCAAACTCACCACTTTCGGCCAGCTCAAGAAAGTAGGCAAAGGCAAAATGGTTCCTGAATTTGAACAGGTTGCATTTGCCATGCAAGTAAATGGTGAGATCAGTGACCCGGTTACCACACAGTATGGAGTTCATCTGATTCGACTGGATGCACGACACAGTGCAGGTGTGCCATCTTTTGAAGATATACGTGAGGAAGCGATACAGCGGCAGCAGCGCGAATTCCAGCAGACCTATCTGCGAAAGTACCTTGGTCGCCTGTTCAGTGAGCCTGCTGTTTTCCCGGAGGGTTCAGTGGAAATCATGGCCAAACGGTATTTTGGAGAGAACCTGGAGAAGGCTCCGATCTTTTCTGAGCCAACAAACGACTAGGCCTTGTCTAAATAACCAAAGCAGATTTTTACAAGCTGAGCGGATAGGTAGCCCTTAGGGCGTACAATGCGCAAAGTGAAAAACTTCAATACAGTTATATTTCTGCAGCTGGTTTCCCGGAACATACGCACGGATTACCTTGAGAATGTGACGGGTTTTGCCTGGTTGGTCTTGCAACCGCTACTTATGTTGGCGGTATACGCTTTTGTGTTTTCGACCATTTTCCAGGCCCGTATGCCCGAAGCTGAAGGCGTTGGATTTGTGCCCTTTCTGGCAGTTGCATTTTGGCCCTGGACAGCCTTTTCAGAGGCCATCCTGAAAGCCAGTTCCAGCATTACCGCAAATGCGGCATTGATTGGTAAAGTTGCTTTTCCCAGTGAGTTGTTACCCCTATCGACCGTTGCAGCCACATTTACCATGCATTTGATTGGCTATCTTGCGGTACTGCTTTTCCTGTTTTTAATTGGCACCGATCTGCATTGGCTAGGATTCCTCTGGGCCATTCCTTTATTGCTGTTGTTGGCATTGTTTGCTGCTGGCCTTGCTTTGTTTGCCAGTGCCTTGCAGGTGTTTATCCGTGATACGGCACAAATTCTACCGCCACTGATGACCTTCTGGTTTTTCACCACTCCAATTTTGTACAGTTCAACCATGTTGCCCGACCAACTGCAGGCATTTTTTCGCTGGAACCCGATTTCCTGGTTTGTATTGCGACTGCGTGAAGCGTTTATCACCGGGTTTTCTGGATTTGGCCTGATGGACTTGCTGGTTCCGCTTTTGAGCTTGCTGACCTTGCTTGCTGGATTGGGTCTGTTCAGACGCCTGCGAGGCCATTTCGAGGACTTCCTGTGATCCAGCCTTTGGTTCAGGTAGAAGGGGTAAGTAAGTTTTATCCTCGTGTGCACCACCCCTGGGAGCGACTGCGTGCTTTTGCGGCATTACTCAGGGGTAAGGAGCCATTGCATGGCGCAGAAGTATTGCGTGATGTCAGTTTTGAAGTTATGCCAGGTGAATCGTATGGAATCATCGGAGAAAACGGTGCAGGTAAATCCACCTTATTGAAGGTACTGACTGGCGTAATCAGTCCCAGTCGAGGCTCTGTATTGGTCAGGCCTCGGGTGGCGGCTTTGCTGGAATTGGGTGCGGGATTCCAGCCTGATTTTTCCGGCCTGGACAATGTAAGGATGAAGGCGTCATTACTGGGTATGAGTCCGACTCAGCTGGCTCAGCGAATGGATGAAATCCTGGCCTTTGCCGATATCGGTGAATATGTTCATGAACCGGTGAAGCATTATTCTTCCGGGATGGTGGTAAGGCTGGGCTTCGCGGTGGTGGCAGCATCTGATCCGGAACTATTGATAACAGATGAAGTTCTGGCTGTAGGCGATGAGTCTTTTCAGAAAAAGTGTATTCAATGGATAGAATCATTCCTGCAACGGGGCAACAGTCTGTTGCTGGTTTCACACAGCATGTTTCTGGTGCAAAAGCTTTGTCATCGGGCTTTGTGGCTGCATGAAGGCCGAGCTCATATGCAAGGTGATGTATTTGAAGTAACCCAGTCCTATTTGGCCTGGCACGAAACCCGCGTCGATCGAGAACGACAACACCGTCAGAATTTATCTGGTCAGGGTGGCCTGTACCGGATTGAGCAATTCAATATTTGCAATTCTGTGGACCCGAGTGAACATGTTCTGCAACAAGGTGAGGCCATTGAAATCAGCATGACGCTGATTGCGCCCGATGGCAGACCACCGGTGGCTCTATTTGGAATTGTTCGAGCCGATGGGACGGCGATTTATGGAGTTGCGTCCGATTTTGATGGGATAGTTGCAGAGCAAATTGATGAGTCCCGATTTCGCTATCGGATTCGGTTTACTGATTTGCCGCTGTTGCCTGGTAGCTACAGTATTCGCGGGCATGCCATGGATCCGGAAGGATTGCGTGTTTGCGACACCAGCGAAAAACGCCTCCGGGTAAAAGGGCAAAGCAGGGAATTGGGCTTTGTTCGTTTGCAGCATGAATGGATTGATGGCAAGGATGCAGACGCTTGCGGAATGGATACTGTCAAGGGCAGTCATAGTGACTGACTCAACAGCCATGCTTCTCACCGTCATTATTCCTATCCACAATGCATTGCAGGCGCTTGAGACCTGTCTGGAGTCTGTGCGGCAAACCGTGCCCACAGCTACAGAAATCTTGTTGCTGGATGATGCATCAGACGATCCGGCCATTCAAACGCTGATCAGGCAATATCTTGGAAATTCCGGACCGGCGTGGCGACTTGAACAGCAAACCCAAAATCTGGGATTTGTTGCAACGGTGAATCGTGGAATGCAAATGACCTCAGGAAACGTTGTGTTGCTGAATTCAGACACCATTGTTACCAACGGCTGGCTTCAGGGTTTGCAGCGTTGCCTGGCTTCAGATGACTCAATAGCGACGGCTACTCCCTGGAGTAATAACGGTGAAATTGTATCCATGCCACGCTTCTGCGTAAATAATCCTGTTCCCGACCAATTGGAAGTTATCGCAAGAGTGATCGCTGAAACCAGCCAGCCGGTTTACCCTGAACTCCCCACTGCGGTGGGTTTCTGCATGGCAATTTCACGCGCGGCCATTGATGAGATCGGTTTGTTCGATCGGGAATTGTTTGGTTTGGGTTATGGCGAGGAGAATGACTTTTCCTTGCGGGCGATCAAATCTGGTTACCGGAATGTTTTGTGCGACGATGTGTATGTGGCCCACCAGGGCGGGGCTTCCTTTTTGCCTAAAGGGCTCTCACCCGACCAGCACTCCATGCAACGTTTGCTTTCGCGGCACCCGGATTACCTTGCGGACATTGAAGCATTCATTGCAGCTGACCCACTGGCGCGACGTCGCGAGGAACTGCTTGAGGCATTGCACGAAGGCAATGTCAGCATGACTTAATGCAGATCTGAATATTTCATTCATGAATATTCAGGGCATTTAAAAAAATGAATTTTTTGGGCTTTATTTTTCTTGATTTACAATCAATTAAATTTTCGGCACAACCACAGGCCGAGGAAGCCTTGCGAACATGAGAGTTTTCTTGAATTTGGTACATCCATTAAGGCTTTAAACAGGGTTAACAGAAGTGTCAGAAGATCTGGATTTTACAGGCGAGCGATTCACTCCGGAGTG
>JBBKVS010000025.1:0-7213 GCA_037968555.1 Lysobacterales bacterium | reverse complement strand
AAAAGTGGCGCCCCGGGCAGGAATCGAACCTGCGACCTTCCGCTTAGGAGGCGGACGCTCTATCCACTGAGCTACCGGGGCTTATCAAATCTTCTTTGATTTTAGCTGTATCGCCTTCACTTGGCCATGCAACATGATTCCAGATTTACTTGATCAATTAGATTGACTGAGAAGATTCACCAGTTTTTCGGTGAAAACAGAATAACGCCATCCAGCTAGTCTTTCTGGAATTTCATCGCCGTTCTCCACGGCCCGCAGCAGGGATTCCAGCACTTTCCTGGAAGCCAGCAAGGCTGGATCAACACCATAATTGTCCGCTTCTGTCTGAACGATTTTTCGCATTTCGGTCAGAGTCCGCTTTTGGTCTTTGTCCAACGGCAGGATAGCCGCCGCATGATCCTGAGAGTTCAAACCGGCCTGGACGGCTGCCAGCAGGGCATCGGTATGCTTCTGCGCTGTACGTTCATTTAAGCCTTCAATGCCTTCCAGGTCGTCTTTTGAAGCCGGCATGTGACGGGACAGCTGCATTAATTCAGCATCAGTTATCACAAAACCCCTGGCCATATTTCTATGCGTAGCTTGCTCTTCACGCCAGGCTGCCAGTGCTCTTAAAACTTTAAGTTGGCTTCCATCCAGGTTTGCTGCACCTCCCAGTCTCAGATAGGCGATCTGGGGATCGAGACTTTCACTGCCTTGCACAACCTGCCTCTTGCCTTCTTCTTCCAGCCACTGCCACTTGTTCTGCTCCAGCAGTTTTTGTCGCACGTGTTCAATCAGTTGAGGCAGAAAAACGACATCGCTGGCTGCATAGTGCAATTGCCGGGGACTTAATGGCCGTCGCAGCCAGTTGGAGCGAGTCTGATCTTTATCGACCTCTACGCCTGTCAGCCATTTAATGGCATTGTGATAGCTCATTTGCAATGGCTGACCTATCATGGCGCAGGCAATCTGCGTATCCACCACTGGCTCGGGTGAAACCTGCAAGGCATGCCACAGGGCCTCAAAGTCTTCTGAGGCGCTGTGAAACACCTTCAGAATATTCTGGTCCTCAAACATCTGGCACAGTGGCTGCAGGTCAGAAATTTTTACGACATCAACCAACCAGGCGGTTAGCCCATCTGAAACCTGCACCAGTCCGAGTTCTGCTCTATAGGTCCGCTCGCGCAGGAATTCAGTATCGATACCCAACATTGCGGCTTGACTCCAGCGCCTGGCAGCTTCAGCCAATTGCTCGTGGCTTTCAAGAAGCAGGGGTTGTTCTGCAGCCTGCAAGGCTGCTTGAATTTGTTCAGAATTTGTCATGTAGTTAACTAGAAAATACTTTCCGAAATGAGTGGTTAATATTGTTTGTAAACAATATTGTGAAGTGGCTTTCTGCTTGTCGCGATTGCAGTTCTGGGGTAAGGTGGCGGCACTACCGATTGGCAATCTGCGTACACCGGGAATCGCCGCAGTGCGAATGTTACAGGCAAGGGACTTTGCATGCACTCTGCTGTTTGGGCTATCGATGGGACAAAGATGTGCCGGCTGAGCAGTTTCATGATTAAAACTTCGCTGTGTTTGGCAGCGATACTACTTTTCCCCGCGCAGACTTTGCAGGCTCAGGAAGCAAACCTGGGTGATCAGCGTGGAGAAGGCAGTGTTGCCGAAACTGAAGTAACCGAGGACAACACCAGTAATGAACGCCGGGTGCAACGCCTGGGCGACGTTGTGGGTGAAAATGAATTTGAATTGGAGCTTTCTGTACCGAAAGCTCCGGGCCAATTGGCTACAGACATTCGCTTGCCGGATGAACGTCAACAACAGCAGTTGCAGGATCTGCTAACCCAATTAGCTAATAACCCCGGCGATGCCGTCACGCAGCGCAGGCTCAATTCGCTGTTGGATCAAATCATTATTGATGCCAATGATGCCATAGGCAGTAATGATCGAAAATCAGCAGAGGCCAGACTTGCAGTAGTCGCTGCAGTCAAACCCAAACATCCAGGTCTTGTCAGTGCAAATAAGCAGCTGGCTGATCTGGATAAAATCGAAGGTCAGTTGGAGGCAGCTCGTAAGGCCGTAAAGGAAAACCGTATTGATCAACCGGACAATAATTGCGCCTGGTTTTTCTATCGCCAGGCACTGGACAACGCACCTGAGAATATCGAAGCGCAGCAAGGGCTTATCAGCGTCCAGGAGCACATTCTTGCTCGTGCCCTGGAACAGGCCAAGGTCCTGGATTTTGATTCAGCCGAGCGCTCTCTGGAAGACGCTGAACTGGTCTGGCAGGACAAGAAGTTGGTTGATCAGGCCCGGGAGCGGGTTGAGCAGTTCAAAAAAGAGCGGGCAGGTGCGCTGGAGGAATCTGCAGTCAAAGCCATGGATAGCGGGCAATTTGAAGCGGCTGAGCGGTATTTGATCGACCTGGTCGCACTGGGTGGTCAGGATGAACGCATCAATGCATTACGCCGACGCCTGGAAGAAGCCCGGATTTATGGAGGCTTCAAACCGGGGCAGATCATCCGAGATCATTTCATGCAAGGTGGCACCTGGGCACCCCAGTCCGTGGTCGTACTGGCGGGCAGTTTCATGATGGGCTCTACAGAATTTGACCAGGGCCGGGTTGAGAATGAGATTCCACAACACCGGGTCACATTCAGGCGAGGATTTGCCATTGGCCAAAGAGAAGTCTCGGTCACGGAATTTCGCCTGTTTGTGCAGAGAACCGGCTATCGAACCGATGCTGAACGATTCAAATCCTCTACGGTTTACGATCAGTATTCCGGGCGACTGATGGAGAAAAAAGATGTTCATTGGCAGATGGACTACGAGGGCAAACCCGCCAATCCCAACGATCCGGTGATTCATGTTTCATGGAATGATGCTACTGCTTTTGTCGATTGGCTGGCAAAAGGTACAGGCAAGCCTTACCGCCTGCCTTCCGAATCCGAATTTGAATATGCCCTGCGGGGCGGTACCAGCAGCAAATATTGGTGGGGCAATGGCAGCCCCGGCAAAGTCGTGGAAAACCTGACTGGCGATGGCGACAGCTCACGCGGTCGTCGTCGCTGGAGCATTGCATTTTCCGACTACACCGATAAGTTCTGGGGTCCAGCTCCAGTGGCCAGTTTTTCGCCCAATCCGTTTGGATTATTCGACATAGGCGGAAACGTCGCCGAGTGGGTGCGTGATTGCTGGCATGATTCCTATGTGCGTGCACCACTGGACGGTAGCGCCTGGATTAATCCAGGTTGCAGTGACCGTGTAATTCGCGGCGGTTACTGGGCCAGCTCACCAGAAAACACCCGCTCCCCTTACCGCTTATTCGCCAAACCGGATTATCGCGATTCCCGCACCGGCATCCGGATCGCCAGGGATCTTTAGACGCTGAACACAGGCTGGGCCAGGACGCAGTCGTCCAGTCCGGGGGAAACAAGCTCATGCAGTATTCGCAGGATATTGAAGTTCACTATCCCACCACCGTGATGCAACGGCAATTTGAGGGTGTCGAGGAACTCAATTCCCGGCTGTTCACTTTGCTGCGTTCCATGCAAGAACGATTTCAGGACACTGCGCAGAACGCTGTAAATTCGGGCCTGATTTCAACCCAGGGCGGCTACCAGACCTCATCCAACATGAATCTGTTCCTGTTAAAGGAAGAAGTGATTGTGCGCTTTCGCGATGAAATGGTGCTGCCTTCAGCGCGCGCATATCTGCAGAAAGTTTTTGGAGAGCAAGCGACTCAATTCAATCCCTGGCCGGATGGCTGGGCCAATCTGCTCAAGGCTGGGGACTGGCAACGTCCGCATTTTCATCCGACCCACAGGAACGTGGTTTGTGGGGTGTATTACGTGCATATTCCTGAGGAGAAACCGGAGCCAGAAGGCAATATCGAGTTTTTTAATCCCATCCAGGCCTCAGTGAACCATGGCTTCCCGTCTACACGTCGCTTGCTGCCCCAGGCTGGAAAGATGATCCTGTTTCCGCCTTGGTATATACATTATGTTCACCCCTTCCGTGGTGAGGGTGAACGCTGCATCATAGCTTTTGATATTTTTGCACAGAAACCGGCGGGTGCCAGGAGCTGACCCAGCCCCAAAAGGGGTGCGAATCTCTGAGGTTTTTATTTGATGGTACCGAAGGTCGGACTCGAACCGACACTCTGTTTCCAGAACTGGATTTTGAATCCAGCGCGTCTACCAGTTCCGCCACTCCGGCACAGCGTATTGCTCAATTGATCTGCACTTTGATGGCAATAGCGGTTTGCCGATCGTGCGGAAAAATATCTTTCAAATCCAATCTGTTAAGCGTAATTACAACAGATAAAATCTGATTTCGCGCACCGGACCTGGAAATTAAAGCCTGGTTTGCTTACTCGTTTCGTCATGCTGAAAAGTGTCGACTACTGCGAGGGCGCACAGTATAGCCATCCCGTGGCGGACTGGCCAGCCCTCCGCGGGCTTTTTTTGTAAAAAATTGTGCTGTGTCCTATTGCAGAATCTTGCCCTGACTATTCCCGGCTCAGCACTTCCTGAAAGTAAGCAGCGGTGGCAGGCTTGAAACGCTGGTAATCCACCAGGAACGAATCATGTCCTTGTTCACTGGGTAATTCGACCAGGCGAGCGTCAACGCCATTGGCGGCGAATGACTCTGCCAGCTCTCGTTGTTGATGCAAGGGAAACAGGATGTCGGATTCCACGCCAATGATACGAGCTGATTGCAATTGGATGCCAGCCAGCGCAGTCGCCAGTGAGTCGCAGTCCTGTCTGACATCAAACCAATCCATAGCGCGTGAAAGGTATACGTAGCAACAGGGATCGTATTGCGAGACAAACTTTCTGGCGGCATTTTCCAGATAGGACTCGACCGCGTAATTCATGCCATAGAGCTTGGGCTTCATGCGTTTCTGTTCCTGTCGGCCAAAGCGCTTGCGCCACTCCCGTGCTGAACGATAGGAAATCATGCCCAGTTTACGTGCCAGACGCATGCCGTTTTCAGGCCATTGTTGCTCGTTGTAGTTGCCCTGATGCCATTTTGGGTCGGTCACTACGGCTTCGCGCTGCAGGGAGCGTATGGCTATGCTGAAGGGCTCGGCATAGGCTGCAGATGAAATGCACAGGAAATGCCTTGCACCGCGTGGAAACTGTGTCAGCCAGGCCAGCCCGCTCATGCCGCCCATGGATGGCCCGACCAGCATGCGTAATTGTTTGACTGCCAGATGATCCAACACTAACTGTGCCGCTTTCGCGACGTCCCAAATGGTGATTTCAGGAAAAGACAAGCGATAGGCTTCGCCAGTTGCAGGATTTATGCTGGCGGGGCCGGTTGAGCCTTTGCAACTGCCCAATGAATTGATGCAGATAATGAAGTTCTTGTTCGTATCCATGGGGCATCCCGGGCCTATCATAGGCTCCCACCAGCCTTCCGAGGGGTCTTGTTCGCTGGATGCTGCGTGCGCGCTGGGTGAAATACCGGTCAGTATCATCACCGCGTTGGAATGATCGGCATTCAGCTCCCCCCAGGTTTCATAGGCCAGCGTCAATTCAGGCAAACTGCCACCGCGGTGAAACCTGAACTCTTTGTGGTGATGCAGGAATTGGGTAGCACTGGGCTTGTTTTTAGGTTTGGGCATGGATTCAGCCGAAAGTCCTCAATGGCGCACATGATAACGTGCAGGTTCGAACTATGCTGCTTTTGTCGCCGAATATTTGATCATATGCTTATGCCGACATGACACACTTAACCAGCAATTCGTCCAAACCGGTCCAGTCATCCCAGGCAGGAGTTCATCCCAAGCTGGCTGAAGTACTACAACGGCATGTGGCGGAACCCTGGCAGCTCAAACTGCATCAACCGTCAAAAGCAGCTTTCCATAAATTACGGGTTCTGGTGGAAGCTGAAGCTGAGCGACCACTGATTCTGGATTCGGGTTGCGGCACGGGGAAAAGCACGGTGACCATTGCGCAGGAATATCCTGAGTGTCTGGTGCTGGGTATTGATCAGTCAGCCAAGCGGCTGGAACGAACCGGTGGCAGGAATTTTCCATATCGCGTTGGTAATGTCATCTGGGTCAGGGCCGAACTGGCCAGTTTCTGGTGGCTGGCCAGGGCAGCAGGTTGGAAACTCCAGCAGCACTATATTTTGTACCCCAATCCGTGGCCCAAAGCAGCGCAATTACGCCGCCGTTGGCATGGGCATCCGGTTTTTCCCACACTACTGGCTTTGGGCGGTGTGCTGGAGTTGCGTTGCAACTGGGAAATCTATGCGCAGGAATTTGCTGCCGCGGTCAGTGATCTGACGGGCATTTCAACAGCCGTCAAAGACCTGCGGGAAAACGTTGTTACTACGCCTTTCGAAACCAAGTACCGAAACAGCGGCATGCCGCTGTTCCAGGTCAGAGTTGATCTGGAGGCTGATCTCGAGCCTGATCAAGGCGCAGATCGCTAAGCCAGGATCAGCTGCTGGTATTCGCTTCTGTGCGGGTGTAGTGGTCAACACCGGTCAGGCTGTTATAGATAAACGTCACGAATTGTGCGGGTTTGATCCACGCCTTGCCCAGGGCTCCATCCCATTCAGCGGTTGGCAGTGCTGATATGGTTTCGTCCAGGCTTTTACCCTGATCTATCAGAGCCTGCACATGGTCACTGGCTTTTTGCAAAATGTCGCGATGGCTTTGTAGTTCAGCCTTCGTTGCAAGTGGGCCGTGGCCCGGAATAATGCGGGTATCTGCATCGCCCAATCCCAGGCCTTTATCCATGGCCGCAATCATGCCCTGGACTGTGCCACCGCCATCGAGGTCGATGTAGGGATAGAGGCCATTGAAGAAATTATCACCCATGTGGATGACATTACTGCCAGTGAAATGAATGATGGCATCGCCATCGGTATGTCCATGCGGCACATGGTACACCGTGGTGCTTTCACCATTGAGGTGCAAGCTCACGTTGTTACTGAAAGTGATCACCGGCAGTGCAGCTGGCTTGGCGGCGGGGGTTGAGCCGTTGAAGAACTGGTTGAACTGTTCCGTACTCATGCGCTGGCGAATGTTGTCGTGGGCAATAATCACTGCACCTTGTCCACCCAGCGCTTCATTGCCGCCCGTATGGTCGCCGTGATAATGGGTATTGATCACAAATCGGATGGGCAGGGCACTTATTTTCCGAACCTCTGCCAGTAGTTGATCAGCAATATTGGGGAACTGGTCATCGATCAGGTAGACACCCTCATTGCC
>JBBKVS010000024.1:0-9379 GCA_037968555.1 Lysobacterales bacterium | reverse complement strand
TCCGGATTGTCCGGTTCCTGCGCCATGGTTTCAAGTTTGCCAGCGCGCCTGGCTTGCGTGCTTCTTGTGAGCCCACTCATAATACCAGCTGAATAAAAGCGCCATGGAAAACAGGGCCTGAGCCCCCAAGGTTGTTATTGTGAAAACTGTTGTAATCAATTCCCGCGATCTTAGCCAGGCACCGTTCCTGCGCGGCATCATGATACGAGCCTTGCTGGATGCCGGTATGAGCTTTGAAGAAGCCCTGGAGTTGGCCGCCACTATGCGCGACCAGGTAGCTGACAAAGAGTCAGTGACTACGGCCCAGCTGCGCAAGGCGGTTGTGGCCTGGTTGAAAAAGAACGATCAGCCCGGCATTCTGAAGCGCTATTCAGCGCCGGTGGTTGCTCCCTCACGTATCGTCGTACACAGCCAGAGTGGTGAGCCCAGTGCTTTTTCCCGCGGCCGTCATATCCGCTACCTGCAATCCAGCGGTGTGAGGCTGGATGATGCAGAGCGCATTACCAGCATGTTGTATGAGCAATTGCTGTCCTCAGGCACCACCGATATCAGCAGTTGTCAGCTCGGCTATTTGACTTATCTGTGCCTGCAGGATGAATTGGGTTCTCAGCCCGCCAAGCAATATCTGGCCTGGTCGGAGTATCAGCGCAGCAATCGTCCGCTGCTGTTGCTGATCTGTGGTGCCGTTGGCAGTGGCAAAAGTTCCATCACCACGGAAATTGCCCACCGGCTGGACATTGTGCGTACCCAGTCCACCGATATGCTGCGCGAAGTGATGCGCACCATGATCCCGAAGAAATTGTTGCCGGTTTTGCACTGCTCATCGTTTGATGCCTGGAACACCATACCGGTGCAGGACAAGAAGAAACGCAGCAAGGACCTGTTGATTGCGGATGGCTATCGCAGCCAGGCCGAGTTGTTGTCTGTAGCTTGCGAAGCAGTATTGCACCGCGCCATACGCGAGAACTCGCCCATCATCCTGGAAGGCGTTCATGCTTACCCCGAACTGGTACAGCGCCTGCCCCCGAAATCCGATGCCATTGTGGTACACGTGACCCTGGCCGTGATGGCCAAACAGGAATTGCGCAGCCGCCTGCGTGGCCGCGGCGTGGATGAGCCCCTGCGCCAGGCGCGCCGCTACCTCACCAAGTTTGATTCTATCTGGCGGCTGCAGACTTTCCTGGTGGGTGAAGCCGAGCGTAACGACACGCCGGTGATACCCAATGATGACAAGGAAGCGGCTATATTTCAGATCATTGGTGTGGTCAACGCGGAGTTGGCCCGGCATTTCAACGGAACCGCCCAGGATATCTTTGGTGAGGCAGTAAAACGGTTTGAGCGCAAAGGCAAAAACAAAGTAGCGACCAGGGATTGGAAAGAAGTGTTGCCGCAACTGGTCAGGCAAGCGAAATCCTGAAGCGCTGATGAGTCATTCACAAACTTGCAAAAAAGGGAGGGCGGTTTGAGCTTACGCTCCAAAAAACCATGCTTTTAAATTCAAAAAAATCCATTGTCATGATCGTCGATGGTATGGGCGATTTGCCGGTGCCCGCATTGCATGGCAAAACGCCATTGGAAGCTGCTTTTACGCCCAATCTGGACCGCCTGGCTGCCTCCGGCCAGTATGGCCAGATAGATCCCATCGCTCCGGGCGTGACGCCCAACACCGACTCAGGTACCGGCATGATGATGGGCATGCAGCCCGAGCATGCCGATTTGCTGCGACGCGGCCCGGTTGAAGCGGCTGGAGCGGGTTGCACCCTGCAGGCTGGTGATGTGGCCATGCGGGCCAATTTTGCATCGGTACACCGGGTCGAAGGTCAATTGCTGGTCACCGACCGGCGTGCAGGCCGCATCGAACATGATGTGCCGCAGTTGATAGAAATCCTCTCGGCCATCCCGGCCCGGGATGGTGTGATCATTCAGTTGCGTGGCACGGATCAACACCGTGCGGTGTTGGTGTTGTCAGGCGATATGCTCGGGGCGGATATCAGTGACACCGATCCAGGCGATGAAATTTTGCCTGCCCCCTTGTTGCGCAGCCAGACTGACCAGCCGTACTCGCAGCGCACAGCCAGCATACTCAACCAGTTCCTGGACACAGCTCATCTGGTGTTGCAGGACCATGAGCTGAACCGGGAGCGACTGCGGCAGGGCAAATTGCCGGCCAATGCTTTGATCACCCGCGGAGCCGGGGCCGCCATGCCCATAGGCAATGTGATTACCGACGCGGGATTGAAAGCAGCGGTGGTTTCGGGTTGCAACACGGTGCGTGGCCTGGGACGCATGTTTGGTTTCAATATCATCCAGGACGCACGTTTCACCGCCAAGCGCGATACGGATATTGCGGCCAAGATTGAATCCGCCATAGCAACTCTGGAAACCCATGACATGGTATTTGTGCACCTGAAAGCACCGGATCTGTGCGCACACGACCAGGATCCGGTGGCCAAGATGAAGGTGCTGGAGCGCTTCGACGCTGCGCTGGCGCCTTTAATGCAACTGGGCATCATCATCGCCTGTGCTGCCGATCACTCTACTGACAGCAACAGCGGCAATCATACGGCTGATCCGGTACCTGCCCTGCTGTACACACCTGGTCGCGAACCATCGGTCAAAGGCATCAAGTTTGGCGAATCCGATTGCCGCAATGGCAATATGCAGCGCCAGAGCAGCAGCGCTTTCCTGCAACGCGTGCTGGAGTTGATGCGCAGCAACTAAAAAGTGCTTGATCTATCCAGCCCTGGCGGGGTTGTCACAATACTGTCATATACTCCCTGTAGCTTGGCGCACATTAATCGTCATGCCAATCCGGGAGAAATTCATGTCTGTAGTGCGTCTGTTGCAAATGAGTGTTGTTGCTGTAGTGCTGTCCGCTTGTGGTGGTGGTGAACAGCGACAGCTGATCCAGAACAAGGGTTCTGACACCCTGGTAAACGTGGCCCAGGCCTGGGCTGAAACCTACCAGACCATAGATCCCAGTGTGGTGGTGGCGGTCAGCGGTGGCGGCAGCGGAACCGGCATAGCTGCCATGATCAATGGCACGGTGGACCTGGCCAATGCCAGCCGTGAAATCAAGTCTGAAGAAATGGAACAGGCTCGCGCGCAAGGCCGTAACCCGGTTGAGCATATCGTTGGCTTTGACGCACTGGCGGTTTTCCTGCACCCCAACAATCCCCTGACTGAATTAAATTTTGCGCAGCTGGCAGCCATCTACGGTGACGGCGGTGGTGTGGAAAAATGGTCCGACCTGGGCGTGGAAGTTCCAGGTTGTTCTGATCAGAGCATTGTTGTAGTCAGTCGACAGAATAATTCCGGTACTTATGCCTACTTTAGCGAAACGGTGCTGGATAATGGTGATTTCCGTCTGGGTACACGCGATATGCATGGCTCCAAGGACGTGGTTGATCTGGTTGAAAACACGCCCTGCGCCATCGGCTACAGTGGCCTGGCTTATGCCAACGATCATGTAAAAGTGGTCTGCATCGCCCGCAACGAAGGAGAAAGCTGTGTAAACCCCTCGGTAGCCACTGCCAGTGATCATACTTATCCCATTGCCCGCTCCTTGCTGATGTATACCAATGGCGAACCCGTAGGCCCGGTAGCGGCCTATCTGAACTGGATCAAAAGCGATGCCGGCCAGTGCATTATCATGGACAAGGGCTACGCACCCGCCAGCGATGTCAGCTGTCCCGCTCAGTAAATACAGGCAGGATTACCATGAGCCATTTTGAAAAACGACTTGAAGCAGATCTGAATGCCATTCGCGATTGGGTCTGGCAATTGGGCGATGATGTGGAGCAAGGATTGCGTAATGCCAAGCAAGCCTTGTTGCTGCACGATGAGGATCTGGCTTATGCCACGGTACTGGCCGATAACCCCATCAATCGCAAGTCGCGCACTTGCGATCGTATGTGCCATGCCTTTATCGCCCGGCATTTACCGGGTGCCGGCCATTTGCGCGAGATCGCAGCCACAATACGAGTCAACGTGGCGCTGGAACGCATAGGCGATTATGCCGTCACCATCAGTCGCGAAGCGGTGCAGCTGCAACAGGCTTTACCCGACCATTTCATCACCGAAATAGACTCACTGGCTGACGACTCTTTCCAGATACTGCATGACTCCCGGATTGCTTTTCGGGATGACAATGCCGAGCAGGCCAAGGTACTGATGCGCATGGCCAAGCGGGTAGAGCAGAAAATGGACGCCATCTACGCGGAATTATTCGACGGCGACGCCGGAGTCAGTCCGCGCACCAGCCTGACCCTGTTCATCATTTTCAACATGCTCAAGCGGGTAGCAGACCAGGCCAAGAATATTTGTGACCAGACTGTATACGCAGTACGTGGTGTGGCCAAGATTCCCAAGGTTTATAACATCCTGTTCCTGGACCAGCCCGATTCCAGGGTCGGTATCCTGGCACTGGCGATAGCACGTAAGAATTTCCCCACCGAGGCGCAGTTCAGGCTGGCGGTTGTGGGTGAACCGGTTGCCCAGAATGGCGAGTTGGCCAAATTCCTCGAAGACAAGGGAATGGGCGCAGAGGGCCTCAAGGCAGAATCCATGGCCAGCATGCAGCATGACCTGGGTGAGTTTGATGTGGTGATTGCACTGCAGGGCAGGGCACGTGACTTTATAGGTCTGGCGCCCTTCCACACCACGGCTTTGCATTGGGACCTAGACCAGGCTGACAGCGATCTGCTCAGTCGTTATCGCTTCCTGCATGAAAAAATTGCTGGATTGATCGAACTTCTGGCTGGCGAAGAAACGGCCTGAACCTGATGGAAAACACCTCTCAAGCCAATCCGGCAGCCAGACTGACTCCCGCGCTTTCGATAGCATTCGATAAACGCGGCAAAGACTGGTATATCGACAAGCTGGTGCAGGTACTGGTGTTCCTGGGCGGTATTTCGGCGATTATTTTCATCATCGGGATATTTATATTTATCGCCCGCGAAGGTATGGGTTTCCTGACCGAAGGTTTCAGTTTCAAAGAATTTTTTACTTCATCAAACTGGCGGCCGACTTCGGCAACCAAAGAAACCTACGGCATCCTGGCCCTGGTGGCAGGAACCGCCAGTGTCACCGGCCTGGCCATGCTGGTAGCCATACCCTTTTCGCTGGGCGCCGCCATTTTCATCGCCGAATTTGCCAGTGGTAAAACCCGCGAGTTCCTGAAAATCAGTGTTGAGTTGCTGGCCGCCATACCTTCCGTGGTGTGGGGCTTTATCGGCCTGGCCATTATGAACCCGCTGATCATCAAGATATTCCATGTGCCGGTAGGGCTGAATGTGCTCAATGCCGGCATCATCCTGGGCCTGATGGCAGCACCCATCATGACTTCCATTGCCGAGGATGCCCTCAAGGCCGTACCCGATCGCTACCGCGAAGCCGCCGAGGCCATGGGTGCCACGCGCTGGCAGGTAATTTACAAGGTGGTATTGCCGGCCGCAAAAAACGGTTTGCTGGGTGCCGTGCTATTGGGAGTAGGGCGCGGCTTTGGCGAGACCATGGCGGTGCTGATGGCCACCGGCCACTCCATCAATATCCCCACCAGCGTGTTTGACTCGGTCCGTGCACTCACAGCCACCATCGCCGCTGAACTGGGCGAGACCGCCATGGGATCCAGGCATTACGAGGCCCTGTTCACCATCGGTATTTTCCTGTTTGTCATCACCTTCATTATCAACATGACCGCGGACTTTATCGTCCGGGGCATACGCAAGGGCTAGGGCGATGTTTACAGCCAGTGACCTGAATCGGCGCAACCAGCGCGTACAGAAACTAGTCCAATTGCTACTCGGCGGCATGACATTGACCCTGATGCTGCCGGTGGCAGTGATCATGATCATGTTGGTCTACAAAGGTGGGCCGGCGATCAGTTTTGAATTCCTGTTCACCACGCCTACTAATGGCATGACGGCAGGCGGAATTTTTCCGGCCCTGCTGGGTACCATCTGCCTGGTGGTGGTGGCGCTGATCGCCTCGGTACCCCTGGGTGTAGCGGCAGCGATTTATCTCAGCGAATATGCGCCTGATAACGGCTTTACCCGTGCCATCAACCTGGCCATTATCAATCTGGCGGGTGTTCCTTCGATTGTGCACGCCCTGTTTGGCGTGGGTGCATTTGTTATTTTCTTCCAGTTTGGCACCAGTATTCTGGCGGCCAGCCTGACCCTGGCCATCATGACTTTACCAGTGGTGATTGTGGCCACGCAGGAATCCTTGCAGGCAGTGCCCATGGCTTTTCGCGAAGCCTGCTGGAATATGGGAGCCACGCGCTGGCAGACCATACGCCGGGTGGTTTTGCCCAATGCCATCACCGGCATCCTGACCGGAGTGATACTGGAGGTATCTCGCACGGCTGGCGAAACCGCACCCATCATGTTTACCGGCGCAGCTTTCTTCCTGCCCCTGTTGCCACAGTCGGTGTTTGACCAGACCATGGCCTTGTCTTTGCATTTGTTTGTGGTGTCCACCCAGGTACCGGATATGCCGGAGCATTTGCCCTATGGAGTGGCGCTGGTACTGATCTGCCTGGTGCTGATGATGAACAGCCTGTCCATTGCCTTGCGTATGTATTTGCGGGGCAAGAAAAAATGGTGACTGCAAACATAAGCAACAGCGCTGCGGTAAAACTGGGAGTCAAGGATGTAGCGATCCGTTATGGCCAGAAGCAAATTCTGCAGGGTCTGAATTTCGAAGTGCGGGAGCACGAAATTTTCGGCATCATCGGGCCGGCTAATGCGGGCAAGACCTCCTTTCTCAAGGCCGTGAACCGCATGGATATGTTTGACCCGCAGATGCAGGTCAGTGGTCAGATCACCTTTAATGGCCTGGATGTCAGCCGGGTGCGCAATGTTTATGGTCTGCGCCGCTGCATTGGTGTGGTATTTCCCTTGCCGGTGGGGTTGCCCTTGTCGGTCTATGACAATGTGGCTTTGGCACCGCGACTGGGTGGAATCAAAAAGCGTGCTGATCTCGATATCATTGTGGAACGCTGCCTGCGCCGAGCGGCATTGTGGGATGAAGTCAAGGATCGATTGAATACCCTGGGTAGCCTGTTGTCCGGTGGGCAACAGCAACGCCTGACCATAGCCCGCGCTTTGTCGCAGGAACCCGAGTTACTGATGCTGGATGAGTTCTCCATCGCAGTGGACCCGGTCACCACCATGCGCATCGAGGATGTGCTGAAAGAATTGAAGAAAGAAATCACCATCATCCTGGTCACCAACCTGGTGCAGCAGGCCCGGAGGCTGGCCGACCGAACCGCATTTTTTCTCGACGGCCATTGTGTCGAAGTTGCTGAAACCGAGGAATTGTTTACTGGTGAAGTGAAGGATCAGCGTACCCGTGATTATGTGGAAGGGAGGTTCGGCTGATGGTCGCGTCACCGATAGCCATAGCCAGCCGTGGCCTGAATCTCTGGTACGGCACTTTCCAGGCTTTATTTGATGTGGACCTCAGTATCAAGCAAGGCATTATCACTTCCATGATAGGCCCGTCTGGTTGCGGAAAAAGTACCTATCTGCGCAGCGTCAACCGAATCAATGAACGTCTGGGTTATGTGCGCATCACCGGCGAAGTCGATGTGATGGGCCAGAATATCTATGCACCCGAAGTAGAACTGGTTCAGGTGCGCAAACAGGTGGGCATGGTATTCCAGCGGCCCAACCCTTTACCCATTTCGATACGCGAGAACATCCTGTTTGGCCATTTGTTACACAGTGAGACCAAGGGCAGTAAAGCTGATCAGGACTATATCGTCGAAAAAGCATTGCGAGAAGTTTTATTGTGGGACAAGGTTAAAGACAAGCTGGACAGCAAGGCCACCAGCCTGTCGCTGGAAGAGCAGCAGAAACTCTGCATTGCCCGTTTATTGCCAGTCAAACCCAGCGTGCTATTAATGGATGAACCCTGTTCAGCGCTGGATCCACGAGGCACCGAAGCGGTGGAAGAGTTGCTGTGGGAATTGCGCGGCGAATACACCATGTTGATCGTCACCCACAATATGGCCCAGGCCCGGCGCGCCAGCGACGAGTGTGTCTTTATGCTGATGGGCAAAGTGGTCGAACACGCCGATACCGCCGATATGTTCGTTACCCCCAAACAGCAGGAAACAGCCGATTACATCGAAGGCCGTTACGGCTGATTACATCGAAGGACATTACGCCTGATTTCATCGAAGGTCGTTATGGTTGATTGTGTTCTGGCTGTTACTGTTTACCGTTAATCCGGACCGCCCGTTGCCCTTCTCCGTCCCGGATGAAGCACAAAAAAACCTGTCGTCATCCCGGAATTCGCGGAGCGAATATCCGGGATCCAGAGACCATTACCCCCTGAACAACAAGCCCTCCACGGCCAACTGGTCATCCATTCTTTCTCCCGTCCAGCGGCTTTGCGCCGTTTTCGGAGTGATTCGAATACCACAATCGCCATTCAGCCTGAACAGGTCATCGACGTTCCCGCGGGAACGTCCGTGAGCTGAATTCTGCAACACAACTCCCTGCAGATTGGTAAACCGGAACTCGCCGCCCACTTTTTGCAGCGCGAACCCACCTTCATGCACCAGGTGGTGATGCCGGCTGCAAAGAAGAACCAGGTTTTCCATGCAGGTTTCCCCACCATCGGCCCAATGATGGATGTGGTGTGCATCAACAAAGCGACTGGCAGTGCAACCCGGAAAGCGACAACCTCCATCGCGCCGTTGCAATGCACGTCTAATGGCCGGTGGTATGGTGCGGGATTTACGCCCAATGCTTAGTGTTTGATGCTGGGTTTGGAGTCGGTGCTGCATCTGTGGCTGGCCATAGTCACTATCACCAGTGGAATCCAGCCACTCCACAAGCGAGGAATCACAGGCAATACGCTGAGTGGTTTCGGCGCATAGTTTTCCACCCGATTCGATTTCGGATTCCGCGCCCATGCCTTCGGCCTTCAGCGTTTCCATATCGGTGTGGATATGCACCATGTATTTCTCAGAACTACTGGTTGCATTGCCGCTGCGATAACCTTGGGCCAGGTGAACCAGCGCATCAGCACGGCGCCAGGCAATCGGCTCAGGCCTGGCCAGAATTTCATCGATCTCGTATTCGGACGTTCCCGCGGGAACGTCCCGCAACTCCTGGAATTGCTCTTCCATAGCCTGCTCCAATACCTGTTGAACCAGGCTTCCGGTTTCCGGTGGCAGTCGTCCACGGATCACCCAATAACCATCATCATCCACAAACCAGCTCAATTCGCGGTGCAGATGTTGTTCCTGTGCTTTGGCCAGGGCTTCGTTGCGCTTCACCGAACGATAATTCCGCACCAGCCGCTCCACGTGGCTGGCAGTGCCGAAGTGGGCAATCATCAACAGGTAATTTTCATTCTTGCG
>JBBKVS010000023.1:0-19744 GCA_037968555.1 Lysobacterales bacterium | reverse complement strand
CGCGAATCCCTCGGCCCCTCGCAATGGTCTCAATTTCCATGAAATCTGAAATGACTCTGAAGTGCATTGAGCCATGCTATGAAAAAGCCATCCACTTCGAATCCGGTAGTTGCCTCGCTAAATGTAGGAAAATGTCGTTTATTAATTAGGTTTACAGGTTTCTGTCCTGCACCCTGGCCGGATGGAGCACAAACAGCAGGCGCAGTACCAGTCCGTTAGGCTGGTTCCAACCAAGACTAGCCCATAGGCGATGGCCATCCGCTGGCTGCCGTAGTCACCACACCGGCCATTGCCCAGGCCTTCTCGGAGAAATTCCACTACTTCAATACCTTCGGCGGCAACCCGGTTTCGGCGGCAGCGGGCCTGGCTGTACTGGATGTGGTCGAGCAGGAAAGCATCCTGCAGAATGTGCACGATGTGGGTTTGTACCTGGTAGAGAACCTGCGCGCATTGGCCAGGCAATATCCGCGTATCGCCGATGTGCGTGGTAAAGGCCTGTTCTATGGCCTCGAGATTGTCAAAGAACCCGGCGGCATCGACGCAGACCACTGCTTGGCAAGTGTTATCGCCGAAGGCATGCGCGAAGCCGGCGTATTGCTCAGCACCACCGGGCTTTACGACAACGTGGTGAAAATCCGCCCGCCCATGGTGTTTTCCAAAGCCAATGCGGATCAGTTGGTAAGTTCTTTGGATCATGTTTGGGCAAAGCAATAGGCTAAGCAGATGCAGTTCGGATATAGCCTGAAATTAAAAGCCATCAAACCGGCATTGCTGATGTTGCTTTTGAGCGCAAGCTCGTCGGCTGTTTGCGATGTCCTTGACGGTCAGTTTTTCTCGCCAGCTCTCGGTGTAAATAAGGCCTATCGGGTTTACTTGCCAGCAGCCTATTCCAGTGAAGCAAAGTCATACCCGGTTATCTATTTACTGCATGGCTGGGGTGTAAACGAGCGCAGTTGGACAGATACGCTCAAAGTGCATGAAATTGCGGATCGTTTGAACCTCCAAACCCTGATAGTTATGCCAGATGGCGATCGCAGCCTTTATGCCAATGCTGCAACTGCGGTTGACTATCAAGCTTGTCTGAATGAGCTGAAGCCAACGACCAATCCAAAGGAGTCACGCACCGAGTTTTGTGTTCAATCGGCAAATTATGAAGATTACATCGTGGGTGATCTCATTGCGGAGATTGATAGCCATTTTCGAACCATCAGGGCTCCTGCCGCCCGAGCTTTGTCTGGTGAGTCGGCAGGGGGCACCGGCGCCCTTTCATTGGCGCTGAGAAATCCGCAAGCATTTTCATCAGCAGCCAGCCATTCCGGAATCGTTGCTTTTCTCTATGATGGCCCCTATCCGTTCCTATCAGGTCAGTCACGGTTTATTACAGAATTGAATTTGGCACAACAGTCACCTGAAGTTACCGCCATCTACGGTGAGGACATCGCTAACTGGCGTGTCCATGATCCTTATTCTCTGGTTGCCGATCAGGCAACAACCGACCTCGCTTTATACCTGGATTGCGGAGCGGAAGATGATTTTCAGTTTGATGCGCTTGCAGCAGCGCTTGGTGAACTGCTCACGGCAAAAGGAATCGATCACGAATACCACTCAATTCCGGGTAAACACAATGACGAATTATTTGGTGTTCGGATCGAATACAGTCTGCGATTTCATATGCGGCATTTTGACTTGGCAGACAGCCAGTGAGATTTGAAATTCTTGCTAAGAACACTCTGTTTGCACGTTCTATCAAAAACATTCCAGTCGAAACGTTATTACAGTAGAACATAGCTCTTTAAAATGCTCGTCGTAGAATCTGCCTGCGAGCGTTACAAACTTCCCCTACCATTGATCGTCACCAGTTTTGTCGCCGCCAATAACTAATATCGTCCTGCATCTCGGATCAAGGGCGTAGAACGTTCTGGTGATGAATTAACTTAAATGCTGGCTTAAACCGATGTTCAATATCTGTTGTATTCTGAAAATATAGCGTTTGTTTCACTGATACTCAGTGGGTGGCTGCATTGAGATTTCGGCTTAACCAGGAATGGAATTGCGGCCAGGCCTAGCTGCAGAATTTGGAGTAAAACCCCAAGTCTTTGTTTTTTTTACAACAAAACCCAGGCCGCTCTGCTATACCTATATGTGAACTCGCTGCAATCTACAGCGTGAAGGAGAATATTGATGAGAAACCTAACAAGATTGGCTGTATCTATTAGCCTGGTCGCCATCAGTTTCGGCGCATTGGCACAGGACGAAAAGGAAGGACCTAAAAACTTCACCTACGCCACCTACTTTTACTGTGACGTGACCCAACAGGAACGCGCAGATGAAATCGTCAAATCGCAGAACGCGCCGGTTTATGACCAATTGGTAAAAGATGGCGTGATAACCGCCTGGGGCTGGCTGGCACACCATACCGGCGGCAAGTGGCGGCGCGTTCAGTACTACCAGGCACCCAGTGTCGGAGGCCTGCTGGATGCACAGACGGAAATGAACAAGAGGCTCGATGCCGCAAATAAGGATCCAGACGACGAGTTTGGCAAAATTTGCAATGCCCATGAAGACTACATTTGGGAAGTAGAGGGTGGCTCGGCTGGTAAAGGTCGCGGCGCAGCGGGTTTCTCCGTTTACTATAAATGCGACGAAACCAAAGAAGAACGCGCAGATGAAATCTGGGAAAAGGATTTTGCACCGATCATGAACAAGTATGTGGCAGACGGCAAATTTACTTCCTGGGGTTGGTCATCGCACCTGGTAGGCGGAGAGTTTCGCAGGTTACAGACTATGACCGCTAGCGACCACAAAGCCTTGATGGCCGCTCGTGGCGAGTTGATCGAATCCATGTATGGAGACGATAACGCCATCGGTGCGGAATTCACTGCTATCTGCGGTTCGCACTCCGATTACATGTGGGACATTCAGCTCGAAACGCGCTAGTTTCAATTGAGTTTTGATCTGAGGCTACTCAGGTAAATCGTGGCCAGGCTACACACGCGCAAAGCGTGAGCCTGGCCGCTTATTTGGCTGAAAATGACGGACGGGGTTCCGATCTCCGTTCACCAGGCCATTCACCAGAGCGGGGAATTGGAGAGGGTCATTGCCGTAAATTCACCTGGGAAATTGCAGATCAAAGGCTAACGGAATGCCCAAAATGGCAATTTTCCTGTGAGTTGTGCCAAGGGTTATAGCGCGGCTTGTACCGGTCCGGTGCCGCTCTCAGCCTGGGGTTGACACTACTTTAGCGCCTTCTTGATATCCTTCACCAGGTCCAGAGGGAACACGATGGTGTTGCTCTTGTCGCCGGCGATCTCGGTCAGGGTTTGCAGGTAGCGCAACTGGATAGCATTGGGTTCCTGGGCGAGCATTTTCGCCGCCTCAACCAGCTCGACTGCGGCCTGTTTTTCACCAGTGGCATGGATGACCTTGGCGCGCCGCTGGCGCTCAGCCTCGGCTTGTGCGGCGATTGCGCGGATCATGTTTTCGTTGAGGTCGACGTGCTTGATTTCGACGTTGGCGACCTTGATGCCCCAGGCATCGGTCTGGCGGTCGAGGATGGCCTGGATGTCGTGGTTCAGCTTGTCACGCTCGGCCAGCATGTCATCCAGATCGTGTTGTCCCAGCACCGAGCGCAGCGTGGTTTGCGCCAGTTGGCTGATGGCATCGAGGTATTTTTCCACCTGAATGATGGCCCTTTCGGGGTCGATGACCCGGAAGTAGACCACGGCGTTGACCTTGACGGAAACGTTGTCCTTGGAGATAACGTCCTGCGTGGGTACGTCCATCACGATCACGCGCAGATCGACGCGCACAATTTGCTGCACCATCGGGATCACGATGATCAGCCCTGGGCCTTTGACTTTCCAGAACCGTCCCAATTGGAAGATCACGCCACGCTCGTATTCGCGCAGTACCTTGATCGCGTTGAAGATGATCGCGAGCAATACAAACGCCAGAAATCCTACCATGTATTCAATCTCAAACATCGTCCTGCTCCTGTGTGTTGCTGTTGAGGGGGCGGACCATCAGCGTAAGTCCGTCGAGGCCGGTAACTTTGATGGCCTGGTTGCGGCGCAGCGGGGACTCTGACCGTGCAGCCCAGCGTTCGCCGTGGACAAAAACCGGGCCCTGGTGCTCGAAGGGCTCCAGAGCTTCACCATGAGCGCCGATCAATTGCTCCCGCCCGGAGACCACGGGGCGCTGGCGCGCCCGGACGGCCAGCCAGATGACGGCCATCAGACCCAGCGAGCTGACGGCCGCTATTCCACCAATCAGCGCGCGCGAGACCGTAAAGCCGGGCACGTCGGTGTCAATCAGGATGATGGAGCCGATCACCATGGCGATGATTCCGCCGAAGCCCAGTGCGCCGAAGCTGGGCGCCATCACTTCGGCTATCATCAGGATGATGCCCAGCACGATCAGCGCCAGCCCGGCGTAGTTCACCGGCAGCATCTGGAAAGCATACAGGGCCATCAACAGGCAGATCCCGCCGACCACGCCAGGCAGGACGGCACCGGGGTTATAGCCCTCCAGAACCAGGCCGTAGATGCCGATCAACAGCAGTATGTAAGCAATGGTGGGGTTGGTGATTACCGCCAGGAACTGGCTGCGCCAATCCGGTTTCAGCCACTCGACCGTCAGCCCGCTGGTATGCAGTTCCACTTTCTGGCCATTCACATCCACTACCATGCCGTCGGCCTTTTCCAACAACTCGTCTATGTCGGCCGCAATGAAGTCGACCACGCCGAGCTCCAACGCTTCGGGCGCGGTAATGCTCACCGCTTCGCGCACCGCACGCTCGGCCCAGTCGGCATTCCGGCCACGCTGCTCGGCCAGGCCGCGGATGAAAGCGACCGAGTCGTTGATGACTTTCCTGGTCATCGCATCACCGGATGGGGCGGCTTTTCCTTGTTCCCCATTCTCGCTACCCTTGGCTTCACCACTTTGGGCCACACTGTCATTGCCTTGTTGCTCTTGTGTGGTGTCATTTTTTGCTCCGGCCTGATCTTTTTCCGAATCTGTTTCTAGGCCTTTTTCCAGCGGCGCGGGTTTGTCCCGGGCGGGGGGTGAGCCCATGATGGGGACCGGCGTGGCAGCACCAACAGTGGTTGCCGGGCTCATGACTGCGACCGCACTGGAGTAGAGTATGTAGGTGCCGGCGCTGGCGGCGCGTGCGCCTGAGGGTGTTACATAAATGGCGACGGGGACTTTCGAGCCGAGTATGGCCTTGACGATGTCGCGGGTGGATGCATCCAGCCCGCCCGGTGTATCCAGGCGCACGATCACCAGCGCAGCGTCAACCTGAGCCGCTTTTTCAAGGGAGCGGATCAGGAAATCCCGCGTGGCCGGGCCAATGGCGTCCTGGACATCCAGCACGATGGCCACTCCAGGCGGCGGTGCCGGTTCGTTGGTCTCCGCGAAGTTTGCGACGCCCTTTGGCGCCCACAGACTGACCGCAAAGACCAGCAGCAGGCAGAGGCCGGCTTGCCAAGCGCCCAGCGTACGCATCCCGCCTTTCGCTGGTAAGCCATATACCTGTATGTTGTTCATAATTGCATGTCCTGCATCAAACAGACCTTTAAACCTCGTGCAACCCACAATGAACCATTATAGAGCCACGGAATTACCCGCCAGGGTCACGTCGGCAATAATTCGCGCTGCACCATCTGCAAGATTCCACCATGACGGAAATACTCGGCTTCAGCCGGTGCGTCTATCCTGGCCAAGGTGTCGAATGTGGTTATGGAACCGTCCTTATGAGTCACAGAAACCGTTGCAGTCTGGCGGGGTTCAACACCCTTACTAATTCTACTGATGGTGAAAGCCTCAGAACCGTTCAGGCCCAATGATTTGGCCGAATCGCCGTCTTTAAACTGCAGTGGCAATATACCCATACACACCAGATTGCTGCGGTGGATGCGCTCGTAACTTTCGGCGATCACCGCTTTGATGCCGAGCAAACTGACTCCTTTGGCAGCCCAATCCCGGGAACTACCTGAACCGTATTCTTTGCCGGCAATGATCACCAATGGCACGTTTTCCTGCTGATAACGCATGGCTGCATCGTAGATGCTCATCTGCTCACCGTCCGGCAGGTGCAAGGTCCAGGGGCCTTGAGTGTCTGGCACCATGAGGTTGCGCAGGCGGATATTTACAAAAGTGCCACGCATCATGACTTCATGGTTGCCACGCCGGGAGCCGAAACTATTGAACTCCTGCACGGCTACTTCATGTTTGAGCAGATATTGCCCGGCGGTCGAATCGGCAGCAATGGCGCCCGCGGGTGAAATATGATCGGTGGTGACCGAATCGCCCAGCACCGCAAGGGCTCGCGCCCCTTCGATGTTGGTGGCAGCCGCAGCCGTTTTAGGGAAATCGATGAAGAAAGGCGGTTCGCGGACATAGGTCGATTCCTCAACCCATTGGTACAGAGTGCCGGTGGGGGCCGGCATGCTTTTCCACTTGTCATCACCTTCGAAAATACGGCCGTATTCAAGGTCGAACTGTTCTGCTGCTAAGGAAGATGCGACCAGTTCTTCGATCTCTGCAGCACTGGGCCAGAGGTCTTTCAAATAGATTGGCTTACCGTTCTTGTCAGTACCAAGCGGATCGACGCTCAAGTCACACAGCACGGTTCCAACCAATGCATAGGCCACAACCAGCGGTGGAGATGCAAGGTAGCTGGCCTTCACCTGGGAATGGATTCGACCTTCATAGTTGCGGTTGCCTGACAGCACAGCGGCTACCGAAAGGTCTTTACTGGTGACCACTTTTGCGACCTCTTCCGGCAAGGGTCCAGAGTTGCCAATACAGGTGGTACAACCGTAGCCTACCAGGTTGAAACCCAGCTTCTCAAGATACGGTGTAAGGCCTGCCTTTTCGAGGTAACCGGTTACTACGCGTGAACCGGGCGCCAGAGAAGTTTTCACCCAGGGCCGGGATTGCAATCCGGCCTTGACTGCATTTCTGGCCAACAGGCCGGCGGCAATCATGACCGAAGGATTGGAGGTATTGGTGCAGCTCGTAATGGCTGCGATGACCACTGATCCGTGGTTTACAGATGAGGCTGCGCTCGGCTCTTCCAGATGCTCTGGTGGGGATTTAAGGTAGTCACCTGCCGATTCGCAACTCTCCGCAACCAGTCGTGCGATATCTTTGGAATTCACTTCGGCGGCTGCGCCGGATTTGAACGATTCCCTCACGTCTGGCAAGGTGACACGATCCTGTGGCCGCTTTGGCCCGGCGACACTGGTCACCACTTTTGCCAGGTCCAGATCGAGCACCTCATCAAAATGGGGTTCCGGGTCAGAGTCGGTTCTGAACAGGCCTTGTTCGCGTGTGTAGCTTTCCACCAAGTCACAGTTTTCGCCGCGGCCGGTCAACTGCAGGTATTTCAAGGTGTTCGCATCAACCGGGAATAAGGTTGCCGTTGCGCCAAATTCGGGTGACATATTGGATAAGGTGGCGCGGTCCGCAATACCCAGGCTGCTCAGCCCGGCACCAAAGAATTCGACAAATTTACCCACCACGCCATGTGCTCTGAGCATTTGCGTCAGTGTCAGCACCAGGTCAGTGGCGGTCGTGCCCGGCGGCAATGTGCCACGTGTCCTGACGCCAATGACAATGGGTTTGGGCAGGAACATGGGCTGGCCCAGCATGGCCGCTTCGGCTTCGATGCCGCCGACGCCCCAGCCCAGTACACCGAGACCATTGATCATGGGTGTGTGCGAATCGGTTCCGACCAGTGTATCGGGATATACCCATCCGTCGCGTTCAGTAACAACGCGCCCCAGATGCTCCAGGTTGACCTGATGACAGATGCCCATTCCTGGTGGCACGACGCGGAAATCATTGAAGGCTTGCTGAGCCCAGTTGAGCAGCGCATAACGTTCCCGGTTGCGCCGGTACTCCCACTTGAGGTTTGCGGCATAGGCTTCGTCGCTACCAAAACGGTCGACCTGTACCGAGTGATCAATCACCAGGTCGACAGGAACGAAAGGATTCACTTTTTCCGGGTCACCACCGGAGCGGGCCAAATTACTTCTCATGGCCGCAAGATCCACCACGGCCGGAACCCCGGTAAAATCCTGCATCAATACCCGCGCTGGCATGAAAGCGATTGATCCGCTTTCGCCTTTGGGCCAGTTTGCGAGTGCTTCGACATCGGCTTGAGAAACGTCTCTGCCTCCCACTCTACGCGCGATGTTTTCCAACAGTATTTTGACCGTGTGTGGAAGCTGCGCTACATCTGCACCGGTTTTGGCGGCAAGTTTGGCGAGGCTTACATAACGGGCAGATCCCGATTTGGTTGTCAGGGTTGCACTAATGCCCATTGGGTCCTTGTTCATGTTCTGGCCTCCTTTTTGCGGTTCCACCGTAAGGTCAATCATAGGCCAAAAGCGCAACCCTGATGGTTAAGTCTGATGTTGCCGTAGGCTATTGATGAATTTCCATGCTCAATTATCCAATCCTGACAAATTCTGCGGTAAAACATCATTCGTTCTTCCCGATAAGGATATGTGGGTAACCACAGACCCGGACCCGGAATCAGGCCCGGACCCGGGTGATTAATTGGCGGACTGCTACGTGGTAGCCCCAATTGTCCGCGTGAAGTTCCCAATAGATAAAGCCGCCTGATGCCCCTAAATTGATACTCAGCAATTTACCGACAACGTGATGGAGAAACGATATGACGAGGCAAAGGATCGAAGCAAAAAAGGGAAGGGCATTGGCTATTGCCGTACCGAATATTCGAAATGCGGTGGCTGGCGAACTTTCGTTAATGCCCAAACTGGCCTTGATGTTGGTTGCGGTAGCTGTGTTTGTGAACGGGTTTGTTCGCCTTGGAGCCGGCATTTTGAGTATATAGTTCAGCTTATGGCTCCAGAAAGCTCTGGTTCATTAGGCAAGTTCCTTTTGCTGAGGGTCGATGACGGCCACTGCCTTCATACGTATTGACATCTCTGCGAAGAAACGTTGAACTCGCTGTTGGCAAGCCTTGTTAACAGACAGGAAAGCAATGGATTCCTTAATCGTCAAAATTGCCGACTACGTACATCATCAGGACATTAACAGCTCGCTGGCCTATAAGACGGCGGAGCTGTGCCTGATGGATAGTTTGGCCTGTGGATTCCTGGCTTTGGCCTACCCACAGTGCCGCAAGTTGCTGGGACCGATCGTTCCCGAAGCATCGTTAAAAGGCGGTTGTCGCGTACCGGGAACGATTGTGGAACTGGATCCGGTCAAAGCTGCTTTCGACATTGGGACCATCATCCGCTGGCTGGATTTCAATGACACCTGGCTGGCCGCCGAATGGGGACACCCGTCGGATAATCTGGGCGCGATCCTGGCCGTTGCCGATTACCAAAACCGCCTCCACAAGAAAGATATCAAGCTTGCCGATGTGCTGACGGCAATGATCAAGGCCCATGAAATCCAGGGAATACTGGCGCTAAACAATTCATTCAATCGCGTCGGATTGGACCATGTGTTGCTGGTGCGAGTCGCCAGTGCCGCTGTCGCCAGCCAAATGCTGGGTTGCAGTTATGACCAGACCTTGAGCGCGATTTCCAATGCATGGATCGATGGCGGCGCCTTGCGTACCTATCGACACGCACCCAATACCGGGTCGAGAAAAAGCTGGGCAGCAGGGGATGCGACCTCTCGTGCAGTGCGTTTATCGCTGATCGCTTTGGCTGGGGAAATGGCTTACCCAACGGCCTTGACGGCCAGGAATTGGGGCTTTCAGGATGTATTGTTTGATGGAAAAACTTTAAACCTGGCCCGACCACTGGGCAGTTACGTGATGGAAAACATACTGTTCAAGATCTCGTTTCCAGCCGAATTCCACGCCCAGACAGCAGTCGAATGTGCCTTGCAGTTGCACCCGCAGGTAGGGGATCGCCTGGACGTTATCGAGCGGATCGAAATGGAGACTCAAGAGCCGGGAATCCGGATTATCGACAAAACCGGGCCGCTCAATAACTATGCAGACCGCGATCACTGCATCCAGTACATGGCCGCGATCGGCTTGATTTTTGGCCAATTGACTGCCGAACACTACAGCGATGAGATCGCAGCCGACCCACGCATCGACCGGCTGCGTTCGAAAATGGTCATCCGGGAAAATGAATCCTTTACCGACGACTATTACGATCTGGAAAAACGGGCGATTGGCAACAGCATCCAGGTTTTTTTCAGCGATGGTTCAAAAACGGATCGGGTGGAAGTCCAGTATCCAATCGGCCATCGAAAGCGCCGCGAGGAAGGTATTCCACTGTTAATTGAAAAATTCAAAAACAGTTTGAATGATATTTTTGAAGACGATCAAATCCAGGCGATTTTGGCGACCTTTGATGACGAAGCGTCATTACCCGAGCTCCCGGTCAGCCAATTTATGGATCTGTTCGTCAAACGAAAACCGGATGTAGGAACGCTATCGGTTTAAGCTATTTGGTTTGGGCCACATATTGCAGATCGATTCATGTAATCATTATGGCGCTTGTTTTACTTATACTTCGGCATTGCAAATAAGAGTCTGACCATGAAAATCACCAAACTCGTACTTTCTGTTGCCGTCATCGCGTTGCTGCTGCTGGCCTTGGCGGGTCCGGGTTCGCGATTCGGTTTGTGGTCGTTCGGCACCGGCTTTCTGCTGATGCGCTGGGCCTTGTACCTGGGTGCCGGTGCAGCAGTCCTTGCACTGCTGTTGCTCGTCATCCCGAAAACCCGCGCGGGCAATGCGACCTTGCTGACGCTTGCGCTGCTGATCGGTATCGGTGCCGCCTGGATGCCCTTGAGTGGTTACCGTACCGCGCGTTCGGTGCCACCCATACATGACATCACCACCGATACCGTTAATCCACCGGCGTTCGTCGCAGTGCTGCCCTTGCGTGCCGACGCGCGCAACCCGCCAGAATACGCCGGCGAAGAAGTGGCAAAGCAGCAGCGTGAGGCTTATCCGGAACTGGCGACACTCGTGCTTACGCAGTCGCGCGGCGACGTTTTCAATAAAGCGCTGGCAACCGCGAAGGACATGGGCTGGGAGATCGTCGCAGCGGAACCGGACGAGGGGCGCATCGAGGCGACCGCAACGACGTTCTGGTTTGGCTTTAAAGATGACGTCGTCATCCGCATCGTTGCCGATGACACCGGCAGCCGGATGGACCTGCGCTCAAAATCTCGGGTTGGCCTCAGCGACGTCGGCGCCAATGCGGCGCGTATCCACCGATTCGTCGACAAATTCAACAATCGATAAGCAGGCAGAGCCAGCTACAGTGGCAGTCGACTGGTTCTGGCTTTGGCTTTGATCCGCGGCAGCGATGGCGCAAGCACTTTCATCACTTTTTCTCCGGTGGCTCGCCATACGGTTAGTTTTCCGCCGTAGAGTGTTAGCAGGCGGAGTGGTCCGGCGGACAATGGCCGGTCAGGGTGCAGGATAATCTCGCGTGAACGGTGAAAAACATGCCCCTCTCCACCGGGCAGGACGCGCAAGCCAGCAAAAGCCTGTTGCGGCTTTTCCGCTGGTCGCGATTGAAGAAAAGGGAAATAGTGCCTGAGGATTTCGCTGAGGTAGCGTATTTCCTGCGGTAGGGGCCGCACTTTGTCGGGATCACCGCGGTAGCGGCCTTCGGTGGTGCCGACCAGCACTTTTCCTTTCCACGGCATTACAAAAACGGCGCGCCCGTCTTTGGGGCTCTCGACATAGTAAAAACCAGCCAGTGCGGAACCGCCAGGCTTTATGTGATCCACGATGATGTGGCTACCGCGAATCAGCTCCATGGGCAGCGCGCTTACGGTGGGTGTCACTTGCTCAAGCACATCATTGGCCCATGGACCGGACGCATTCACCACGACTCGGGCGGAAACACTCAGCTCCCGATCACCACGCCGGTAGTCAAGCTGACAGCTATTCGCTTGCAGATGCACCGCTTCCACTCGAGCCGGGAATTCCACTTTCGCGCCGAGGCTGGTAGCTGAAGCCAGCACGGCCCAGGTTAACAGTACATCGTCTGTTTGTGCATCCTGGTAGCGAAATACTCCCTTGAGACCTTCGGTGCGCAGACCATCCAGTTCATGCCAGCGATTGCGCGGCAGTGATTCGAAGCTTGAACCGGGACCGCCAGCTGCGAGCATCCAATAGAGGCTCAAACCAGTTCGCAAGGCCAAGCGGCTGCGTCGGGTTTTTTCATACACCGGAATGTAGAAGTCCTTCAGTTGAACCAGGTCGGGTGCGAGCTTCAGCAGCAAGCTGCGCTCGCGCAAACTTTCCCGCACCAGCCCGAATTCGAAACTTTCGAGATAACGGAGTCCGCCATGGATCAACTTGCTGGAACGGCTGGATGTGCCTGCTGCAGGTGCTTCCTTATCCAGCAATAGCACTGTGTGACCGGCCGCTGCTGCAGCTTGTGCTACTCCAGCACCGTTGATGCCCGCGCCGATCACTACTACGTCGTAGTCAGGCAAAATCAGTTCCCATATCCGGTGGCCGATGTGGTGTATCCACTCTCATCGGAGTGTGTGCTTCGGCAAGCGATTTCCCGGATAGCGCAGGGTATGGCCACGGTGGCTACCTAGGGCGCTCCTGTCTTCGGTTCAATGTAGGCGGACGATTGATGCTTCACAAGCCATCCTAACTGCTACCGGAAGCAGCGAAAAGGACTGCGAGAAGATAGCCTTAATCGAATTGGCCAGCCGTGAATTATTCACGCAATCTTGCCGGGATGGCTTGTTCAAACTGGGCTTCAGTAAGTTCCTGTATTTTTGTCATGTCCTGCTGTCCATGAAGTGGTAATAAAGAATCATTTAATGAAAAGTCTAGCTCACTTGAATCCAACAATAGTCTCTCTTGATGTAGGAAAACCCCCGCAAAGCAGGGTTTACAAGTTCTTGTCCTGCACTCTGGCGGGATACAAAACAAACAGCAGACACAGCACCAGCCCAAAAACTGCAGCCCAGATGATGTTGACGTAGTTGTCTTCGCCGATGAAATAAGCGGCCAGGGCCGGGCCGGAAGCGAGTCCGACTTTGGAGGCAAAGCCACCCATTGCGGCCATTTGGCCAGCTGAATCGAAACGCGATACCAGGCCCAGCAGGTAGGCGATGGTAAAGGCCCAGGTGATACCGACCAGGCAGTTGGCCATGATCCACATCCAGTCGATGCCGCTGTAAAGCAGTGCAGCATTTCCGACTATGGTAACGGCCATACCGGCCCACAATACTTTCTGATATCCAAACTTATCTGAAAGCAAAACCACCAGCCCGGCCCCCACCAATCCCAGCCAGGCGGAAACGCCCAGCGTGGTGGTCACAATGGCGCCTTCCTGGCCGAAGAATTTGCCCAGGCCAATGATGAAGGCATAGAGCGCATTGTTGGAGGCCTGAAACAGGAAGATGGCGATCAGGGTCAAGACCAATGGAAGTACTTTGATCTTGCCGTGCAGGGCCTTCTTGGCTGCGGCTTCGGCCTCACTTACCGGGTAGGCCGGCAGGAAAGGCAACATCAACAAGGCAGCGCTGCTGAATGCGATCAGCGCCAGGAACAAAGCCTGGGTGCCGAACTGCGCCACCAAACCCGGCAGCATCATCACGCCCAGTCCACCGAGGCCGAACTGCACGAACAGCAAGACACCAAAAGTCTTATCTGGATGGGCGGTACGGCTGAATACCGAGTAGGCGGTACCCACCAGCATGCCGCCAATAAAGCCGTCCAGCGAACGCAGAGCAATCATGGTGCTGGCCTCGGTCACATAGATCGAAGCAAAATCAATACCGATCATTCCCAACAGCAGGATCAAAGCAGTCCATTGCCAATTGATTTTTTTGATCAACAGGACGATCAGGAAAGCGCCTGCGGCCGCGCCATAAAGGTTGGCAGAAGCCACCGTGCCCGCTTGCTGGTTGTTGAAACCCAGCGCGGTGATCAGGCCATCCACCAAGGCTGGCAATATGTTGACGTAGAACATGCCGGCTGTGGCCAGGAAGGACAGGAATACCCGCGCAGCCATGCTGTTGGGGCCAACTTTGCTGAAGCGATCAAAGATCATCTGCGGATTCCTGCCAGTGATTAATCGGGTTGAGTTAACGAAACAGGTGAGCAATCGATGCCGGCCTGCTCCAGGCGCTGCTGGAGTGGCTGCAACTCTTTCGCGTACTGCTGCCATTTGCCGACCGAGCTGGTGTACACCTTTTGCCGCACCTGCGTGGCGCTGGCGGTGGTGGAAGCGCTGCGATTGCGGTGATATTCCAGGCACTGCTCTTGCCACTCCAGCCCGCAATGATCCAGCAGTCGGCGCGCCTCGGCTTCGGTGTCGGTGACCAGTTGTTCGTATTGCACGGCATGGATCACGCCGGGTATCACAGCCTCCCAATGCTGCATCAGCCGGTGATAGGCGATGTAGTACTCGGCCAGGTCGTTCAAGTCGTATGAAAACGGGTAAGCATCACGGAACAGTTGCTTGTACATGGAGTAGCAGCTGTCCATGGGATGGCGCCTGAGGCTGATGATTTTGCTGCCGGGCAAGGCACGGTGGATCAATCCGGCGTAAAGATAGTTAAAGGGCAATTTGTCGATGAAATTTGCCGTGTGACCGGTTAACGGCCGGGTGCTCTGGATGTAGTTTTCACCCAACTGCTGAAAATTCACCCGCGCTGATGCGGCGACAAAATCGCCACGACCGGGTTTGTGTTGGCCCAGCTCAGCCCGCGTCAATTTGGTTAGCTCGATGCCGAAATTACCCAGCTCACCCGCCGCATGCACTTCGGAATGTGAACCGAGTATGCGTTCCAGCAAGGTGGTGCCGGAACGAGGCAGGCCGATTACAAAAAAAGCTTCCGAATTCTGTTCCTGCACGGCAGCACTGGCTTCATGCTGCTGGAAAAACTTTTGATCAAAGGTCTGGATAATGCTGTTGATGATTTCCAGGTCGGTTTCAACCTGGTATTGCATGCCAGCACGGCGCAATTCAGCACCGCGCTTCAGCCAGGAAAAAGACTCGCTCCAGGAACCCAGGTCTTCCAGCTCCTTGGCCAGTGCATAACAGAAAGAGGTTTGCGCGGTCGGTTTCAGCGGCAGATTGGCAAACGTAATCTTCAGCTCTTCGACGTGGTTGTTATCCGGTAAAGCTTTGCGTAGCGAGGAACGCATGGCAGCGGCTTCGTGATCGGTAGGCTGCAATTTGAGAATACTGTTGAGGGTTTCTTCGGCTGCACTGACGTCTCCAAGGAAACGTTGTGAAGTGGCCAGGTTGAACAGGAACTCCACTTCTTTGGGCCTGGCCGCTACGGCCAGCAGATAGTGCTTCTGCGCTTCGCCATGCTCATCAATGCGCGCCAGCAACATGCCCAATTCATTGTGCTGCTGGGGTGTCAATTCGCCAGCCGTTTCGATGCGGTTTATAGCGACGCGGGCATCGGCGGTTTTGCCGCATTCCAGCAGGCAGCGGGCCTGCATCAATAACCAGTTGCTGTTGGCGGGGTCCAGGGCGACTGCGCGCTGCACCAACTCCAGTGCCCGCGATGGATTATTAACCCGCAAAAAGAATTCGGCAGCAGCAATCCAGCCCTGGTCAAAATCCGGATATTGCGCCGTGACTTGCTCACACAGTTTGCCAGCCGCCTGGAAGTCTCGCTGACTCATCAGGCGGTAGACCCGATCGATCAAGGCACTGCTGTTATTGCTCTGGACCATGGCAGGGGAGTCTATCTGAAGCATTGCCTTGAATCTTGCCTTTGAAGCTGGATGGACTGGAAACAAAAAAACCGGGCAGAGCCCGGTTTTTCTGTATCAATGGCCAGCACTGAGGCCAATCAGAACCAGTAACGCAAAGAAACACCTATGGTCCTGGGCTGGGCGATAAAGGTCTTCTGACCATGACCGTAGAAATCATCCAAAGGCCGGGTCTGGAAATAGCCATCCTTGAACTCGGCTGTAGTGCCTTCCTCGTTGAAGGCGTTCTTGATGTACAGACGGGCTGTCCAGTTTTCTGAAACCAGCGCAGTGGAGAAATTCCACAAGGAGAAGGAGCCCAGTGTCAGGTTCCAATCCGGTGAGTTGAGAATGGAGTTCTCGGTTTCATCCTGCCAGTAAATCGAGCCACGGTTTTCCCACTGCATGCCGTTGCTCAGATTGAAGGTATGAGCCAGCGACAGGTTGAGGGAATTCTCCGGCGTGCCCGGCAACTGGTTGCCGACACTGGCTTCCAGACGCTGGGAAGGAGCGTCCGGATTGCCGGTAGGCACGTACAAATCCTGGTCCAGCTTGGCGTCCACATAAGAATAACCACCATAGAATGTCAGTGATTCTGAAATGGCCCAGGTCAGCTCGGCATCCAGGCCCTTGGAGGAAGCTTCTGGCCCATTGACCACGGCATAGAAAGCACCGGAAGGGGTAGCTGTGTTCAGCTGCGGATCTTGCCAGTCTATGTAGAACGCCGACAGGGTATAGCTGAGCCGGTCGGTTGAACCTTTCCAGCCTACTTCATAGTTGGTTACCGAGTCGCTCTGGAAGCTGGAATAGGCCGGATCATTGCAGTAGCGCACGCAACCGGGGAACCACACCGGCGATGCGTTGGAGCCACCGCGACGATAGCCTTCCGAAATAGTGCCGTAAACCATCTGTTGCTCGGACAGGTGCCAGGCAATATTTCCCTTGAACAGCATATCGCTGTCTTTCTCGGTATGGGTCACTTGAGGCGCGTCGCCAAAGTCATAAATACTGTCGATCCAGATGGGTAACAGGGTTTGCGATGTTACTTTGTTCTCGTTATCAAACCAGCGGGCGCCGACGGTTATATCGACCGTGTCCGTGGCGTGAAAAGTGAGCTCTCCAAATGCCGCGAAATCCTTGAAGCTCTTATCGTAAGTCCAGATAAAGGTGTCGTTGCTGGGGCCGTAGAACTCATTGGCCCAACCGCTGGCATCACGCCAGGGCTGGAAGCCTAAAATGGTGGTGCGTTGATTGGCATCACCGGACTGATCCATGTAGTACAGACCACCCACCCAATCAAAGGCGCCCTCGGTGTTGGAAGCCAGGCGGAACTCCTGCACAAAAGCATCTTCCGAAGCGGTGCGATAAGCCGGTACGGCTGGGCGACGGAAACCACCGTAACCGTAGTAATACAGCCAGGAATGCCCTGGCGCGAAGCCCACTTCCTGGGCGGCATAAAAGCCGGTGTTGTCACTTACACTTGCAAAACTGCGGTCGTAATAAGAGGTGCTGGAACTGAGGGTGGCAAAACCCATGTCGTATTCCATTTCCAGAGCGGCCATCTTGGCTTCATTGGAGGCTGGTTCCAAAACCACAGCACCCAATTCGTACTTGCCATAAGGTTCGCCGTAACCGTTGTTGGCGGTGGTCATCTGCCGACGTCCACCAAAATCACCTTCCTGCCATTGGTAGCTCAGCTGCGCTTCAAAGACATCATTGGGTGTCCAGCCCAGGGCTGCGCGGCCAAAATTGACTTCCACCGTGTCAGCATCCTTTTTGTTGACGTAAACCGGCAGCCCGTCCAGCGTGTCGCCGCCCGCAGCAATGGGCACGCCATTGCTGTCGGTTTCGTAAACGTTGACGTAATCGATGACACCGGCGTTATCCACCCGGCCGCCGCTGGCGCGGAATGCCAGAGTTTCGCTCATGGGTATGTTCACCATGAAGTCGCCGTTCCAGTTGTTACCACTGGAGCCATCGGTGGTGCTCAGGTCCAGGCCTACATTGCCTTCGAATGCGCTGGCATCGGGTTTGTTCATGATATAGCGCACCGTGCCGCCCAAAGAACCGGAGCCGTACAGCGTGGCCTGCGGTCCGCGCAACACTTCTACGCGCTCCACATCGCGCAGGATGAAGTTGGCATACATGGGTGTGTCACCTACATAAACCGACACGGTTGGTGCGGACAGATAGGTGCGGTCGGTGGAATTGGGGTCGATGTTGATGCCACGGATCATGATGTTGGCATTGGTTTCAGAGGCACGTCCGCCACCATCGGCCACGGTTACGCCGGGAATGTCGCGCATCAGTTCGGTAGCGTCCAGAATACCGGCTCTATCAATGTAGTCGCCGCTGATGGCAGAGATATTGAACGGCACGTCCTGCAAAGACATGGATCGGCGGGTTGCGGTCACGATGATTTCTTCCATCATGAATTCGCCTTCACCGGCCTGGTCCTGCGCCAGCGCCAGGGGGGCGCAGAGGCTGGAAATCAATGCGGCATGGATGGCTGTGGTCAGCGCTTTTTTACTGGTTTTATAGTTTGTGTTGAACTGGCGTGCAGAGTTCATGTCCTGACTCCATTTATGGTTTAAGTTTTGCTATGGCTGCGGCATACGAAGGAGCAGCCAACAATTTTTTGTGCCACTTTATAAATTAACCAACCTGACTCCAGACCCGTAGGGCCAGTTTGGGGCTGCTCTTGAGTCCAGCCCAGTTCTGCCTGGCCAGTTTCGGGACTGATCATTTCTTGCTGCTGGCTTTTTTGTTGATGACGGGCATTTTCAGGGCACCGAGCTTTTTGAATGCGCCTGGCCCGGCATCAGTCTGGTAAACCGGATAAGTTACTGCTGCATCGCGGAAGCTTTTCAGGGTTTGAATCAGGCCATGCATACCCCGCTCGCGGATGCGCCGGACGTGCTCGAAGTCCAGTTCCACGGTAATGATTTCGCGGGTTGATGGGGCCTGGTGTATCACCCCGCCATCCGGCCCAACCACGATGGACTGGCCATTGCCGAGCCTGCCGGCGTTGTTGATATTGATGAAATAAAGCTGGTTGCAAGCCGCATTGGATTTGGCAATGGCCAATTCCACATGTCGGTCTATGGTATTGGTCAGGGTGGGGCAGATAATGGCTTCGGCGCCCATCCAGGCCAATTGCCGGGCCATCTCCGGGTGCCACATGTCAAAACAGATCATCAGGCCGATTTTCCCCACACCCGGCACATCGAAAACCACGAATTCGTCACCGCGTGCTACGCCCTTTTCATAGGGCAGGAAAGGGTAGCGTTTGGAGTAACGGGCGACGACTTTGCCCTCCGGATTGATCACCGGCGCGGTGTTGTACACCTGTCCCTTGCGTCTTTCGAATATGGATCCCGGGATCAGCCAGACCTTGTTGCGTCGTGCTGCATCGCGAAAACAGTTTTCAACTTCACCGGGAACTTCTACCGCCAGTTCGGTGCTGGCGCCGTAAGTGCATAACTCCGGTAAGACCACCATCTGGATCCAGGGGAAGCGCTTTTTGACCCCGTCGATTTCCTGTTCAATGGTGGACAGGTTGTCTTCGGCGCACAGTTCTAATTGCAGTCCGGCGATGGCCAGGTGGCTCATACCTTTGCTCTCTTGCAGTGGTTCATGAAAGCAGGTCGTGCCTGCCGCGATGGGAAACAGCTTAGGTGCAGCGCCTCGCGGTAGATAGAACCAGTTGGGCTTGGGTAATTAGTCCAGTTGCTGCTGGCTGGTTTCCAGGATGGCGGAATCAACCAGCCACAGACTGCCTGGTCGCCACCAGTTGATTTGGTTGCCAGTGACAGTGACCAGTAACTTGCTGATTTCACCGTAGCCCCATTGCTGCCATTGGCGGCAGTAGAGGTTGCCTTCCAGCCACCAGCGGCCGCTATCGCAGTCTTCGTGCGCATGGCCGGAGCGGCCCATCATGCTGCCATCTTCATGCAGTTCAATGGTGCAGGGATCACCGTAAAAAGTTTTGTAATGGATGGTCGCCCCAGGCAGCTGGCTGGCCAGTTGGTCAGCACTCAT
>JBBKVS010000022.1:0-2941 GCA_037968555.1 Lysobacterales bacterium | reverse complement strand
CTTGAGCTCACTGTGGATGGCAAAGCCGTTAGCGCCTGCGCTGGCGAAACCCTGGCTACCGTTTTGCTGGCTGAAAGCATTACGACTTTCAACCGGACTGCGGCAGGGAGTCCTCGTGCGCCCTACTGCAATATGGGTACCTGTTTCGAATGCCAGGTGCAGGTCTGCCGCCCAGGGGAAACAGACCATCGCTGGGTTCGGGCTTGTATGTGTCCGGTGATGGACGGAATGTCGGTACTTACCGGTGTACCGCTGCCTGCCGGGAGTATTGACCATGCACCCAACTGAGCACGCGCCAGCGCTGCCAGCCAGCGTTGATCTGGCCATTGTGGGTGCAGGTCCGGCCGGCATGGCAGCTGCGGAAGCTGCAGTGGAATGTGGTCTGTCGGTGGCTGTGGTGGATGAGCAGTTCGCAGCGGGCGGGCAGATACTCCGCCAGCCCCCGGCGCAGTTCCGGGTCAAGGCCTGGTTGCCAGGCAAGGTCTATCAGCGCGGTAAGGCGTTGCTGTCACGGGTCGCGGATAGGCCGCAGATCAACTGGTTTACGCAATCGACGGTAGCCGGAATTTTTGAGCGGCAGGATGCCAGTAGCGCAGCTCGGTTTACCCTGGCAATTGACGGCCCCGATGAGGTTCGGGAGCTGGCCGCCAATGCCGTTCTGTTGGCCCCGGGGTGCTTTGATCTACCGGTTGTGTTTCCAGGCTGGAATATACCGGGCGTGATGGCGGCAGGTGGTATCCAGGCCTTTATCAAAAGTCAGCAGTTTGTTCCGGGGCAACGATTCCTGTTTGTGGGCAGCCATCCATTGCAATTGGTAGTGGCGGATCAGGTGGTGCAGGCCGGCGGGGAAGTGGCAGGCGTGCTGTTTGCGCAAAGTCGCTCGACTGCACTGCAAATGCTGCGTCAACCCGGCGTGATGCTGGGCGGTTTGGCAAAACTTGGCCAGACAGCCGCCATTCTGCTTCGATTGCAGCGGGCTGGCGTGCCGGTCCGGTTTAACCAAACACTGGTTCAGGCCAATGGCAGTGATTTCCTGCAAAGCGTCACCGTTGCGCCGCTGGGTTCTGATGGTTTAATCCAATCAGAGCAGCGCGAAGAAATTGCCTGTGATCGACTCGGTGTTTGTTTTGGTTTTCTGACCTCTTCCGAACTCGCGCGCCAATGTGAAGCCAGGTGCGATTGGGATGCCAGTCGTGGCGGATGGGTGGCGCAACACGATCAGTGGATGTGCTCCAGTGTTAGCGGTATTTATGTGGCCGGAGAAATTACCGGTGTGGCCGGTTCGGATGTGGCGATTGAGGAAGGACGGCTGGCGGGGTTGGGCTGCGCGCTGAAATTGGGCCATATCGATCAGGCTCGCGCCAGGGAATTGGCGGCTCCCGTGCGCCAGAAGCTAGCTAAGCTGAATCGCTTTGCCCGAATGCTGGCTGATTTGTCCTGGCCGGGTAGCTCCCTGTTCGATCAGCTGATGACGGACAGCGCCACCTTGTGTAAATGCGAAGGATTAACGGTTGGCGAGGTAGTTGATTCGCTCAGTCTGAATTCGCATATTGCCACTGCCAGTTCTGCCAAGTTGTTGACACGCGCCGGAATGGGTTTGTGCCAGGGAAGATATTGCCACTTTGCCCTAACCCGTCTGTTGTCCGGACGCCTGGGTGTTCCGGAGCAGGAAGTGGGCGCCTACACCGCCCGTTTCCCGGCGAAACCGGTCGATATCGGTCATCTGATTGGCCCGGATTCCTGAGTAGTTTTATCCCGGTTTGCAGCAGCGAACTGCCTACATTTCTTTGGTTGCGCCTTTTTTTCTGTCAAACAGGAAGTACAACAGCGGCAGGGCAAGCGCCGGGATAAGTGCTGCGGCGATGAACATGGGGCCGAAGCCGAAGGCTTCGATCACCTTTCCTGCGATCAGCATAAACAACATGCCTCCCAGGCCTGCGCCCATGCCACTCAGGCCGGTCACGGAACCCAGTACCTTTTTGGGGAAGGAGTCTCCAATCAAGGTCATGACGTTGGGCGCCCACAGCCCAAAGCCCGTCATCGCCAGGCACATTAAAGCGAACTTGATAACGAAAGGAATACTGAACGCCAGTAACAGCGCTGGCACGGTGCACAGAATGCCAATCAACATGATGGAGAAGCGGGCAGCAAACAGTTCTTTGCCTCTGCGGCATTGCAGATCGGACAAAAAGCCGCCCAGCAGCAGTCCTGCACCCAGGAAGGCAAACGGAATCCAGGCATATTTGCCAATGTCGCCCATGGTGAATCCGGCGCTTTGCGCCAGGTAGGTGGGAATCCAGTAATTGTAAAACCAGATGCAGGGATCGACCAGAACCCGGCTCAGCACCACTATCCACACATTCCGGTTTCGCAACAGCTGCAGGTAACTCCAACGTCGCGCCGGATCAGTCGCGGCTTCGGGCAGTGATGCAAGGTCGGTATCCGGGGTATGGTCAGCTTGCTGCGGCACTCGATAAAACCGCAGCCAGGCAGCCAACCAGAAAAACCCGAACAAGCCGGTGATGACGAAAGCCATACGCCAATCAAAGGCAATGGTGATCCAGGCTACCATTGGCACAGAGATGATTTGCCCGGCGCTGACACCAAAGCCCCAGATCGAATTGGCCAGGCCCCGCTGCCGTGCCGGAAACCATTCTGCTACGGCCTTGACGCAGGCTGCCCAACTGCCTGCTTCACCGGCTCCCAGCAGTATCCGGTACACGGCGAATGATGCGACATCGTCACCCAGTCCGTGCAGCAGGCCGCCACCGACCACCAGACCATGATCACGGCGAAACCGGTGCGCGTACCGAAACGGTCAATCAGCCAGCCGGAGCCGGCTTGCATGAGGGTGTAAGCGAACAGAAAGCAGGTCAGGATAAAGGCGTAATCCGCATTGGATATGCCCAGGTCTTCGCGCAGCACGGGCGCGATGATGGCC
>JBBKVS010000021.1:0-6002 GCA_037968555.1 Lysobacterales bacterium | reverse complement strand
GCCAGTTCTCCCAATACGAAGGGATGCATCATTACTTCATTGATCTCAAGCAGCCCGGCCAACTGCGGATCACCCATTCTGAAATGATCAATCCAGACTGAGGTATCAACCAACACCATGTTGCAATCAGCCTTTGCCAGAGCGGCGGCGGGCCACGGGCTTCAGTTGCGGATCACTGCCACCCAAACGCGCCAACCGTCGTGCACTTTCGCGCTCAATCAGAGCTTGCAAACCAGCTCGCACCAGCTCTGCTTTTCCACTGACCCCGGTCAGGCGCTGTGCTTCTGCCAATAAAACATCATCAATATTCAATGTAGTGCGCACCCTTTTGTCTCCCATACGGCCATGCACGAAATTCTACATCATTTGATGTTGATATTCGTGCCCATCGAAAGACGAACGGCATAAGAATTCAAGGCAGAATTGTGGCCCGGACAGTAACGGGATTCATACAGCAATCAACCCCAACCTATGTAGGATATGAACTCAGGATTTTGTGGCACGAGCCTCGGCTTAGCCTTCGGGTTATGATTCGAGGGTTCACTCCACCAGCCAGGATTTTCTGCCATGACAGAATTTTTTGCCGAACACCAGTTGTTGCTGTGGATAATGACGGTGTTCGCCGATCTCGGCTTTGCCGTGCTGGCCTATCGCTTATTCGGTCGCACGGGTTTGTATGGCGTGGTGATATTCAGCCTGCTGCTGGCCAACATCATGGGACCCAAACTCACCGTGATTGGTGGTCTGCAAACCAGCATGGGCGTGATCCTGTATTCCAGCATCTTTTTTGCCACGGATCTTTTGAGCGAGAAGTACGGCCGGGCTGAGGCGCAACGTGCAGTCATGCTGGGCTTTTATGTCAGTGTGGCGCTGGTGGTGATGACCCAGATCAGCATGCTGTTCCTGCCTTCGACCATGCCCGAAACTTCGGCCTTTGCGCAGTCGGTACACGCCGCAACCGTGACGCTGTTCGATTACACGCCACGCTTTGTGTTTGGATCACTGTTGGCTTATTTGCTCAGCCAGTCTTTCGACGTCTGGCTATTCCACCGTATTCGCCATGCCACCAACGGCAAACATTTATGGTTGCGCAACACCGGCTCCACGCTGATTTCACAGGTCGTGGATACCCTGATTTACGGACTGGTGGTGTGGTGGGGCCTGGTGGATTTTGTTACTGCCATGCAACTGGCGCTGGCTAAATATGTGTTCAAATTTGCTATTGCTGTCATCGACACGCCGTTTATCTATTGGGCGGTACGTTGGCCGGTGGCTGAAGCTGATAGTCAAACAGAGCTACACAGGGACGGAGCACATTAAAAAAATTAATGTGCTCCGTCCCCTTTCTTTCAATCGTCCAGTTCGGCGTATTCCGCCGGAATATTGGAATGCTCGCGCGCCAGGTACAGCACATCCTTATTCTTGTTGTACTCTTCCGTGCTGATTTCAAACAAACCCAGCAAGGTATGAAATATGAAATCATGCGACAAGGGTGCGTTCCTGATTTTTTGAAAGGCCAGGCGGGGCGCTGCATCGTAGTTTTTCCCAAACCACAGAATCATCGGTACTTCGGTTTGACTATCCGGCGCCATCCAGTAGGGCAAGCCATGCAGGTAAACACCGTTTTCACCCAGCGACTCACCGTGGTCTCCAGCATACAGGAAAGCGGTTTCGAAATGATCATCATTGGCGCGCAGCAGTTCGATGGTTTCGGCCAGAAAATGGTCGGTATAGCGGATGCTGTTGTCATAACTGTTGTTGATTTCCTCCTGGCTACAACTATCCAGCTGATTGCTGTCGCAGGTAGGCGTGAAAACCCGAAATTCCTCAGGGTAGCGCTTGTAGTAAGCCGGACCGTGACTGCCCATCTGGTGCAGCACGATGAGCAGATCACCTTCCGGTTGTGAGTCAATGTAGTCCTGAAGCCCGGCCAGCATGCCCACATCGCGACATTCCTCATCACACACGGGGTTGGTCTCGGAAGTGAGAAAACTCTCATACGGAATACGATCAGCCACGCCCTTTGAATTTGAATTGTTATCGCGCCACAACATGGTCACACCGGCATGGCCAAGCACATCCAGCACATTCTGGGTAGCAGCGGCTTTTTCATTACTGAAATCCTCGCGATCTTCGCGATCGAACATGCAGGGCACCGAAACTGCGGTCGATGTACCGCAGGACTGCACGCGTTTGAAGCTGATGACGTCCTCCTGCTCCAAACGCGGATTGGTTTGAAGTGGGTATCCGTTGAGTGAAAATCGATCGGCTCGGGCGGTTTCGCCCAGCACCATGATGACCAGTTCACGGTCCTCATCGGTCAGCGGAATACGGGCGTCCATACCAATCGACTTTACCTCAACGGCTTCGCCGACCCTGGCTTTCTTGCCGTATCGGTAAACCGCATACAGGGGAGTCACGGGATTGGCGTAATAGCGCAGCATCTTGTGCTCACGCACAAAGCTGGCATAGAAGGAACTGAAGATCAGCACTACGGCAATAAACGTTACCAGTGCTGCGGATGCCAGTTTGAACCGTGACAGTGCTGCCTGACGCCAGGGGACCCGCATGATCTCAAGGTCCCAAATCAGGTATGACGGCACCAGACCCATCAACAACAGGTACATCACAAAGCGCGGCGTTAACAAATCCCGCGATTCAGCCGCATTGGTAGTCAGCGCATTCACCAGCATGTCGCTGTCTATCACGACGTTGTAGGTGTCCATGAAATAGGCTGCCGCTGAGGAAATCAGGAACAGGAAGATCAGGGTAGGCTTGATGACGCGGCGGAATGAAAACAGCAACAGGAACAGGGTTATAACGCACAGCAGAACTACCGCCAGAGAGGCCAGGTGCAGGCCGGCATTGGGATGACCAACAAAACTTTTGGCCAGGTTGCGGAAGAAGGCAACGTTGGCAAAAACGGTCAGAAAAACTGCAGCCAACAGCACCAAGCGGTTAACGCTTATGCGGTTTTGCATGCTGTCCCCTTGCCCGCAGACCAAGCCTCTTCGCTGCCATCATCAGATTCAACCGACAAGATGGCTGACTGAGTTGGTACAGCCAATGTCGCAATCGGCCTGGGCCAGCGGCCTGGACGAAACAACAGGAACATCCCCAGGGCACCGAACCAGCAAATCGTCAGAGTCCAGACATCATGCGACAGGAAGTGCGCTCCACGGGATTGCTGGCCGAGGGCAAATGTCCAGCCTATCAACACGCCCGGGAGCAGGAACCCGACCGGACGTTTTACAAACGGTAAAGCGGCAAAGTACATGGCCAGCAAAATAAAGCCGCCAGAGGCGTGGCCGGCGGGGAAGCAATGTCCAAATTCCGTTGGAACGAACTGATGATCAAAAGTACGCAGATAGGCCTGATCACCGCCGTAGCGAAGCATATCCCAGGGGCAGTGCACCGGGCTGATGCGCTTGAAGGTAGCGATCAGCGCCGGGACGAGGGCCATGGTAGTGAGCAGATAGCTCATGGGCATGCGCCAGCAACGCACACGTGCCTTGAAAAGGCTCGCAATAATCAGGCTGAGCGCTGTTAAACCAATAGCAATGATCAATTGTTTGCCGTGATGGTGAATCAAATCGTAACTCACCCAGTGATCGCGCCAGGCCCATTGCCCGCCTTCCAGAGCAAACCACTGGTCGGCCAGCCACAGATCCAGACTGGAATTCTCCAGTGTCAGCAGCAGCAGGCAGGCGACAAGCAGGGGGAGCCAGAAATGCAGGGCCCAGAAGCGTCTGTCAGACTGCCAGCCTGAGATTAAGGGAAGCGAAATTGACATTGGGTTATGCGGAAAATGGCTGAATTGCGCAGAACATACTCCTGTGATCATGAATTAAAGGTGAGCAATTCCGAAACGAATTGTTAAGCAGAGCGCGGACCGACCCTGTTCCATGGATACTTGGACGGTATGCCAACCAAAAATCAATCGCCAGACGTTGTGGACAGAAAACAGGCTTGATCAATAATCCGCTACTCAACAGCGGCCGCACTGTCCTGGCGGAAAGTCCGGGCTGCGAGCAGGAAGTGGGTCGCGCTCCAGATTCCCACCAGCACGACCACCGACAACAAGGCCCAGCGCAACGAGGTATTACCATACGCAGGTTCAAGATAATCGCTGACCATTCCAATGCTCAGTGGTCCCAGCCCCAGTCCAATCAGGTTAACCACGAAAAACAGGATGGCCGATCCCACCGACTTGGAACGCACATCAACCAGGGCATGGGTGGAGGCCAGCGAGGGCCCGAGGCAAACATTTTGCAGCAGGGCGGGCAAGATGAAGACCAGCATGGCCGTGGTGGAATCGCCCACCAGCATCACCACGCACATCAGCGGTACCAACAGAATCGCAGCAATAGCCGGTACCCATTGGTAGAAACGGCGGTCACGCCCGGCTAAGCGATCGGACAGCCAGCCACCGCCGAAGGTGCCCAAAGCACCTGCAAGCCCGGCAGACAGAGCCAGCCAGGTACCCACCTCACCCGTGCCCATGCCATGCAAGCGGATCATATAAGAAGGCAGCCAGCTGATAATGCCGTAGCCCACCAGCGACTGCAGCGCGGTTGCCAGGGCCAGGTGCCGGAATGAGCGCTTACTCCACAGCAACTTGACGGTAACGAAAAATCCGGGCGGACGTGACTCAGTCCGGATACCCAGACTCAGACCTTTGGCGGGCTCGGCAATGGTAAAGCGGACCACCAGGGCGAGCACGATACCCGGCAAGCCAACCGCGATGAAGGCCGTCCGCCAACCAAAGAATTCGTTGATCCAGCCACCCAGCAAAAAACCCATGAGTATTCCGATATTGATACCGGTGGAATAAGTGGCCAGGGCGGTGGCGCGACGATTCAGTGGAAAGATATCTGATATCAGTGAATGTGAGGCGGGGCTGGCACCGGCTTCACCAATTCCCACGGCGGCACGGGCCATAAACAACTGTGTGAAGCTGGTGACGAAACCGGTCAGCGCCGTCATACCGCTCCAGGTGGCCAGTGAAACCGCTACCATGGAACGCCGGCTCCAGCGCTCGGCCAGCTGTGCCAGGGGCAAAGCTGCCGTGACATAAACCACGGCGAATGCCAGTCCGGACAGCAGGCCCAATTGCGTATCACTCAAGCCCAACTCCAGTTTGATGGGCTCCTGCAATATGACCAGTAACTGCCGGTCCAGGAAATTGAACACGTACACCAGGGTGAGCATTCCCAGCACGTAGCCGCGATAGCTTGAAGATTCAAACTTGTTGTCGTCAGTCATCCGTCGTTCCGGTCACCGGGTCAGCCGATATCCTAGCGGAACTGGCCACGAGGGTCTGAATTGATTGGGTTCACCAACGAGTAGGCGGGCTGGCCGGCTCACCCGGTCTGGGGGAAAACATGCTTAGTGAACCGACTTCAAGGATAATCCCCGGACTTGCAGCACAGCTGTTTCGCCAGATATTAAGGAAAGAACATGTTAAGAGCCCAATACCAGCAACGCGGCCCGGAGCCGCAAGACCTGATTGAAGCAGTAACCTTGGATCAGCCCGAACTGCAGGAAGGCGAGGTCTTGCTGGAGCTGTTGGCGGCCCCCATCAACCCTTCGGACGTGCTGACCATTACCGGCGCTTATGGAATATTACCGCCCCTGCCCGCCTTTGCCGGCAATGAAGGTGTGGGACGAGTGGCGGCACATGGTCCGGGCGTGAGTAGTCCGGCAATTGGCCAAACGGTATTGCTGCCGACGGGCATTGGAACCTGGTCCACCCATATGGTGGCCATGGCCAACAAGCTGGTGCCCTTGCCAAACGATGCTGACCCACTGCAACTGTCCATGATCACCATCAATCCACCAACGGCATCCCTGTTGCTCAGCGAGTTTGTCGATCTGCAACCTGGTGACTGGGTGATCCAGAATGCCGCCAACTCAGGGGTGGGCAATTACCTGGTGCAACTGGCTGCCAGGCGCGGCCTGAAAACAGTGAATATCGTACGCCGCGAGTCATTGATTGATCC
>JBBKVS010000020.1:0-3778 GCA_037968555.1 Lysobacterales bacterium | reverse complement strand
TGGTATCTGCTGGTGGCGCTGATGGTCACGCAGCCGCGCTGGCTGAGTGCTTTACAAAAACGGGGAGTTTGGATTGATCGGGCCTTTGGTGTGATTCTTCTTCTATTGGCTGCCCGATTAGTGTACGAAACCTTTAGAAATCAATGAGTAAAGGCGAATGCCAGGGCACTGATTGATCAGCTGCTTGCCTGCATATCTTCCGATCAGGTCAATCACAATTTCTGACACAAATACCCGGAAATATTCGGCTGGACGAATTTCAGGGGCTGATTGTCCCTGGAACTGTGATGGCGCTCTGGCGTTTTTTTGGATTTGGATTATGCTTCGGGAGCACGACCTAATAAACCTCAAAAACAGTAGGCACAGGAGACATAAAAATGAAAAGTCTGATGTGTTTTAACCGGTCGCCAGGCTCTATGGTGGCCGTCTTAGCTTTATCTGTTTTAGCCTTTTCCAATCCCGTAAGTGCCCAGGAAGCTGACTCCAAAGACAGCACTCTGGAAGAAGTGGTTATCACCGGTTCACGCATCCGCCAGGATCCGCTGGACGAAAGACTGCCCGTATTGACCTTGAGTGTGGAAGATATGCGCGCCACCGGCGCCACTTCCCTGGCAGATTTTATCCAGAGACTGGCAATTTCAGGTTCCGCCATCAATGGCACCAATAACTCCTCGGGTAACCTCGGTTTCCCACCGGACGGTGGTGGTATTGGTGCAGGTGCTGCGGAAGTCGATCTGCGTTACCTGTCTTCCAAACGAGTGCTGGTTCTGGTTGATGGGCGCCGCTGGATCAAGGGTTCTTCCGGCTCCGGTGTTTCCGGCTCGGTGGACCTCAACTCCATCCCGACCAACGCGGTGAAATCAATCGAAATCCTGCAGGATGGGGCTTCAGCCGTGTATGGTTCTGATGCCATTGGTGGCGTCGTGAACATCATCACCCAGGACGATTATGATTCACTCAAGGCATCTGCCTATTACGGTCAGTATGATGAAGGCGATGGCGAAACAGCAGAGTTTGACGTGCGCTTTGGTGCCCGTGGCGAACGCGGCCGTGCTTTGCTCGACATCAGCTACACCGATGTAAAAGAAGTCAACACCCAGGCCCGTAAAGAGTCGGTTTATGCCTTGCCCGGGTTTCCCCATGGCATCAGCTCTGCCACCCCAGCCGGGCGCTATATCTTCGTCGACCCGGTGCTGGGCCGGGTCAGTGTGACGCCCATTCCTGGCGTAACCAACCCGACGTGGAATCCCAACGACCCGAACAATGATGGCTTCCGCGGCTTTGGCCTGGCCGATCGTTTTGCCTACCAGCCTTTCAACCACCTGGTAACACCCAACGAACGACTGAACCTGTTCGCCAAGGGCGAATACGACATTACTGACAACACCATGTTCCGCATACTGGCCAGTTTCAATAATCGCAAGTCGCAAGGCCGGGCAGCGCCGGTACCATTGTTTTTCGGGCCGGACAGCGGATCAACCCCCTACATGGTGAACCTGGTCTGGGCTGCCGACCAGATTTACAACCCCTTTGGCCAGGATCTCGGTCCCAACAACCTGGAGTTCGTCGCACGCCGTCCGGTGGAAGCCGGGCCGCGCATATTCAATCAGGACGTGGATACCTTTTATCTGTCGACTGGCCTGGATGGAGAGTTTGAAGCCGGTGACAGCACCATGTTCTGGGATGTCAGCGCGATCTGGTCGGAAAACAACGCCACGCAGACCAAGCTCAACCAGTTCAATGCGCGCATGATCAGTATCGCCCTGGGCTCACCCCAGGTCTGTGCCGCAACACCGGGCTGCGTGCCGCTGAATATCGTCGGCGCAGGTTCAATAACCCGGGAAATGCTGAACTTCATCACCTATACCGGCGTAGATACCAGCGATCAGCAACTGTTTGACTTCAGTGCCAACCTGGCGGGTGAATTGTTTAATCTGCCAGCCGGTCCGGTGGGTTTCGCAGTGGGCATTGAGCGTCGAGAAGAAGACGGCGCCTTCACGCCGGATCCGGTGGTAACTGCCGGCGAGACTGCTGACGTGCCGACCAATCCCACCAGCGGTTCGATCGATGTGGACGAACTGTACGGTGAAGTCATTGTACCCCTGCTGGCTGATCAGCCCGGAGCGGATTTGCTCAACGTCAGTGCCGCAATACGTTATTCCGACTATGACCGCTTCAGCAGTGATACCGTAGCCAAGATTGGAATCAACTGGGGCCCAACTCCCAACCTGATGGTTCGAGCCAGCTACTCAGAAGGTTTCCGCGCACCCAACATCGGTGAATTGTTCAACCTGGGCGGTCGTTTTGACGCAGCCATCACGGACCGTTGCTCTAATGTGGCACCGGCCGATGCAGTCAATTGCGCTGCATTGGGTGTACCCGCGAATTATTCGCAACTCAATCCGCAAATTTCAGTGGACACTGGCGGCAATCCCAATCTGCAACCGGAAACTTCTGACAACTGGACGGCCGGATTTACCTGGGACACGCCGGTTGACAACATCAGCGGAATTGAAGGTTTCCTGGTCGAAGTGAATTACTACAATATCGAGGTTACCGGAGCGGTCCAGGCGCCCAATGGCCAGGACGTTTTGAATGGTTGTATCAGTACCCTGCAGGACATTTTCTGTGATGCCATCAACCGCAACCCCAGCGGCACGATTACCAGCATCACCGGTGTGCTGCAAAATATCGGTGGCATTGATACTTCCGGCATGGATTTCAACTTCGACCTGATGACCGCTGAAACCGGCGCCGGCCAGTTCCGTTTTCAATGGATGACCTCCTTCCTGCTGGATTATGACGAACTGATTGAAAATTCTTCGGGTGGTTTCAATCGCATTGATCGCAAAGGCTTTGAAGTAGGTTCGCCCACCCGCGGTTATGTGGAAACCAAGTCCACTGTGAACACCGACTGGTTCATGAACGACTGGCATGCCCGGGTGGCGTTCCGTTACCTCAGTGCACTGGATGAAAACTGCCAGGGCCTGGTGGCGGACTTCGAAGAATTTGACCTGTGTTCCAACGGCGCCGATGGCAACAAGCTCGGCAGCGTGTTCTACACCGATGCGCAGCTCAGCTGGTCACCGTCAGCTTTCAACGACGGACACTGGACTTTCTCCGCCGGCGTCAACAACGTGTTTGATGAGCGGCCACCTATCTGCTTCTCTTGCGATCTGAACAGCCTGGACGGCACCCTGCACTCCATTGGCGGGCAGTTCTGGTACATGAGAGTCATTTTTGAAATGTAGTTTTGATTGACGACGCAGGTTGAATTGCGTCCACTTTAAGAATTGAAAAGCCCCGGTAACGGGGCTTTTCTTTTGCGGGAGGCCGAACTGGCCTCAGCGACTGGACTGGTCATGCTGATCACCAGTGCCAGTGCACAAGCTGCGAATCTTTCGACTGCTCTGTTTCAGACCATTGTGCCTCATGAGCTGGACAGGTCTACCCCGCAACGCGTAGGCTCCATTTCGGGTTCAAATCGGCTTAGGCACGGTCTCACAGGAGTAGCCAGTACTCATGAAATTCGGCATTCGGATGATCGACTATCTCGGCACCGTGCGAGAGCGCGTAGAGCTGACCGTCCTGGCCGAGCAGGCGGGGTTTGAATTTGCCTGGTATCCGCACGACACATTCATGCACAACACCTGGGTGCTGACCAGTGCAGCGGCCATGGCGACCAGCCGGATCAAACTCGGCACCGTGGGTACCAACCCGTTCACCACCAACCCGGCCGAAATTGCGACCTACGTGGCATCGCTGGATGAGTTGTCAA
>JBBKVS010000019.1:0-3428 GCA_037968555.1 Lysobacterales bacterium | reverse complement strand
GCCGAGAAGCAGTCCTTGCTCGAAAAGAAATTGAAATCCAGTGATAAGGAATCTAGATAGAATGTTTAATCTGTTGAAAATTAAAATATTTATTCTCTGTGTGTTGTTATTTTACACAGAGGCATGGGCCAATACTCTGGATGACGTCAGCGCCAGGATCAAAGCCCTGCAAGTCAACGCAGAAGGCCTGGATGATGCCCAGCGGTTGAACCAATACTCCGATCTGCTGTTGGACCAGACCATGCTGCAGTATCCCGAATTCGCTACCCAATTGGGCGATCCACGGGGGCAGGACCAATGGACTGATTTATCAGCCCCAGCCATTGCCGCCCGTGAAGAACGTGACCGCGATGGCCTGGCCTTGCTGCAAAGCCTGGATGCGCAAAAGCTGGATGCGAAGCAACAGTTCAACCTGATGATACTGTTGGACACCCTGGGGACGCGGGTCCGGGCCCAACAGTTTCCTACGGACTTGCTGCAGATGAACCAGATGGGTGGACCCCAACAGGATGCCGCCGATATGCTGGCGATGATGCCTGCGGGCACAATTTCTGCGCTGGAGAACCAACTGGGCAGGCTGAAATCACTGCCGCAGCAGATTGATCAGTCCATAGCGCTGATGCGCCAGGGGCTGGAACAGGGCATCACGCCACCTAAAATCACTCTGCGTGATGTGCCACAGCAGATCCGCAATCAGCTGGTCGATGACCCATCTGCCAGCCCTTTGCTGGGCGCATTTGTGGAAATTCCGGCTGGCATGGATGCTTTACAGGCCGCCGGATTGCAGGATCAGGCCTATGCAGCCTATCGCGACGGTGTGGTACCTGCTTACGAGCGACTGCTGGCTTTTACCGAAAATGAATATCTACCGGGAGCACGGGACAGCATAGCAGCCAAGGACTTGCCCAATGGCCAGGCCTGGTATGCGCACAATGTGGCGGCCCGCACGACCACCCAGATGAGCCCGCAGGAAATCCATGACATCGGCCTCCGTGAAGTAAAACGCATACGCAGCGAGATGGACCGGGTCATCGCCGAGAGCGGCTTTGAGGGCAGTTTTGAAGAATTCCTGGTGTTCTTACGCACCGATCCGCAGTTCTATCACACCACCGCCGAAGGCCTGATGCGTGAGTACCGCGACATTGCCAAGCGCGCCGACCCGGAACTGACCAAGGTATTCGGGCGACTGCCGCGCAATCCCTACGGCGTGATCCCGGTGCCTTCCTATGCCGAGAAATCACAGACTACAGCTTATTACCAGCGTGGCTCCATACGGGCTGGACGGCCGGGTTATTTCTTTGCCAATACCTATGCGCTGGAGACCCGACCGCGCTGGGAGATGGAGGCCCTGACTTTGCACGAAGCCGTACCCGGACATCACTTGCAGATTTCCCTGCAGCAGGAAATGGAAAACGTGCCCTGGTTTCGCCAGGTTTCGTCCTATACCGCTTTCAGCGAAGGCTGGGGTTTGTATTCTGAAAGCCTGGGTGAAGAGATGGGTTTCTATCAAGACCCTTATTCCAAATTCGGCCAGCTGACCTACGAGATGTGGCGCGCCGTGCGCCTGGTGGTGGATACCGGCATGCATTCGCTGGGCTGGTCGCGCGACCAGGCCATCCAGTATTTCATGGAAAATGCCGGCAAGCAGGAGCACGACATCATTGTCGAAATTGACCGCTACATTGTCTGGCCGGGCCAGGCATTGGCCTACAAGCTGGGCGAGCTGAAGATCAAGGAATTACGCGCCTATGCAGAAGCAAAAATGGGTGAACGCTTTGATATTCGCGCTTTCCATGACCGCCTGTTGGGGCAGGGTGCTGTACCTCTGACGGTGCTGGATGCTGACATGCGCGCCTGGGTACGAGGCAAGTAAAACGTGGCCACAGATCGCTACCCACAACGCATTATCTGCCTCACCGAGGAGACTACCGAGACGCTGTACCTTCTCGGCGAGCAGGATCGCATTGTAGGCATTTCAGGTTTTACGGTAAGGCCACCTGAAGCACGCAAAGAGAAGCCCAAAGTTTCGGCCTTCACATCCGCCAAAATCGACAAGATCCTAGCTTTGCAGCCTGACTTGGTACTGGGTTTTTCTGATTTGCAGGCCGATATAGCTGCGGAGTTGATACGCGCCGGTATTGAAGTGCACGTATTCAACCATCGCTCGGTGGAAGAAATTCTCAATATGATTGTGCAACTGGGCGCGCTGGTGGGTGCCGGGCAGAAAGCCCTGGACTGGGTTGCTGCCTGGGAACAAAAACGTGAACGCATTTTGGCTGCATTGCCGCTGCCGGACGATCGCCCCCGAGTGTATTTTGAAGAATGGGATGAGCCCATCATCACCGGTATACGCTGGGTATCGGAATTGATTACGCTGGCGGGCGGGATAGAAACCTTTCCTGAGAACGCGCTTGAGTCATTGGGTAAAAACCGTATCCTGGCGGATAATACTGAAGTCATACGCCGCGCACCGGATATCATCCTGGGTTCCTGGTGTGGTAAAAAATTCCGTCCGGAGAAAGTAGCAGCCCGTCCGGGTTGGGCAGCCATTCCCGCTGTGCAGAACGGCCAGCTGTTTGAAATCAAGTCGTCGATTATTCTGCAACCTGGCCCGGCGGCATTGACCGATGGGCTGGATGAACTCCTGCGTATCATCAATGACTGGCAGCAAATAAAAGGAGCAAAAACCGCATGAAACTTTACTTACCGAAACTATCCTTATGCCAGTTCCTGATTGCTGTACTGATGTGCCTGAATGTGGCCCAGGCTGACAGCTGGGATTTTTCTAAAGGCAGCTGGGTAGATTTGTCCCACGCCTATGATGAGAACACCTTGTACTGGCCAACCGCTGCCGGTTTCAGCAAGACCACTGATTTCGAGGGTCATACTGACGGTGGCTGGTATTACACTGCCTACAGTATTTCGACTGCTGAGCATGGTGGCACTCATCTGGATGCCCCCATTCACTTTCATGAGGGCGGCCAGACTTCTGATCAGTTGCCCCTGGAGCGGTTGCTGGCACCGGCGGTGGTGATCGATGTGACTCAGCAGGCCGCAGCCGATGCGGACTATTTAATCAGTGTTGGCGATATCAAGGCTTGGGAAAGTACAAACGGTCTATTGCCTGATGGCGCTATCGTGTTGTTCCGTACTGGCTTTGCCACACGCTGGCCAGATGCTGCCAGTTATCTGGGAACGGCGGAACGTGGCGCCATAGCAGTGCCCAAATTGCACTTCCCGGGTTTATCGGCCGAGGCTGCAAAATTCCTGGCCGAACAACGTAAGCCCGCTGCTGTTGGTCTCGATACAGCCAGCATTGATCACGGACAGTCAGCGGATTTCATGGCTCACCGCATTCTGTTTGCCAAAAATATTCCAGCTTTCGAAAATGTTGGCGATATGAGTGCATTGCCGGCCACGGGTTCATT
>JBBKVS010000018.1:0-7580 GCA_037968555.1 Lysobacterales bacterium | reverse complement strand
GCCAGGTGTGGACACAAGGTCAGCCTGTTTGATGCCGCCGACCAGATCGGTGGTCAGTTCAACCTGGCCAAGCGCATACCCGGCAAGGAAGAGTTCCATGAAACCCTGAGCTATTTTGCCCGCCAGCTGGAGCTGACCGGGGTTGATGTGCAGCTGGGCAAGATGGTGGGCGAGGACACCTTGTCCGGCTTTGACCACGTGGTTTTGGCAACCGGGGTGCTGCCGCGCTCACCGGCCATTGAAGGCATTGATCATCCCAAGGCGGTGAGTTACCTGGAGGTGTTGAACGGTAACGCACAAGTGGGTAAGCGTGTGGCCATCATAGGTGCTGGAGGAATCGGTTTTGATGTAGCTGAGTTTTTGTCACAGGACGCCAAGGACCCACTGGATTTTCCCACCCCGGAGCAATTCACTCGCAACTGGGGTATCGATATGAGCTTGCAGGCGCGGGGGGGTGTGGCGGGTATCAAAGCCCAGGTCAGCCCTTCTCCCCGGGAAATATTCCTGATGCAGCGCAAATCCAGCAAACTGGGTAAAGGCCTGGGTAAAACCACGGGCTGGGCACACCGGCTGGAGCTGAAGCACCGCGGCGTGCATATGATGCCCGGTGTGAGCTATGTACGCATTGATGATGCCGGTTTGCATATTGAAGTTGACGGTGTGGCCAGCGTACTGAAAGTGGACCAGGTCGTGATCTGCGCTGGACAGGAATCCCGGCGTGAATTACAGCAGCCTTTGCTGGATACCGGAGCGGACGTGCACCTGATCGGTGGTGCTGATCTGGCCACTGAACTGGATGCCAAGCGGGCTATTTTGCAGGGCACCGAATTGGCCGTGAAATTTTAAGGCTGACTTTTCTCAATCCTTTGGTACCGCTTGCCTGGGCAAGGTGAGATGCAAAACCAATACCCCCCAGGCCGCTGACATAACCGAAGCAATCAATACACCCACTTTCACTGCAGAAAGTAAGTTGAAATTGCCGTGTTCAAAAGCCAGGCTGCCGATAAACAGGCTCATGGTAAAACCCACGCCGCAGAGCACAGCCACACCGTAAACCTGGCCCCAGGTAGTGCCCTCAGGCAATTGCGCCAGACCGGTGATGCGAGCGAAAGCGATCATACCCATCACGCCCACTTGCTTGCCTAAAAACAGGCCGGCAATGATGCCCAAAGGTACGGGACCAGTGATATCTTCTTTCTGCAAGCCCAGGAAAGAGACACCGGCATTGGCGAAAGCAAATATGGGTAGAACAGCGAAAGCAACCCAAGGGTGCAAGCCATGTTCCAGTTGTCGTGCAGGTGAGTGATCGTCATCACTGCGCAGCGGAATGAAGGCTGCAACCACTACCCCGGCAAGTGTGGCATGCACGCCGGATTTCAATACGCAGAACCAGATAAACAAACCCACCAGCAAATACGGCACCAGGCTCATGACCTTCATGCGATTGAGGATAAACAACACCACTACGCCCATACCTGCCAGCAGCAGCGCCATGGGTGCCAGGTCGGCGGTATAGAACAGCGCGATGATGATGATGGCAGCCAGGTCATCGACGATGGCAATGGTGGTGAGAAAAATTTTCAGCGCCACCGGTACGCGTGATCCCATCAGCCCTAATACCGCCAGAGCAAAGGCAATATCAGTTGCGGTAGGGATGGCCCAGCCGTTACGGAAGGATTCAGATTGCTGGTTCAGTGCCAGGTAGATCAGTGCCGGTACGGCCAGTCCACCGATTGCCGCCAATATGGGCAATACCACCTGGTCGGATCGCGACAGTTGTCCTTCCACCACTTCACGTTTCAGCTCCAGCCCCACCAACATAAAGAAAAACACCATCAGGGCATCGTTGATCCACAACAGCAGCGGCTTGTCTACGCCCATACCGCCCAAGGTGATGGTCAGGTGGGTGTCCTTGAATGCCAGATACAACTGGTTCAGCGACGGGATATTGGCAGCGATCAGGGCCAGCAAGGTTGTGCCCACCAGCAGCATGCCGGCGGCTGACTCCAGATGCAGGAAGTCGCGCAAGGCCTGGACGGCTTTTTCAGATTGTTGTCGAATCATTTCTGGGCTCTGGTGGAATCTATGGAAACTCAGTTTAATGCAGAAAATTTTGTATTGAAGAAATTATAAACACGAAATATAATTCATGCTATGCATTGGCTTCGGCTACTCCGGAGTCTGGCCAAAGCCAAAAGAGAGGCTATCATGGGCGAATGGACCTTATTCAGCAATCACGGCCATGTATTGGTTTGCCTGGCCAATAACAACCAGGCCCGTTTGCGCGATGTCGCTGCAGAAGTCGGAATCACCGAACGTGCGGTACAGAATATTTTGCGCGAACTGCAGGATTCGGGGCTGGTTCAAGTCAGCAAGCACGGCCGCTGTAATCACTACCAAATCAACTATCGAAAATCATTGCGCCATCCTCTTGAGGCGCATTGTACCGTTGGTAATCTGCTGCAGTTGTTGAGAACCGCAGATGCTGAAGTCAGCAAGCCCCAAGCAAAAACAGCAACAGAATGGACGGCGCAGAAGCTGTCCGGGCAAAGTGGCAAAGCAGATGCCAAAACCAGCAAGGCCCCGAAAGCCAAGCCCGCCAAGGCTGTAAAGCCAATATCCAAAGCCTTGCCAACTGAAACCAAGCCAACCGAAACCAAACCAGCGGTGGCCAAACCAGTTGAAACCACGCCATCCGAAACCAGGCCAGCAGAAGCGCCACCCGTTGCGACCAAGCCAGCTGAGTCCAAGCCAGTTGAGGTCAAGTCAACAGACACAGAGCCAGCCGAAAAAAAGCCAACAGAAGCCAAGCCTGCAAGCAGCAAGAAAGCCAAGGACAAAGATGGCGGAACGCCCAGCACGCAGCAGGGTAGTCTGTTTTGATGCCCCCGGGTGAATCCGCAGCATTTGCGCCGGTAGCATTACTGACCGGAGCTGGCAGTGGCCTGGGTGCAGCCATGGCCAGGCGATTTGCCCGCGCGGGCTATCGGGTGGTGGTTACCGATATTGATGCCGGACGTGCCAAGCAGGTCAGCGAAGAACTCACCCAATCCGGTGCCCACAGCCTATATGCATCGCTGGATGTGACCCAAGATGAAGACTGGCAAAAGCTGGCCGAATGGCTGCAAGGGCAGTGGGGCCGGGTCAATGTGCTGGTCAACAATGCAGGCGTTGCTGCTTCCGGTTTTTGTGAAGAAACCTCAATGGCCAACTGGCAATGGATCATTGATATAGACCTGATGGGAGTGGTGCGTGGCTGTCATCGCTTTTTGCCCGAATTGCGTCAGGAAGGCACTGCAGGCAGGCCAGCCCACGTTATCAATATTGCCTCTTTCGCCGGTTTCAGTGCCATGCCGGGTTTATCGGCCTATGGCACCGCCAAAGCTGGCGTGATTGCGTTATCGGAACATCTGCTCACCGAACTGGATGGCAGTGGCGTAGGTGTTTCCGTGGTTTGCCCTTCTTTCGTGGCTACCAATTTACTGGACAGTTTCCGCTGCAACGACGAAGGTTCGCGGAAAACCGTAGAGCGCTGGATGAAGCATTCTCCACTGAGCGCCGATGATGTTGCGGAAATTGTTTTTACCGCCATGCAGAAACAGCAATTCATGGTACTGACTCATCCCAAAACCCACTGGGCCTTGCGGATGAAACGATATTGGCCAAAACGCTATTTCCGACGCATCAGTGAAATGTCGCGTAAATCCAGGATAGGCTGATTATGAGTAGCAAACAGTGGATGATTTATGGGGCCAATGGCTACACCGGCCGACTCACTGCCTTAGAGGCTGTAAGGCGCGGTATGCGCCCCATACTGGCGGGCAGGAATGCCGCCGCAATAGCGCAGCTGGCGGCAGAAACCGGCCTGGAAGGCCGGGTTTTCCCGCTGGATAAGAGTAGCGATGTGGTGGAGAATCTGGCTGATTGTCACCTGGTATTGCATTGTGCAGGTCCGTTTTCCGCCACCAGCCAACCGCTTATCTCGGCTTGCCTGGGTGTCGGGGTGCACTACCTGGATATCACTGGCGAAATTTCAGTATTTGCCAACGCGCATCGCCAGGCTGAAGTCGCACGTCGCGCTGACGTAGTCTTGATTCCGGGTGTCGGATTTGACGTAGTCCCCTCCGATTGCCTGGCAACCAGTCTGGTGCAGGCATTGCCCGCTGCAATCGAACTCAGTCTGGCTTTCGAAGCGGGTGGCGGTCCCAGCCCCGGCACGGCCAAGACCAGCACTGAAGGGCTGGCACGCGGCGGGATGATACGCAAGGATGGCAAACTGACTCCGGTTCCATTGGCATGGAAATCACGCACCATACCGTTTGCACATGGCGAACGCATGGCCATGACCATACCCTGGGGCGATGTATTTACCGCTTATATCAGTACCGGTGTACCCGACATTGAAGTCTATATGGCGGTCTCTCCGGCAACCATTCGCCGGGTGCAAAAAATGCGTTGGATACAGCCACTGCTGAAGACCACCGTAGTGCAGAATTTCATGAAGCAACGAATCGCCCGCTCGGTTAAAGGGCCGGACGAATCACGCCGCGAGAATAGCGATGCGCAATTGTGGGGCCAGGTGAAAAGCGCCGATGGCCGCATAGTCAGCGCGACCATGACGACGCCCAACGGTTATGACCTGACGGTAACAGCCAGTCTGGGAATTGCCGATTATTTGCTGCAAAACGATGTGGAAGGTGGCTATTACACGCCTTCGACATTAATGGGTGCCGCTTATGCGCAGAGCCTGCCAGGTGTCAGCATCGCCATGGGTCAGGTAATCAGCCCGGACGACTGAAGAATTTTACAGCTGCTGAATAGTGGCGGAACCGCGTGTGTTGTCGCGCAACAGACTTTGCAGTTGCCGCAAACGATCCAGTCGGACTTCCACCAGCATTTCCAGGCCATTGGCTGCAAAAGACTCCTGCAGTTTTTCAGCTTCGCAGGCAGCAACCGCGGCATGTAACTCACCCGTGTATTCAAAGGCCGCTGCGATGCGGCACTGGCACATGGAATGCAATTCAATCATTTTTGCCTGGTCCAGGCAGCGAGCAGTGCAACCGGAATAGGCTCTCACCAATCCTCCTGTACCCAGTTTGATGCCGCCGAAATAGCGAGTGACTATGACCATTACCTGGCTCAGGCCTTTGCCTTCTATGGCCGTCAAAATGGGTTTACCGGCGGTACCACCCGGTTCACCATCATCATTGAAGCGGTAGCTATCCTGCAGTTTCCAGGCCCAGCAATTATGGTTGGCAGTCGGATCCGCCACCGATTGGTAGAAGGCAAGGGTAGCCTCCTGGCTTGCTACAGGTCCGCAATGCACCACAAAACGACTTTGCTTGATGATATACGTGGCGCTTGCAGGTTCTGCCAGGCTTAACACGATTCGACCAGACTTTGATTCAATGCTTTGGCGCCAGCAGTTCCGCAGCCCAATTGGGTAGTGGCTGATCAGGATACTGCTGCTGCCAGGCTTGCAGTTGTTCCAAGGCTTCGGCACGCAAGCCCTGCTCATGCAGTTGCTGGATCAGGTCCAGCCAGGCCAGTGCGGGGTCTTCTCCGGCTTGCGCGGAATCTATATCGGCGCTCTCCATCTCTTCAGCAAGTTCTGCCTGGTTGTAAGGAGAGTCAGCCAATACGGATTGTTTTTCCAGACTCTCTTTGGGCAACTGCTGGTCCTGTTTCAGACGAGCCCCGCTCACAGGGGCTGGTGGTGCTGCAGGTGTTGCACTGCGTGACTCTTCGCGCATACTGCTGATTTCTGTTTTTTTACTTTTGAAGCTCTCATCAGCTGGACCAGGTTCGTATGGGCTTTGCACCAGGGAAATACCCAGCGCGATCAGCGCTATGGATGCAGTAGACAAGCCCGCTATCCAGCGCAACTTACCGGCAAGAGGAGGACTGTGGCCATGCAATTCACGCCTGGCCATATTGCGGACGGCCTGATCAATCAATGCAGGCGGTTCGATTTCCGGCATTTGCGCCCTGGCTTGCAGCTGGTCCAGTTGCTGCAGGAGTTCCCGTTCATCAGCGGTTGGTTTATTGGGCCGCATGCTGACCTCCTGAAGTAGCGTCTGTGTCCTGCATTTGCTGCTGCAACTTCGCCAGGGCATAGCGCAGGCGGCTTTTGCAGGTTTCTGTATTAACACCGGTAATGTTGGCAATGGCAGCCAAATCCAGGCCAGCTTCCAGTCTTAACAGCACCACTTCGCGCTGTTCGGTGGGCAGCTTGGCGATGGCAGCTGAGAGACTCTCTTCGACTTCGGTTTCCAGGGACTGCTGCTCCGGCCCAGCGGTGTCACTGACCAGTTCGGGTAATTCGCCGCCCGGTGTTTTGGATTCGCGACGAAAATGATCAACCACGGTATTCCGTGCAATGCGAAACAACCAGGCAGGGAAGGGTGATTTGCTGCGGTAGGAGTGTCGTCCCTTGATCAGCTTTTCCCAGCATTGCTGGTAAATGTCGTTGCTGGCAACCGGATCCTTGACCTGGCGCAGGATAAAGCCATACAAAGCTGTGCGGTAATGTTCATACAGGCGGTCAAAAGCCTGCGCATCACCCGCCGCATAGGCCAGCATCAACTGCTCGTCGCATGCTGCGTCTTCAGACGACATCAGTATCTGCCGGGCAGGCGAATGCCCGGGTAAACAACGCGGCCTGACCATGGCAATTCTGCTGTGCATATGAGTACAACGCAGTAAACCCGGCTATCGGGTTAAATTCGATTGTGCATCGCGGCAATCGGTCAGTTTTCCGCATGTGGTTCAGTATTCACAGTGGGCAGCAGTGTTTCATGGCTGATTTGATCAACGGTGCAATGCAGACGGCCATCAGCCAGTTGGGCCTGGATGCTTTGCCCCACTTCCACGCCTTGGGCCTGGCTGATGAGTTGGCCGGTGGTTTCATTTCCCAGTACAGCATAGCCGCGATCCAGCGTTGCCAAAGGACTGACGGCATGCAGGGTGCGGGCCAGGTCACGCAAGCTGCCCCGTTGTTGCCGCACCTGCAGTTGCATGGTTCTGTGCAAACGCTGCTGAACGATTTGCAGAGACTGTTTCTGTCCCTCCAGCAGGCGTGATGGATGACGCGCCTGGAGGCGTAGCTGCAAGCCTTCCAGACGGCCTTTGCGCTCCTGCAGAGATCGCGTCATGGCCCGCAGCAACTGAGCATGCATGCCGTCCAGTTCTTTGCCTTTCTGGTGCAGTTTCAGTTGTGGATTCTGCTGGGCCAGGCGATGAGCCAGGTGATCCAACTGTTGCGCTTTTTGCTGCAGCCGGAATTGAATGCGACTGTTCAGCAAACGGGCAGTACGAGCCAGGCCCAACTGCAATTGTTCGCCGTCCGGTGTGGCCATTTCTGCAGCGGCCGAAGGCGTGGGTGCACGCACATCGGCGACGAAATCACAGATGCTGAAATCGGTTTCATGCCCCACGGCAGAGATCACCGGCAGAGCGGAAGCTGCTACCGCCCGGGCTACCGTCTCGTCATTGAAGGCTTGCAGATCTTCCAGCGAGCCGCCACCGCGGGCCATGATCAGCACTTCTGCCCAGGCCTCCCGGTTGGCCAGTTGCAAGGC
>JBBKVS010000017.1:0-3844 GCA_037968555.1 Lysobacterales bacterium | reverse complement strand
TTGCCCAGCCCCGAGGTCACCAACAAATCCCCTTCACGCACATCGGCTTCACGCGGCAAGCTGGGCAAGCTGAGCCGGGCGGTATTGCCCATGCCAAAGGCCACCGTGCGCAGCCCCGTGCGGCTGATTTGCACCGGCAGGGCGTGATTCGGATCGGTAATCAGGCGCACCCGGGAAAAGTGCAAATTCACTTCCTCAACCTGGCCCATGATTCCGGCGCCATCAATCACCGCCTGGCCCACTTCAACGCCTCTGTCCCGGCCGCGATCAATCATCACGCGATGTGAAAAAGGATCCAGATCGACATCAACCAGGTCGGCAAACTGGAACTCAATATCCAGTTGGCTGGAGCCGTCCAGCAGGGCGCGCAAACGGCGGTTCTCTTCCTCCAATGCCGCAGATCGCTGCAATTTCGATTGTTGTGTCAATAGCTGTTTGGACAAATCTTTGTTTTTACGAATGAGCGCTTGGCTGTTTTGAAAAAATGTCCAGGTGCCGCGCAAGGCCCGCACTGGCCATTCCACTACGTGGTAAATCGGCTCGACGAGGTAATCAGCCTGGGCACGCAGGCGAGGTACATATTTACCGCGATGGTCCATGGCCATCAGCACAATGGCCAGCAATACATACATCATCAGCCTGGCTGTGAGGGCCGCCTGGCTCGAAAATTTCGCACCAACCAAGGTGTCGCCCCGAACCAAGATTCAGCTCCGGAGTATCGAGCTAAGAACAGATTCGGCCCGGTAATAAGATCCGCACCCGGGTGAACCGGGTTGGACAGAAATCTCAGGGCTTAAGTACAGCAAGGGAAGCCACTCAGCTGGTGGTGAAGAAATCACCGTTGTTCTGATCCATCAATTCCAGTGCCCGGCCACCACCTCTGGCCACACAGGTCAAGGGATCATCAGCCGCGAATACCGGCAGGCCGGTTTCTTCAGCAATCAGGCGATCTATGCCGCGCAGCAAGGCACCACCACCGGTTAATACAATGCCGGTTTCGGACACATCAGAGCAAAGCTCGGGTGGTGTTTGTTCCAGTGCAGTGCGCACCGCATCCAGAATGCTGGACAGGCTTTCGTTCAGCGCTTCCAATACTTCATTGCTGCCAATGGTGACATTGCGGGGCACACCTTCAGCGAGATTGCGGCCCGACACTTCCATGGTTTGGGGCACTTCATCCGGCCAGGCACAGCCAATTTCGATCTTGATGCGCTCAGCCGTGGTTTCGCCAATCAGCGTGCCGTAATTACGTCGCACATAGTTGACGATGGCTTCGTCGAACTGATCACCGCCTACACGCACCGAGTTGGCGTACACCAGGCCATTGAGGGAAATCACCGCGACTTCGGAAGTACCACCACCGATATCCAGCACCATGGCACCACGCGCTTCATGCACCGGAATCCCTGCACCTATGGCTGCAGCCATGGGCTCTTCCACCAGGAACACTTCGCGGGCACCGGCGCCTTCAGCAGATTCTTTAATGGCTTTGCGTTCCACCTGGGTGGAACTACAGGGCACACAGACCAGCACCCTGGGGCTGGGGCGCAGGAACTTGGAGGTGTGCACCTTGCGAATAAAATGCTGCAACATGGCTTCGGTCATATTGAAGTCGGCGATTACGCCATCTTTCAATGGACGAACTGTTCGAATATTGCCCGGCGTACGGCCCAGCATGCGCTTGGCCTCGGTACCCACTGCTGCCACGTGTTGCGGTCCGCCCGGGCCCCGGTCCATGCGCACAGCCACGACCGAAGGTTCATTCAGTACGATTCCCTGTCCGCGCACATAAATCAGGGTATTGGCCGTGCCCAAATCGATCGAAAGATCGTTTGAAAACAGGCCGCGGAGACTTTTCATGACCATTTCAGTTTATCCACAGGTTTTGGGGATGCAGGGGCGGCTAATGTATCAGTGACAGCTCAGAACCGCAATAGAAAAATCCCGTAAAAACGTGTATTTATGCGGTATTCAGCGACACAGGCTGAATTTTTTTAGTGGCAAAGAGCAAGTTGTCCACAGGACTGATATATCAACAAATGCAGGTTTATTCCGAATATTAGTGGCTCCGGACTCCTGTGTTTGCTGAATTCCGTTAGAATGCGCGGGTTTTGTATATCACTGAACAGGAAAAATCATGTCGGCTTTGATCTGCGGTTCCCTGGCTTACGACACCATTATGGTGTTCCCCGAACCTTTCAAAGACCACATCCTTCCGGACAAGGTCCACATGCTCAATGTGTCCTTCCTGGTTCCAAAAATGCGCCGTGAATTTGGCGGTTGCGCCGGTAACATTGCCTACAACCTGAAACTGCTGGGTGGCGAACCCTACCCCATGGGCACCGTGGGCGATGACTTCGGCCCGTACCGGGAACACTTTGACCAGCTCGGCATATCCACCCGCTATGTGCGCCACCTGCCCGGTGAATTCACGCCGCAGGCCTTTATCACCACCGATATCGAAGACAACCAGATCACCGCCTTTCACCCCGGTGCCATGTCACAGAGTTACCTGAACAAAGTCGCCGACACCGAAGGCATCAAAATTGGCATCGTCGGACCGGACGGCCGCGACGCCATGATCCAGCACAGCCACGATTTCGTGGAAGAAGGAATCCCGCACATCTTTGATCCCGGCCAGGGCATGCCCCTGTTCAATGGCGACAACCTGCGTACGTTTATCGAAGAAGCCCGCTGGGTGGTGGTGAACGACTACGAATACCAGTTGCTGCAGGAACGCACTGGCTGGACTGGCGAGCAGATTGCCGAACACGTTGAAGCGCTGATCGTCACCCGGGGTGGTGAAGGCTCCGAGATCATCAGTCGCGATGAGAGCATACTGGTAAGCCCCGCCAAAGCCGATTCGATCGAGGACCCCACCGGCTGTGGCGATGCCTACCGCGCGGGCCTCATCCACGGCCTGCTCAACGACCTCGACCTCGTCACCACCTGCCGCATAGGCTCCGTGATGGGCGCCATCAAGATCGCTCACCAGGGCCCGCAAAACCACAAACCCAACATGGACGAGATCCAGCAACGGTTTTTTGAGGCCTATGGGTATCGGTTCTAAAAACTGACAACAGCCGTCATCCTGGAATCCACCCCTTTATTTAACGCCGTCATCCCGGAAACGGCTCCTTAATTTAACGCCGTCATCCCGGAAACGGCGCAGCCGTTATCCGGGATCCACAACCCCCTCAGATCACCCAACGCCAACGTCTAGTAGCCCTGGATTCCGGATCGCGACCATGTCGCGTCCAGAATGACGTTCTTAAGAAGTACACATTACGTCCAGAATGACGAGCGAGGGGTTAATAGGCGCTCACTTCAAACGGATCGTTCTCGCACTTCCAGTTGAAAATTACTTGATTCGGTATTACCATTTCAAGTAATGAAAACCATTACCGTCAAAGCCGACCCGCAATTCGATGCCGAACTGACCGCATTGGCAGTTCGCTTGAGCACCACCAAGAGCGCCGTTATCCGCGAGGCGGTCGGTGAATACCGAGCGAAACTCGATCGTGATGCCATGCGTGCCAAGCTCCAAGATCTGTCGCGGCGATTACGTGAACAAACGCTGGAGGCCATCGAAGATTTCGATGTCACCATTGCAGACGGCCTTGATGAAGCTTAAACGCGGGTCGATTTATCTGGCCAATTTCAACCCGGCAAAAGGTGGCGAACCTGGCAAGGTGCGACCCTGCCTGGTGATTCAAACAGACTCTCTGAATGAAAGTGAGCATCGGACAACATCTGTATTGCCTCTGACCACCAGGCTCTTGGACAACGCACTACCCATGCGGGTAACTATTGAAGCACGTGACAATCTCAGGCAAACCTCGCA
>JBBKVS010000016.1:0-5139 GCA_037968555.1 Lysobacterales bacterium | reverse complement strand
TGAACCGGGCGCAAATCTGGTTGACCTGAAGAATTACTTTGTTCTTCCCGGCTTGATTGACCTGCACGTGCATCTCACATCAGCCCCCGATCCTGGTGGAGAGTTGGAAGATGTGACGGACGGACCGGCTGATCTGGCGCTGGTGGGTGCAGTCCATGCTGAACGACTATTGCAAGCCGGCTTTACCTCGATTCTGGATATGGGTACAGGTCGTCGTAGTCATGAGGACGCAGTGTTCGCCTTACGCAAGGCAGTTGATGCCGGCGTATTGCCTGGCCCGCGAATTTTTGCCGTGGGCAGTCCGCTGTCGATCCCAGGGCAATCCAGGGTGTCCCGGTTCAATCAGGAAGTTGATGCAGTGCTTGGGCCGCAGAATGTGTGTGTGGGCGCCGATGACTGCAGCCGCGTGGTGCGGGAACAGGTCAAGCGTGGTGCTGATGTCATCAATGTCTATAACACCGGCAGCCTGCTTTCCATTCCTTCCATTCCGGTTACGTTTACTGAGGATGAGCTTCGCGCTATAGCCAATACCGCTCATGCCCTGGGGCGTTCAGTGATAGCAGATGGTGGAAATACACCGGGTGATGCCACTGGTATTAATGCGGCCTTACGTGCCGGTTTCGATGCCATTGATACCGCCACCTATCCCGATAATGAGACCTGGCGACTGCTGAAAGCGGGCGATGCCTACTTTGTGCCGCATCTGTATGCCGTCCGGGCAGCTGTAGGTGATACACCGGAAACCTTGAGTTCAGGTTCGATGGGATGGTTACCGCAGCCCATCCTGGAATTTCTTTTCAAACTGAAACAGGAAACACCTTCAGCCATTGCCGCCAGCAAAGCGGGCGTGCGATTCGCATTCGGTTCTGATCCAGGGGTGTTTCCACACGGTGAGAATGCCCGTGAATTTACCGAACTGGTTCAGGCGGGGCTTACCGCCCAACAAGCCATCACGGCAGCAACCAGTTCTGCAGCCAAAGTACTGCGACGTGATGCCGAAATCGGAACTATAGAACCCGGAAAATTCGCTGACATGATTGCAGTTGCTGCCAGCCCGCTGGCTGACGTGCGTGAACTCGAAAATGTCCGTTGGGTAATGAAAAACGGCCAGGTGTATCTCGATTTGAATTGAACCGCTGGCCAGGTGCCAGTTTCTGTAAACCTTCAAGGAGTTTTTTAAATGATTAAGCGACAGCGGGTTTCGAGTAGGCTGAAAGTGGCTTGCTCAAGCATGTTGGCAGTTGTATTCGGCATCTCTGAACCACTACTGGCTCAACAGAACGATGAAGCCGAGCCGGCGTCGGGAATGCTTGAAGAAATTGTGGTTACGGCAACCAAGCGAGGGGCCATATCCATACAGGACATCCCCTTGAGTATCCGTGCTATTGGTGCGCGGGAATTGCTGGATAAGGGCGTGGAAGATTTTGCTGACTGGGCTCGGCTGGTACCGGGCCTGAGTGCTGAAGATCAGGGACCCGGTGAAAAGCGCATCATCATTCGTGGAATTCGTTCAGTAGGGCCCGCAACAGTGGGTGTTTATTATGATGATGCCGTCATCACCGGATTCAATCCGGAAGACGATGGCGGCGGCCGTAATGCAGACGTACGCCTGTATGACATGGAGCGGATTGAAGTGCTGCGCGGCCCGCAGGGCACGCTTTATGGCGAAGGCTCCATGAGTGGCACGATCCGAATGATCACCAACAAACCGGATGCCTCAGATACCTATGGATCACTGGCGATTGAAGGTGCCAGTACAGAACACGGTGGAGAGAGTTACAAGTTCAACGGCTTTACCAACATTCCATTGTCTGAGACTTTTGCGATCAGGGCAGTGGGCTGGTATGAGGATGAAGCCGGCTTTGTTGATAATGTCCGTCTGAACAAAAAAGATATCAATGAAGAAGAAACTGCAGGTGGCAGACTAGCTGCACGCTGGACGCCAAATGACCAACTGACTTTTGATGCTTCTTACCTGGTTCAAAACACCGACCTGGGCGGTAAACAGCGCTATTTCCCTTCCATCGGTGATCTGCAAACGGACGAATACACGGTTGATGAATACCGGGATGATCTGAACATACTGCAATTTTCCATGGATTATGAATTGGGCTCGGGCAGCATTCATGCCAGTACGGCCTTGCTTAACCGGGATGTATTTTTCCGCTTTGATTCAACGCCGCTGCTGATATTTTTTGGTGTGCCTTTGCCCTTCGCCCTGGCAGTGACCGATCAGCCGGATGAGCGTGAAATCTGGACCAATGAGCTCAGATACTCATCGAATTTGGGTGGACGTTTCGAGTATGTTGTCGGAGGTTTCTACCAGACTTCCAAACGGGATTTCGAAAGTAACGTAATCAGTACGGATCTCAATGGCGTACCGAACGGCACTGAGGCTGATATTTTCGGGCGTATTTCCAGCTTTGATATCGACCAGTATGCTTTCTTTGGTGAAGCGACTTTTGACTTCACACCCAAATTACAGGGTTTGTTGGGCCTGCGGTATTTTGATTACCAGCAGGATTCCACATCTTTGGAAACCCTGCCTTTTGGTGGCTTTGACCCGGGCGAAGCACCAACTCCCGATCCTGATCGTTCAGCCGGCGGGAATGACGTAACCATGAAAGCCAGTTTGTCCTATGCCGTGAACGATGACATTCACCTGTATGGCTTGTATTCAGAAGGCTTTCGCCAGGGCGGCACCAACTCCACCGGTTTCGGCAACCTGATTATCATTCCCGAAGAGTTTGAGCCGGACACACTCGAAAACTACGAAATTGGAGCCAAGACCAGTTGGAATGAAGGCCGAGTGATACTCAACGCGTCTTTATATCGAATTGACTGGGACAATATTCAGACCCAGCAGCAGGAGCCAGTGCAAGGCTTCAATTTTATCGGCAACGCCGGAACCGCCCGGGTGGATGGATTTGAAGTTGAATTGTTTGCCCAACTGACTCCGCAGTTACAAATGGGTGCAGGCATCGGCTACCAGGATGCACGCCTGACGGAAGATCAACCTCTGCTGGAAATAGAAATTCCGATTGGCAAAGATGGTGACAGGATACCCTATGTACCTGAATTTACGGGTAGTTTGTCGCTTCAGTACGACTTTAATTTTGCTTCATGGAAACACTTTCTACGCGGTGATTATTCCTATACCAGCTCGTCCGAGACCCAGTTCAACGACAATGGCTTTTTCAATAATCAGCAGGATGCCTACAGTATTCTGGACTTGAGGTGGGGTATGGAAGCCAATAATTGGTTGCTTGCCGTTTACCTGGACAATGTTTTTGACGAGCGGGCAGAGCTCACTATCGTGGAAAACTTTGCAGTACCTTTGTCCATTTTTACCAATCGTCCCAGAACCCTGGGGCTCAGCGTAAGACGTAATTTCTAGTCGTACAGTGGGCCTGCGCAGTTTCATGGCTGTATGTCTCTGCCTGCTGCTGTTCAATACAGCGGAGGCAGAGACCCAGCGCTTGCTGGTACATGTAGGCGAATTGCTGGCAGACCCGGCCCAACCAACGCGCAGTTCGGTAACGCTGGTGGCTGAGAATGGCAAGTTGCTTGCCATAGAAGACGGCTTCATCCCACCGGCCAAAATAGGCTGGACGGTGGATAGCACAACCGTAGTCGATCTTAAATCTGCCTTCGTCTTACCGGGCCTGATTGATTTTCACGTGCACCTGACTTCACCAGCAGAACCAGGCGGCGCGCTGCGTACGGTCACGCAAACGTCAGCTGATCTGGCCTTTACCGCATTGTCATTGGGTTGGAAGAACCTGGCAGCCGGATTCACTACAGTGGTCGATCTGGGAACCGGTCGCAGAGATCATGAACTCGCCATATATGCGCTCAGGGATGCCATCGCTGCAGGGACTGTCATGGGGCCGAGAATCATTGCTGCGGGCAGTCCAGTTTCTCCCAGCGGAGCTTCCCGAACAGGTCAGTATCTCGAATCCGTTGAAAAAGTAATTGCGCCACAGGGTGTTTGTGATGGCGCGGAGCATTGCCGGCGAGTGGTGCTGGAGCAGATTGCCCGTGGAGCAGACATTATCAATGTTTACAACAGCGGCAGCCTCAATGACGAGTTCATCGTGCAGCAAACTTTTACTGCTGAGGAGTTCGAGTCCATAGTTACAACTGCGCATTCCATGAACCGGCTGGTGATAGCAGATGGTCACACCGCAGCGGGTATCAATGCCGCCTTGCGCGCCGGAGCAGATATTGTAGACACGGCTCCCTGGCCTGATGAGGAAAGCTGGAAGTTATTACGTGATCGGAACGCTGCTTTTGTACCGCATCTCTTTGCATTTGCCGAGGTAGTTGGAGACACACCTGAAGACCTGGATGCGGGCACCATGTATTGGATTCCCAGCCCGATCAAGCGGCGGCTGTTGGAAATCAAAAGCAAACCGCCGTCCGCTGCTCGGGCTTTTCGCGAGGGCGTGACACTGGTGTTTGGATCAGACACGGGTGTTATTCCGCACGGCGCTAACGCCGGCGAGTTTACCGAGCTGACCAAAATTGGCTTAAGTAACTCCGCAGCCATTGCCACTGCAACGACTACGGCCGCAGAGGTGCTCGGGATGAGTCATCTGATCGGCAGTTTAAAACCGGGAATGGAAATGGATCTGATTGCCACCCACAAGAGTGCGCTCGAAGACATTGGCGAGCTCGAAAGGGTTAAATTTGTGATGAAAAATGGAAAGGTATTCAAGAACGAATTCGGCCTTGAGCCATGAGCAAGGTTTTCGATTGATGGGTTTTAATTCTGTGTGAGGGCCGGTTTCAGTTGTTGGTTCAAGGCTTATTGGTGCTGCGGGTTGGTTCTTAACCCGAACGCGCCAGACGCTCGTCAAAATTCCTCGCCACCATGGTTCTGATGGTCGCGTGTGAAGTCTCCGTCAAAGCACCGAAGTCCACTTTTATGTAAGGCCCCAACACGTGCAAAATCATGTCGTAACCCTGGCAGATGGCTTCAGCATCCAGTTCCTCGCCCTGGAACTCGACAAAATTGGGCCAGTTGTCCGAAATGATCCAGGTTGCAATCACGATGGATCGAACCAGATTCGGGTCTGAACCGAAATCCATAACCCCGCATTCGGCCAGCTTCAGGAAAAACTCGGTAATGGCATT
>JBBKVS010000015.1:0-3039 GCA_037968555.1 Lysobacterales bacterium | reverse complement strand
TGTTCGAAGTCAAAACCCGTGGTCGAGTCTCTGCCGCACAGGAAAGCACGACGTACGCAGCGCGATACGCAATGGTAGTAGGGCGTATCTTCAGTTGAGACTTGGCGATATCTGGGCTCCGGCATGGGTTCAGTGTGGCTGGAGCAGCTGGAGGTTAGTAGGGCAAAACTACCGCAATCTCTGTAGGAAATTTCATTGGATGTGGGTGTCTGGACTTTCATTGGATGTGGGTGTCTGGACTTTCGTCGTCCTGAAATAAGTTGACACCCAGAGGGCTTATGGATGGAAAAGACAATAACAGCGAGAGCCAGGCGTTCTCAATGTGATGACACGCTGGGCTTTAAATTGTTAGTCGTTGAACAGATTGAAAAAGGCGAACTGACCTACAAACAAGCACAACGGCGGTATGGAATTCAGGGCCGCAGCACGGTTTTGGTGTGGTTGCGCATGTTATTCATCTTCATGAGCTGTCTCCTGAAAGGCAGAGTCTGAATGAACGGAAATCAATGGGTTATTTTCTGGCGCCATGTTGAAATATTTTTCGCAGAGTAGTTCGACCGATATGCAGCAGACCCGGGGGTCTAAGAATCACCTGGATCAGGTCCAGGCTAGTTAATCGGGCACACTATGGCTTCGGATAGAGAGTCTTCATCCCAGGGCTCCACCGGGTACTCGATCATGGCAGGTTCGCCGAGCACAATGGGGGACCACTCTTTTTCCGAGGGAATTCCACCGACATAGACATTGTCCATTTCTTCGACCGAGAGACCAGTCGCCATCATGAGCACTAATCTGATCTTGCCCTCTACCAGGCACGGCAACAATTGTTCGCTCATGGCTACCTGCCTTTTTATCCATGTTGATTGCTGGTAACCCAGTATGTAGGTGTCGAAAGACTGGGGATTGCCTGGTGGTTGCCAAACCTGATGCAGGGTCAGGAGGGGGCTCTCAGCAGTAGGCCAGTCTCCATTCAGATCAAATGGAAAGGATTGCTCAACCGTTATCGTTACTGTCAAACCGTCCAGAATATCGGAAATTTTCAGTAAGGTCCCGGTAGGCGGGTCGACGCTGAGAATCTCGATTTTTGCGCCAGCAAGTAGTTTGTCTTTGCTTTGTGGGCCCGGTTGGGAGTTGAAAAAGCCAGTAAACCACACCAAGCCTGCCAGCAGTAAAACCAGCGCCAGGAAAGCCCGTGTCCGGAATTTGCCCTGGCTATTCTTCAGATTGAACCAGGACCGCTCGAATGGCGGTGCGGGTCCAGTTGATTGCAACAACAGTTGGTTTTCAGTCTCGTCGTTTACACGGTCAGCCAGCGACGCCTCGGGATGATGCGTCTCAGGTCTGGTCGGCTCCAGCCGAGCAACAAACCGGTAGCCAAGCCCATGAATGGTTCTGATGACAGACTGCGTATGCGCGTCATCACCAAAGGCTTTTCTGGCCTTCATCACGGCCCTGGCCAGGGCCGCCTCTGTAGTTAGTCTCTTACCCCAGACCTGTTTCAGAAGTTCTTCTTTGTTGACTACCCTGTCACGATTTTCTATCAGGTAGAGCAGCAGATCGAAAACTCTGTGCTGAACTTCTATTTCATGACCTTGGACAAATACTTCCCGATTGGCCACGTTAACGATGTAGCGATCAAAGTAATAAACATTTTGAGTTGAATCAGTCAAAGCAATAAGCCTCTTTTCAACGTCGCAATGGCTGGAACTGTTTTAACTGTTCCAGCAAAGCAGATTCCTGATTTGTGGCTATTGTGGCAGGTCCATCTCGCCTTCGTCAGCCTTTCAATGACAGATCATCAACAGGTCAGAAATTGGTCAAACACCCGATGCGGTGTTGAGTCACTATTCTTGCAGTAAGTACCTGTCAGTCTCAATCTGCTGCGGAGGTAGATATGGTGATTAGATTTTTATTGGTGTGCACACTGGTATTAAACCTGGTTGCATGCGCTTCGACACCACGTTATGTCACGCTGCCGGCACCCGGCGCTATACCTGCAAAAGCTGAAATCTCCGTAGGTGACCGCGTGAGCATTACAAAAACCGACGGTGCATTGGTCGAATTTAAAGTGACAAAGATCATGCCGGAAGGACTGCACGGGGAATATGGCCTGATTGCTTATGATGAAATGCACAGCCTTGAGGTAAAGCAACAAAGCACCAAGGGAGTCTGGATTGTTGTTGGTGTGGCAGCGGCTGTGTTGTTGGGCGTTCTTATTTACAACGCTGCCAAAGCTGCCGCTTATGGCTCTTTGCTTAGTGGTGGGACTTAGCCAGTCCCTGGCTTGCTTTCATTGCATGCCGGAGTCGCCACCAAAGCCAATGAGCGTGCCAAGTTGGAACGATTGTGCCGCTATATCACCCGACCGGCAATAGCCACGAAGCGCATATCAATGACCCGCAACGGCAGCGTGCGCTATGAGTTGAAAACACCCTGGCGTAATGGCACCACCCATGTGATTTTTGAGCCACTGGATTTTATGGCCAGGCTGGTTTCGTTGATACCCAAACCACGAGTAAATTTAACCCGCTTTCACGGTGTATTCGCACCCAACAGTAAGTATCGGGCAAAGGTAGTACCTGCCAAACGAGGCAAACGTAAAATAGTGCCACTCAGTTGATGGCACCGACCAATCCACTGCTGAAAAACGGGTTTCAATAAACTGGGCAAAGCGATTGAAGCGTGTATTTAATATTGATATCGAAACCTGCGATAAGTGCGGGGTGATGTCAGGATCATTGCCAGTATCGAAGACCCGGCAGTAATCAGGACCATACTGGCTTACCTGGATAAAAAATGGGTAATTGCAGCTGCCAGCCTGTTGCCCGATTGCCGTGCTTCGCCAGGCGCATCATTGAATTTATTGATTTGAGCGAATGAATCCAAACCTGGTTTTGACTTACCGCTGCAGACAGCTGCTGGCGGCAGGGACTTCTGCACCCAGAGGTCGGAATTTTCGAGAGATCGATGGGTGAAGAGACAGCTTCCATCCTTCAACTGGCAAATAGCGTAAAAATTGCTGAAAGCCAAGCCATATAT
>JBBKVS010000014.1:0-25295 GCA_037968555.1 Lysobacterales bacterium | reverse complement strand
TCGGCACCCACCAGCTTGATCAGGTTACCAGTGCTGTCATAGTCATAAGTCACCAGCCCACAGGCATTGTCATAAACTGCCGTGATCTCGCCCAGTGCATTGCGTACTTCCAACTGCTTTTGCCCCAAACCGTTGGTGGTAAGTAACTGAGCAGCGGCGCCCGATTTACTGCACGTGCTGGCTGCCTCGTCGTAGTCATAGCTCATATCATTGCCATCGGCAGCCTGAACTGCACTCAACCTGCCCAAGGCGTCAAAGGCGGTTTCGTTCCACGACAATGTACCGTTGCTGAAATAAGGCTCCGAAACCCGGGCTACCCTCCCGCTATCGTCATACTCCGTATCAACATAGATATAGCTGCCATTGAATCCTTCTGTTGCTGTCCTGATCTCGCGCCCGAGTTTGTCGGAGCAACGGTATTGCGCAGGTTGACCGCCCCCACTGCTCAAGGAGTAAAAGGCTGTTTTGTTGGTCGGGCAGTAACTACCAGACCCCAAATTCATGGTGGTCTTTTGCCATGCCCCGGTCTCAACCCAGGATACAAATGGCCGACCCATGTAATCAACCTCGCCCAGTGTTTTCACACCGTCAATGTTTTCGACTTGAAGCGGGTTTCCAAACACATCGCGCTGGGTCGTTTTGGATGTGGTCTGGTTAAAGGAGTTTCGGGCTTCTGTGACATAGCGACCCAGCCCATCGTAGATTTGGCTGCTGGCTCTTTCCGGCATGCCAGACCCTTTTACTGTTGAATAGGTTCGATTGCCAAACAGATCCAATTGATAGTTGGTGACCACTTCAAATTGAGTACTACCCGGCTCCACAGTTTCGCGATTGAGAATCCCGGTAGCTGCATCGTAAGCAAACGAAGTGCTGCGCACGATTGAGCTTTTACCACTACGTGCATGCGTTACCGTGCTGGAAGCCAATCGGCCGAGGTGCCACTGACTGAGATTGTCTGCGTAGCTGTTACTGGTAGCTTGAGTTGCGATGGCCGAGGATCCGTCAGTGGCATAAGTGCTCACAACCACACTGTCGAGATTGCCGTAACCATTGTTGTACGTGTTAGATGTGTAAACTTTGCGACGAAATCCACCCGCAAGAGTAAATTGTCGCTCGAGACTCTTGGCCAAATAGGGAAACCAGGTTTTCTTACCGGTCAATGTTTCGCGCTTTTCCCATTGATTGACAGCATAACTCAGGCGTGTGCCGCCGGGCAGTGCAGCAACAGCGCTAGTGGCGCTTACAATCCCCCAACTCACCGGAGTTTTTGTAGTGGTGCTGCTGATGGCATGAAACTTCTGGCTACTGCTGACTTTTGCCTGTGTGGCATCAGCCGGAAGACCTGTATAGGGAAAATCCTGTCGATAGCGGGTATTGGTGCGAATTCCCGATTGGGGATCGTGGGATATGACTTCACCAAAGCCGAGAAATCCTCGGCCCCCGGCCTGTAATTTGGCACCCACATAGTGGTATTCCACCCGGCTGTTCGCATTGGCGTTTGCATAAGTGGGAGCTGAGCTTTCAGCTTGACTGACCACGTAAATCGGTGCGACCAAATCATAAACTACAGAGCCATTGCCCCAATTGGCGTTTGAACTGTCCTGCATGCGGCTGTAGACGGTGGAGTCGGTTAAGGGCCGATAAGTCAATGCAGTGCTGGTACCAAAGCCATTCGTTATCGTGCTGATAGTGCTGGCCGGAACCGCAGCGCTTGCACCTGCTGCCAGTTTATTGCCACCCAGTCGCAACTCAGTACTCTGCACCTGTCCCAAGGAATTAAGATTGACAAACAACTGGTCCAGTTTGCCATCGCCACTGAAGTCGGCAAACACAGTCATATCCTTATCCAGGCTGTTGCCCGCCGGGGCCGAACTGAGTTGCGCTGCTGCAAAAGCCAGCCCCATTTGATTCAGGTGTACGGCCCACTTGGCATTGGAGTCTTCAGCTACGCTGGCATAGGCCAGGTCTGGCCAACCATCACCGTTCATATCCTGCAGCTGAGCGGCATGATGGATTGCTGAACTCAACTGACCAGGAATTGACAGACCATCAATCAATGCTTTGCCGGTATTGAGCCGAAAGGCCCAACTACCCGCCTGATTCCGATAGAGAATATCGGCCAAGCCGTCGGCGTTGATGTCTGCTGACCGTGGGTCACGAATCGCTGGAAGCGCGGCATAATTGCCGCACACTTCTGGCAGCGTACAGTTTATATCCTGCGCAATAAGCTCTCTGAACCTGAAGCCATTCAGCCCATTGCTTTCATAAATGACCCAGAACGAAACTGTGGCCGTGCTGAAGCTCTGACTGGTGGCGGGCGCTTCGGGTTGCTGGGATTCTGCCGCAGCAAAGGGATCAGGAGACAGGTTGCTTAATTTCAACAAGTTGCTCGAAGCGCTGCTGTTAGCTGATTCAAAACCACACTGCCCCTGACAGTATTGCCGCGATACCTTGACCAGCAAGTCGACGGCACCGTCGCCGTTGTAATCGAATACTTCGCTGCGTAGTGGATTGGCTTCAGCCGCAAAGCTGGGGTGCTCGTCGTTGATGAACCAATGATTGATGATTGCCGGGTTTTGATCGGGCACGTCATCGGGAAACAGGTTGGCCAAATCTGCGCTAATGGTTTGCGCCGGAGCCAAGCCAGCAGTTCCTCCAGGTGTAAAAATATTGCGCTGCCAAACCAGTTGCTGACCTGGTCCTGGACCTGGTTTATAGCCATACAGCAAGTCTGGCAATCCATCGCCATCGAAATCCATGACCTTTAACAAGGCAGGCTGATCGGTTACAGCGGGGGCCAGAACAGTGAAAGTCGAAGAGCCGCTGCCGGAAATTTGCACAAACCACTTCGGGCCTGAACCTGCATCAAAGGCGTATATCAGGTCCTGCCGGCCGTCCGCATTCAGGTCAATGGCGGTGACCTTTACGGGTTCATTATTGGCAAACTTCGCCAAGCCAATACTGCCTGATGGAGCACTGAATCCGCCATTGAACTGCGCGTGAGCTATTTTCAACAAATAATTTGAACCCGACTTTTCTGTGTAGAGCAGGTCAGGCAAACCATCACCATTGCTGTCACCCAGCGCCAGGCCAGGTAATGCGCTGGGCAAATTGAAACTACCCGTTTTGGCTGAATTGATTCCGTCATCGCGCAAATGCCAGCCAAACACTGTTGGCGTGAAACAATAAGTCTGTGAACTGTCCCGGCATTCTTTAATTGAATTGAGAATCGAACGACCCTGTGGATCGCTGCTGTAAGCAAGGAAATAGGAGCGTAAGGATTGCAGCGCACTGGCAGCGTCCACTTTCGCTTTTGAATCGATACGGACCAGACGATGGGTTTGCACCAGCTTCGCGCCTGCCAAATAGGAAATCTGCGCGTCACCCCGATTTGTATCGTAGATGAAGTTCAGCTCGGCAAATGGAGTTGTGCCTGCTCTGCTATTACCCGTATAGGCAATTTTTTGCAGCACACTCTCGACGGGATCACCCTGTGATGCAGCCGTTTCCAGATAGCTATACGTGAAGTAATTTCCAGCGGAGTCGCTGGTTTTGCTGAGTGCCCAAAACAGTACGGTCTGGTTATCTGCGACACGAGCCTCAACCCGTGAATCAGCGCTATTGCCGTACTCCGCTACGCTGCCATCCTTGCGCCACACCGTAAAGCTTGCCGGGCCGTCGCCAGCTACCCCGTTTGCAACCACTTTGGCGATAGTATCAATCTCACCCCGATATTCACTGCCTGCCGCTCCGTAGCGGCCTGATACCAACATTAAGCGCTGTCCGTCCATACAAAAGCGGTCGGTGGAGGTCAGTGTGATGCCACGCACGGCACCCGTTCCATCCTGTTCCAGAGTTTGTGCACAACGACTGATTGCTGACTGCCCACCGATTGCCCATCCTAGCCCAACCGGACCGTTGGCAACGCCGCTGGAATATTCCAGACTGATCTGTGGCGCCCTGCCACCCGATCCAGCAGCCACCAGAATCGGAATGCTAAAAGTCGCATGACCCACTTCATTAACCCGGAAGTTTCCTGCAGTAACGCCAACGCGTGAAGAACTGGCGCTGGCTGTCATGCTCGGCGCAGCTGAGGGTACCGGGGGTGTCTCCGGGTTGGCAGCAACTGCAGACGAAGTCACCGTCCAACTGAAATTCACTGCAGCAGAATTCAGCTTGCCATCATTCGCCACTAAGCCGACAGAATAGGTACCAGGCGCAGCGCTGATCGTGCCACTGATGGTGCATTCCGCAGATTCCGATAAGCCGCCCGGCAGACCACTAATGGTACAGGTCACCGGATCGCTTTCAGCGTCCGTAACCCATATGGTCAATGGCGCAATAGCTGTGCCCGTCGTGTTGCTTTGATTACCCGGGTGAGTGATTACGGGGGCCGTATTGGCTGACGCAGCTGCAATCATGACTTTGACATTGTCCACATTGGCGTCTTCATCGGAGCCCGACATGGACCCACGAAAACGCAGCCGCAATGAGCTTAAACCCGTGAGACTGAAGCGTTCGTGGTGCCACATATTCTCAGGGTCAACATCGCCACGCAGACGCTTCTTTTCATTCCAGCTCGAGCCCCCATTGGTGGACACATCGAATGCCAGGTACTCACCGGTGTCCAGACTGGATTCGATCAGCCAGTCAAACTCGATGTCTGCAGCGTTGGCTCCTTGCAATGCTATGGGTATGGAAATTAACTGGGCATCTGCAGCCGCTCCATCCACCTCTGCAGACCGCGTGCCTTCGGTCGCACGTTGTGAGGAACGGAACCAATCATTCTGGCTGTCTTCAGTCCACAAATTATTCCACTCGCTGATTTCAAAAGAATCGCTGAATGCCACCTGGCTTCCACTGCCGGGTGGTTGTGGCGGTGTACTGTTTCCTGCAACAAAACCAATATCAACCTGGCCGTACATGGCGATCACTGACTCATCCTGATTAGGAATTGCGTTGGGGTTGCTGGCGGTTGATGCAGAAGCTGAAGACAATATTGTTATATCGCCATAGGTCTTGGGCAAATTGACTGAAGACCGGGCACTGGCCCCGCTACCGGCCAGGTAAGCGGCAACAGTGTATTGTTCCCCCGCGCTCAGCTGAACCGGAGTGATGTTGACAAAATTCCAGCTGTTGGAGCTATTGATACTGGCACTCGCCAGCAGAGTGCCACTGGATCGGCGGAAAAGTTTGACTTGTTTGGTGCCACTAAAAAAGCCGCCAAGTTGAGTCACCTGCCCATTCACTGCAGCTACAAAGTTGTAACCCAAAGCATATTGGTAAGCCAGGTTGGTCTGCAGATTGCCGAACTCGTTTGATTTCCAGGGTTGCTGCAGCGATCCAGCCGGCACCGTGTTGGGGTCAGTCAACACCCATTGCACTGAGGCCGTGTCTGAACTGCATTGATTGCTGGTATTGCATGCTTTGACGTGATAACTGTAACTACCCCATGGTCCCGTCGATTTGCTAAACGACTTGCTCATCAAGCTTCCCGGTGAAACTGTAAGCACCGTGCTGCCACCGCCAGGGGCAATCTCTGTCAACTGGTAATAACTCACGCTTGCACTGTTGGCATGAGACCAATCCACTTTGTAACTGCGTGTGGTTTCATTGGTCCAGTTCACCATCAGCCCGCCAGGAATCATGGGTGCGTTAAGCGCCTGGCTCACCGTGAATGAACTGGAACTGGCCAGCAATGTGGATGAACTGTTGCTGCCCTGAAAAAGTTCAAACTGGTAGGTGCCTGCAGTCGACAAACTGAGTGAACGATTTTCCATCACTGCGGCAGCCGTGCTTTGAACCAATGTTCGTTGGCCAGTGTTCTGATTGAGGGTCCACACGGAAGCATTGGGATAGTCACTGCCGGTAAACCAGGTCAGTGTGGTAGCGCATGTGAGGCTACCAGTGCTGACTTCACAGGAATTGGCACCGCTGAACCAGATGCGGTGATGGTTGGTGGCCTTGGTGAGAGTTGCCGGATTGGTCGAGCTACCGAGAATGAGGCTGCCTCCCGCCACTGCGTTGTCGCTTGTCTGCCCCGGGGGCAAGGTGAAATTGATCCAGAAGCGGCCAGTATCAGCAACCGTGAAATAGCGTAGTCCGTTTCGATTGCTGCCGGTGGCATTGTCAGGATCACAGCTGGTGTATAAGGGACTGAGCAATGACGGCTGATCCTGGTTGGGTGGATAACCACCCGACGTGAAGTAGAAACACAAATCAGTGCTGTTAAGCGCTGGAGGTACATTGGGCTCGTAGCGGTGCGCCATGATCCAGGTCGGATCGCCGTTGTTGTCGTAAAAAACCGCTCCCAGCACCTGGCTGAGTGAGCCCAATTCTGCAGCCACAAAGGAACTGCCATTGGTGTCGCCGTAAACTCCGGCAAAGCTGGTAGCGTCGTTAGCAGAACTACCATCACCTCCTGCCAGCAGGGTGATGTTGTCGGTACCGGACAGACTCTCTTTTTTGAAACTGGCAACCCATTGAATACTGGCCTGCGTGCTGGTTGATCCGAAAGTTACCGTGGCATTGCCTACATTCTGATTCACGCCTTTGCGACGAATCGTGATGGCACCGACATAGCCATTATTGCTTTGGTCTTTCACCAGATTCATGTTGGCTACTACCGGGCGGTAATCCAGATATTCCTGCACCAAAGGCGGACAGGTGTCATTGGGTCCATCGCAATAGGCGATTATTTTCTTGGCTTCGTAGGTGTACCAAATCACCTGAAGATCAAAAGCATTGCTGGGGTTTTGTGACAACTCAAGTCGGTTAGACCAATACATACTCCAGCCGATTCCGGACTTGTCCGGGTTGATCCATCGACCCGGGCGCAGCTCATTGGGAGCGCTTCGCACGGCACTTTGCGAGGGTAATTGCGAACCAGATACCGGTTTGGATTGAACATAGGGTTGGTAGATTTCATCTGTAACGGTCAGACTCAATTCTTTGGATTTGGCCCCGCAAACGGGCAACTGATTTTGCTCACGTAAACAGCCTTCAAGGCTGAATCGATATACGCCGGGAACGGCGCGATATAGATCAAGCTTGTCTCCCGTGACATAGGAAAGCCGGGTTTCGGCATTTACTTTTTCAGTAAGCCGATACAGGTCTGGCAAAACTCCTGTGCCGGCAAGCCAGGCCAGGCTTGCAGTTCCGTTGCTGCTTTGCTGTGTCAAACTGCCCAACCACTCGGGCTTGGCAGGTAGGGAAGTTTTGGGCGCAGCTGCATTGAGGTTGCTGCAAAACGCCAATAAAACTGAGCCCAGTAAAACAACTGGGAAAATGGCGACATTCAAATCCCATAATTTCAGCTTGAGCCAGAATCCTGGCTGGACATTCAGATCAGAATATTTCGTAGACATGACTTCCCCCTGCATCCAGGCCTTTTGGCTGGATGTTCTTTGCTTGCAATCGAACAGGTTTGCATCAAAGCATGAGAGCAGGGAGTTGCGTCAATGGACAATCAACTCAAAAAGTCGATTAACGAAAATTTCCTACAGAGATTGACGTAACAGAATTACAAAAAGGGGTTGGGTACAACTCGCAGTTGCTTCAGCAAACTCCAGGCACGCTCCTCACTGACAAACCAGTTGGGGTGATGCGGGTCCAATTGACGTCTTTGAGTTGCCACGCTGATGGTCGTAGCAAGACGACCCAGTAGCAGAGGCCAGAGCAGTGTGAGCTCCTCCGCGTTCAGTGGGTTGATTGTGTTGTAAGCCTCGATAACCGGAAATGCGGCGGTGATGGGATCAGGCTGATCCATCATCAGATAAGGCAAACAAATGGCCAGTTCACAAATACGGGGGTTGAAACAGCTGTCTCCGAAATCCAGCAATCCCACCACCCGATCTGCTTCTATCAGAATGTTTTCCGGGTTGGCGTCCCCGTGGATAAACTGCCATTTAATACGTTTACTAATTCCGGTATTTATTTGCTTATATTGATCAAATGCCCAACTCAAAAGATTGACTTGCTGCTTGCTGGCAAGCCACTGAATACTGGCCTGGTGTTGAGCTGCCTGGGTGAGATCCCAACGGTGCTCACGGTGTGCGGCGGGATGGTCAAAATCCTTCATCACACAATCGAATTCTGCCAGGGATTTACCTACTTCAAACCGACATTTACCTGATATATCAGTATTTTCTAAAAGGGTACCGGACAAATATTCAATTACTCTCAATCGCTTAGGAGAGTTTCCTGCCAAACTAAAAAACGTCTCGGCATTGCCGAATTTATTTTCCACTATTTGCGGCAATTTAATCACCCGCAGGAAACGCGCGGCGTATTGAAGTGCCTGAAATTCCATCTCAATCAGACTTTCGCTCTGGTCACTCGAAGCAATTTTCACCACGTACTTTTCATCATTTTGAACAACTGCAAGATAGTTCAGGTTTTCACCTGGCAGCCGGGAAAGCTCGGCAGCAATACCGTAATTCTCCAGCAAACAATGTCGTATCAGGTCGCTTGATTGCCGCTCTGCAGGTGCTTGGTTGATCAAAATTTGGACTCATGGTTGGCAAAAGAACAAGCCATAATATCCGAACAGTCTTGGTTGATTGGACAAAATGAGCAGCGAGCACATATCCGGAAATCAGTGCTGGTTTTTTTGTTTGGTTGTTGACAGAAGTCGTTGCCTGAATTTAAACAATGGAGAATGGCGCTGACTATAATCGTCATAACCAGCAAATAACTACAGACGGGCTTTTGTGCAGTTTGTGAATCCCGTCAGAGAACATTTTTTTTATCAGCAACTCAATCCAGGAGTAACACAGTATGTATCTGAAAAAAATTATGATCATGACTTTGATGTTGATGATTTTGACATCAGCCAGTCACGCTGACGAAATGACAAGCCCTGAAGCCGTCAGCGCAGAAGTCAGTCAAGCAGTATTGGCTTTCAATCAGGCCTACGAAGTGAATGACCTGAACAAATACTTTTCTTACTACGAAGATGGCGCCACCATGTGGTTCAATCAGGATTTTGTGGCCATTTCTGACTACAAAAAAGACTGGTACCAATTGGTGGAAAGCGGCGGCGGTGTGGAGAAGAATGTCCTGTCTGATCTGAAAATCAAGGTCAATCCTGATGGTAATGCAGCAGTCGCTGCATATCGACTGGAAGTACATACCCGCATGCCTGATGGAAAGATTACGCGCGACCTGTCGCAGGAAAGCGATACCTGGTTCAAATACGAGGGGCAATGGCGTATTGCGCACTTGCACTACGTGACACAGCCAGTATCAGAGTAAAAAAACCTGCGGCAATTAACCACTGCGGGTTTTGTCTACTTCAAACCGGGATCAGAGTCTCAGGCTCTGATTCCATACTCAACAGACTGTACGTCAAATAATGTCGACGCTTGGCGTAAGATAAAACCCGTATTGATCAAAACAATCCTGGAGAAAGAAGTGAAGTAAATTCATAGGGTTCCAGACTTGACGCAAGCAAAGAGTCGATTCGATGAGCTACCGCTGCTTCCCTCCCTGCTGCTACACTCGGCGATCATTGGGTGCAGCCGCAATGCAGCCCCGTAGTCGACTTCATACATGGCTAATGGCTTTCAGGAATCAAAAAGCATGAGCAATACTCTGTCCGATCTGGAAATCGCCCGCGCTGCAAGCACACCGCCCATTGCAGATGTAGCCGCCAAATTGGGGATTTCAAAAAAGCACCTGATCCCCTATGGCCATGACAAAGCCAAAATCAATTACGACTTTCTCGGCAACCTCGCATCAAAGCCTGACGGCAAGCTGATCCTGGTCACGGCCATTTCCCCTACTCCGGCTGGTGAAGGCAAGACCACGACTACGGTAGGTCTGGGAGACGGCCTGAACAAGATCGGCAAAAAGGCCATGATCTGTTTACGAGAACCCAGTCTGGGGCCCTGTTTCGGCATGAAGGGCGGCGCGGCAGGTGGTGGCTATGCTCAAGTGGTGCCGATGACCGATATCAACCTACACTTTACCGGCGACTTTCATGCCATCGGAGCGGCGCACAACTTATTGACCGCCGTTATCGATAACCACGTTCACTGGGACAATACATTGAACATCGATCCTCGCCGCATTACCTGGCGCCGGGTCATCGATATGAACGACAGAGCTCTGCGCGATATCACCACCGGATTGGGTGGGCCGGGTAACGGTATTCCGCGAGAATCCGGATTCGATATTACCGTGGCATCAGAAATCATGGCCATCTTCTGCCTGGCCACTGACCTGGACGACCTGCGCAAGCGCATTGGCAATATTGTGATTGGCCAGACCCGCACGCTGGAACCTGTAACCGTAGAACAACTGAATGTAGCCGGTGCGATGACAGCCCTGTTGCTGGATGCCTTCCAGCCCAATCTGGTGCAAACCCTGGAAAACAATCCGGCCTTTATGCACGGCGGCCCCTTTGCCAACATTGCTCACGGCTGCAATTCCGTGATGGCCACCAAAACCGCATTGAAGTTGGTCGACTACGTGGTGACCGAAGCCGGCTTCGGTGCCGACCTGGGAGCAGAAAAGTTTTTCGATATCAAATGCCGCAAAGCCGGATTGCACCCTGACGCTGTGGTGCTGGTTGCCACTACCCGCGCCCTGAAAATGCACGGGGGTGTGAACAAGGAAGACCTGAACCAGGAAAACATCGCAGCGGTGCGCAAGGGTTGCAAAAATCTCGGTCGACATATTCGCAATATCGGCCAGTTTGGCGTACCGGTCACCGTGGCCATCAACCACTTTACTCTGGACACTGCAGCCGAACATGCCGTGATCAAGGAATTCTGTACTGGTATGGGAGTGGATTGCACCATTTCATCGCACTGGGAAAGCGGCGGTGCAGGCGCTAGCGATCTAGCCAAAGTTGTAGTCGACATGATTGCCGAACAAAAATCCCAATTCCGTACCTTGTACGACGACGACATGAGCCTGTGGGACAAAGCCCGGCACATAGCCCGTACTATATATGGAGCAGAAGACATCATTGCCGACAAGAAGGTACGGGACCGATTTTCCCAGCTGCAACAAGCCGGTTACGGGCACTTCCCCATCTGCATGGCCAAAACCCAGTACAGCTTTTCTACTGACCCACAATTGCTCGGTGCCCCCAGTGGCCACGATGTGCCTGTACGCGAAATCCGTCTCGCTGCCGGCGCTGAATTCGTGGTAGTCATCTGTGGCGAAATCATGACCATGCCCGGCTTGCCTCGCAGACCCAGCTCGGAAAACATCAGCGTCAATTCGAAGCGGGAAATCGAAGGCTTGTTCTAAAGCCACATCGCGCTTGGGACAGGATGTTTATTCAATGATCTAGAATAGGGTAAGCAGCCTGGCAAATGATACTCGATCGGAGAAGATGCAATGGGTAGATGGCTCAAAGAAAACCTTGTATTGGTCAGCGGCATTCTGTTGCCCGCACTGCTGGTAGTCGGCTTTTTTATACTCAACAAAATGCCACGAATGTTGGCCGATCCACCGGCCTATGATTTCCTGGTAGTGGCCTATCAATACAATTACCAGAACCCCAGCGACTATTACCTTAGCTTTGAAGTGCGGGACGGAAAATTGAGCGGCCGCGTTTCACCCAAAGCTGAAGTCAACCGCTATATCAACCGTCATTACGCGACAATATTCCTTTATCGCACCAAGGACCATGCGATTGAAGAGTTTGCTTTCGACTTGCCGGAGGGGCTTGATGATCTCGATGAATCCGTTTCATTGAATCTTGGAAAGGCCGGAGAGCTGAATCTGGACAAGCGCAAGCAATCACCCGATGGTTATCAGTTTGAATATCTGGGGTATCGCGGGCGCGGCGGTCTATTGGGTGATATTTTCGGTATGGGTAGCCGTTATGAAAACAGCTACGTACTGAAGAAAGGAAACACCAGCATTGATCTGGTTGACCTCTCGATCGATCTGAACCACTACCAAAACGACCTGCAATTCATGGGTTGGGTCGTAAATGAAGACTTGAAACCGTGAGCTCACGCGAAGAAGCGCTGCTGCAGATCGCGCAGATCGCCACCCGGCATCAGCTCACCGCGGATGAAATCATCGGCGCTCTGGCAGAAATTTCACCAACAGATCAGGCAGAGCGTTCAAGTGGAATATTAGCCAAGGTCCTGGCTTACCTGGGGGGCATTCTCATCCTCGCCGGCCTGGCGATTTTCATCGGCATGCAGTGGGATTCATTCTCTTCCGCAATTCGGGTTTTGGTGACCCTGGGTGCTGGTTTTGCCGTTTTTGTGTTCGCCCTCATCAGTATCACCGATCCACGGTTTTCCAAAGTGACCACGCCTATGCTGTTGGTAGCAGCGCTGCTGCAACCCACCGGTCTGGTAGTGATGCTCACCGAGTATTCCCGCGGCGGTGATCCTCAACATGGGCTGTTGTTCATGTGCGTCGTAATGCTGCTGCAGCAATTCCTGACCTTCCTGGAAAAAAGTCGGACAGTCCTGCTATTTACTTCCCTGTTTTTCGGTGCCGCCGGTTTCGGAACCTTATGTGACATTCTGCATATCGATTTCGAAATCATTGCTCTGGCCCTGGGTATTGGACTGACCAGTCTCTCCTGGGTGATCGGTAAAACCTCGCACGATTCCATCACTCCATTCTGGTATCTGGCCGGCTCTGTGTTTTTTCTATACGGCGCTTTCGATGTGATTGAGGATTCTGCTATAGAGGTCCTGTACTTTGGTGTGGCCGCGGGATTCATGTACCTCGGCACCGTTGTACGCAGCCGGATCCTGCTGTTTACCAGTGTTATTGCCTTGATGGCTTTCACTGGCTACTTCTTCCGCGATAGTCTGGCCAATGCCTTCGGACTCATCCTGATGGGGTTCCTGTTGATCGGCCTGAGTGCATTCGCAATGAGCCTGAACCGGAAGTACATTCAAGCCCAAACGCAGAAGTGAAAATATCTGCAGCGATTCTGCCAGCCTGCCGATAGCCTGTAGCTACTTCACTGGCATCGCCGTAGCACCACCTATGATGCTTTCCGCATAAGCTTGAAACGGTTGATCGAATATGTGTCGGTATTCGCTGCACGGGAAATCAGTATGTCACAACCTTCATTTGCCGATTGATGCACTCAAGCAATGGGTGAGTCGCCCATGCAGTACCCAGGACAGCTACGGCTTAACAGCGCTTCGCGGAAGTTAAGAGATTCCGCGGACGCAATTGCGCGTATTGCATTCGATGTTGGCTATGAGTCAGAAGCCGCTTTCAACCGGGCGTTCAAACGGGAATTCGGAACACCGCCGGCCGCATGGCGAAAAGCGCAAACCGGGCCGGAGGAAGCTACAGCTTATTCTGTTTCGCCTGAGAACGACCCAGTTTGAACTGGCACCTGGTTGATCAGTGAATCAGCTCAAGACATTGCTGAATCAGTGCCAATTTTGAAGATCGCACGGGAAATGTGGCGTAGGCCTGGCGGGTAAATTCTGGCGCACCTTCGACAGGAAATAAGTTCCCAGACTGCATATGGCTTTCTACCATGGTTTTGGGCAGAAAAGCACTGCCGCCTTGAACTTGCAAATACTCAAATGCCATCTTGGCGCTGGAAACACGTGTTCTTGACTCCGGCGCATCAGGAAAACTTCGTTTATGGTCCAAAGCAAAAGACAAACCCCAGTCAATATAAACATAACCATTTTGTAGTGCATTTGAACAATGCCTGCCTTGTTCAGACGAAACCAGAATAAGATCAATCTTTGCCACAGGTTGGATATGCAATGTCTCGAGTTGAGCCGGCTCCAGCACGATGGCTACATCCATTGATCCATCAATCAATTTTTTGATCAGCGTATCGGGTGTCTGTGATTCAGCAATTATGGCCATGTCCGCATAAGTCTGGCGGATCATATGCAACCAGTTCTGTAACAACACATCCCACAAACGCAGGCTACCCCCTATTACTAATTGCTGCCCCTCAGACGGAGCCACATCCTGACAGGCAGCATCCCAAGCCGCCAGAATGCGATCGGCATGACCCAACAAACGCGAACCTTCCGGAGTCAAACGCATTTCCCTGCGATTGCGATCAAACAAACGGCTACCGAGTTGCTGTTCCAGTAATTTTAGACGACTACTTACCGCGGCCTGGGTAATAAATAGCGATTCAGCGGCACGCCCAAAGTGCCGTGAATGATTAAGCTCCAGGAAAGTCCGAAGCAATTCCATTTCCATTATGTAACTCCAATCTAATAAATATATTTTATCGAACTATCGTTTTATTTTAGTTGGATAAATATTACCCGGCATTGTATTTTGTTACAACTGAGCTGTTCCTCTTTTGCTTAGCTAGCAACTCTTTCGGAGATTATTGATATGCATATTAACGCTCGAAAACTTATCGCCGTGGTTTTTGCAGTTTCAATGGGGGTTCTAACCATAGCCTCTACCAGAGCAGACGCCCGCAATTATTCGCTGACCCTGGAGAGTAATCCGGAAGATGTATTTGCCGAAGGGCAAAAGCTTTCTTTGAAAGGCGACAAGCTTTTGAACAAGGGTGAAAAACTGATGGACGAAGGTCAGTCCCTGGTTGATGAGGGTGAGAAACTGATTAAAGACGGCAATGCTTCCCTATCAAACGCCCAGGAAGATTATCGTCAACACAGCACCTTGCGTGGTTCTGCAGCCAATCATAAACAGGTAAAAAAAGAAGCCAAACGATTGAAAGGCATCTCTGAAGATTGGGCAAATGCCATGAGTGATTTGCAAAAGGGCTATAAGCTGGTCGAGAAAGGCGAAAAGAAGATCGTCAAGGCCCGAAAGCAGCTGCGCGAAGGACATACCCTTGTTGACGAAGGCCAGTTTCTAATACGTAACAGTGAACTGTTGCGCTCTGGTGATTTGATGTTGCCGCAGTCTGGATAATTCGAATCCAATGCACGCCCAAACAGCTCATCATTCAGACTAGCCAGCTCCGAGCAGTTTTTGCTCAAGTGCAAAGTGCCTGCATGCAGCAATATTGGTGAGTAGTTGTGAAGCAACGAGTATCAATTTGGGGGCGCAGCGAATAAATGATTCGCTGTGCCCGCCCACTTTTTTTACCGTTCAACGAATGAAGCTTGCTGGTCTACCTCTGCTTGTCTAACCAGCATTCATTCCAGATTTCGCGGCACCAGGAAATAAACCAGATTAAATATTCTGTGGGCGACTTGTCGAAAGCAGTGATGAAATCCGCTACTTAAAAGAACAACGCAATCAGATGATGGTGACCCGCACCTAACTGGGAACCGATTTCTGGTTATTTTCAGTTGGGGATTCAACCACTGCTGCCGCTGGTATTGCTGCAGACATCCATCATCAAGGTGCTGCAATGCAAAATCGAAATCACAACAAACGTCTTGCTTCGGTTACGGCCAGGGCCATGCGCGGTTTATCCATTTTCAGAGCGGGATTTTTGATGCTGGGGCTTTTCCTGCCGGGGCTGGCGCTTGCAGTGGACTGTAATAGGTTTCTCATCACGCTATCCAACCAGACTGACGTTAACAACTTTCAGGCCACCTATGGCCCCTGTGACACGGTGGCTGACCAGCTCCAAATTAATGGCAACACGATCACCGATCTTACCCCCCTTTCAGACCTGGTCAGAGTTAATGGCTACCTTGCGATCTATAACAACACCACGTTGACCAGTCTTGCCGGCCTGGAAAACCTGACCTATATCGGTGATCGTCTGAGTATTGAGGACAACAATTCGCTTACGAGCCTGGAGGGGCTATCCAATCTCAATACCCTTGGAATCTTGTACCTTTGGAACAACCCAGGACTCACCAACCTCAGCGGTTTGCCAGCAGCGCTTACCAGCATAAATACCATTGGCATCATGGGTAACAATTCCCTGACCAGCCTGGAAGGAATGCCAGTTGTGGCTCAGGTGAACCAGCGTGTCAGCCTCGCTGGAAACGGCATGCTGACAGACGTCTCGGCATTGTCGTCGCTCACTTTTATTGATCAGGCAGTGCCCTCTACATCGATCGATATCAGGAACAACGACCTGTTGCAAAGTCTGGGCGGGTTTCCCATCGGCGACAGGGTTGCCGATTTCGGCATATCAAACAATGCTGTACTGACCAACATCGACGCAGCATCCGGCCTGGTTGAAGTCTGGGAGTTTCTGCGCCTATCGGACAATCCCATGTTGAGTGATTGCACTGCCTTAACCACCGTGTTGGATGATATCGACGATGGAGATCCCGGCCCGGCGATCCCGCTTAGCCCCCCGGACAGCCCGCCCCTGGATGAGATTTTTATCGGTAACAATCTGCCCGGCTGTAACGATATTGCGGAAATTGTCAATCCAGGCCCGGGGGAAATTATTATGTTGGATGGCTTTGAAGGTGATTGATTCTTTTATTTGAGAACCGATCTCAGAAACCGAGGACCAGTTATAGACCATGGTTCCTTTTGCCTTGCCAAGTGCTACATTGATCCGTAGTGTCAATGTTCGGGTGTTCCTCCCGACGCTTAGCGGAAAAGAAACAATGGATGACCGTCAAATCGACGAGATGGAAGTCGATAATTTGCTGCAGGCAGTTGAACGTGGAGACCCAGGTTCTTTTGACCTGTTGGTGCAGCGCATCTACCCAGAACTGAAAAAACTGGCGCACTTTCATCTCTCACATGAACGGTCGTCGCACACCTTGAACACAACCGCCATCGTTCATGAGGCTTTTATTCAATTGTCATCCGGTGCTCGCGCCTGGAATGGCAAATCTCATTTTCTTCGCGCTGCTTCCCTGGTCATGCGGCATGTACTGGTGGACTACGCACGCCGTCACAAATCAGAGAAACGCGGAGCAGGTATGCCTGCTCTCACCCTGCATGAAGATCAACACGATGCACAGGACGACCTCGCGGCGGTGCTGGCGCTGGATTCCGCCATCAAAGAAATTGGGAAAATCGATTCCCGATTGGAAACCATTATTGAATGTCGGTATTTTGCCGGGTTAAGCGTTCAACAGACTGCCGAGATATTGGGCGTGTCCAACCGCACGATTGAGCGCGAGTGGCAACGTGCCCGCGGCTACCTCAATGCCATCATGTTATCTAGTGACCTGTAACCGCCAAATCAGTAGCGCCTGGCTCGGTTTGGCGGCGCCTGGCTTGGTCTTCATTCAACCGATAGCTATGGCTATCGGCCTCACTCCAGACCGGTACCAGGCACCACCACTCCTTCGCCATGCTACTACCGCTTTGACGGTTACAGGCCACTAGTGCTGATGAATGAATTCAGCCCCAAATTAGCTGACCGCATTTTCAGCGAGGCTCTCGATCTGCCCGAAGCCGACAGGGACGCCTTTATCGAACGGGAGTGCCAGGGTCATGCCGCCCTGAAATTGCGGCTGGAAAAACTGCTGGCTGGCGCCTGTGCAAGCGATGAGAATGCCAATCAATTCGATCAAATACGTGACCGGGTATGGCGTTCAGCAAGCGGTGCAAAGCAAAGTGCTGCGGAAGATCTCAGCGGCGAACGAATTGGCCATTGGCTGTTGGAGAAGCAGCTCGCTCGAGGTGGTTCTTCAACCGTTTACCTGGCCCGCCGCGATGACGGTGAATACGACCAGCGCGTTGCCTTAAAAGTACTACGGCGCGGGCTGGATACGGATGACATCGTTGCGCGTTTTCACGCCGAACGGCAAATTCTGTCGACACTGGATCATCCCGCCATTGCCCGGATCATTGACGGCGGCGCCATCACAGACGGCCGCCCTTACTTGGTACTTGAGTATGTCAATGGCGATCCGATCAGCGAATATTGCCAGCAGCAGAACTGCTCAGAAGCCGATCGCATCCACCTCATTATCGATGTGCTGGGGGCCATCGCTCTGGCGCATAGCCACCTGGTAGTGCATCGGGACATCAAGCCTTCCAACATTCTCGTGTCGGCAGAGGGCCGGGTTTCCCTGCTCGATTTCGGCATTGCCAAACTGCTGGACCCGGATACGGTGCCGGGTGTTTCAATGCAGACACGACAAGGTGTTTCACTGCTGACACCCGGATACGCCAGCCCGGAGCAGCTCGCAGGCGAGAGAATAAGCACTGCATCAGACATCTATCAGGTCGGCCGCGTGCTGCGTGACTTGCTGAACAATAGACATGCCAGCGGTGACCCCACTTTGGAAGATACCAGAGCCATTAAGTTGCCAGTGGACCTGGCCGCCATACTGGATATGGCCATGCATCCGGACGCGGACCGGCGCTATCTCAGCGCCGGCGACATGGTCGACGATCTCCGCCGCTACCTTGACAAACGTCCGGTGCGGGCACGTCCTGATACGCTGGCTTACCGATTCAGAAAATTGGTTGGCCGGCGCCCCTGGCTCATTCCGGCAATCGGCCTGGTCGTGTTCACCCTCTCGGGTTACATGGTCACCCTGATCAAGCACAACCAACAGCTGAAGCTGGAACAGGAACGCGCGACTACAGCACTGGAGTTCATGCTGGAAACGCTGCGAACCAAAGACCCCTTCACCTCGGTTGACTCCGCCAGTGGTAGTGGTGTCACGATTTCGGAAGCGCTGGATTTTGGTGTACAGCAGCTACACGGCATCACCAGTGAAGATCCGGAACTGCGTTTATCCTTGCTCAACGCCATGGCCGAGATCTATGCCAGCCTGGATCAGCATCTGCAAGCGATTGAACTGAGAGAGGCCGCACTGGAATTGGAGCGGACATTGTACGGAACGAATTCCGCAGCGGTCGTGGCCAGTTTGAGCAAACTCGCCACACAATACAAAACCATCGGCAACTATGCTCGTGCGGATGGGTTTTTCAGTGAACAGCTCACGGTAGCACGGGCCATCTACCCTCCGGATCACCCTGAATTAGGGGTGGCTGAAGCAGAAGCGGGATGGTTCGAAAGCAGGAAGGGTAATTTTTCCCGAAGTGAATCCTTGTTGCGATCGGGTATCAGCAAAATGCGCAGTGAGGAGGCACAATATGCGTTGCCTCTGGTTAACGCCATGGTGAATTTGGTACGGGTGCAGGGCAGTGAAGCACATCAGGACAACATGCAGGTTTTAAAAGATGCGCGACGCCTGGCTGACGAATTCTATGGCAACCGCAGCGCCTTGTCGGCATTGGTGCTCACAGAGATTGGCAGTGCCTTATCGGACTCCGGCGACTACACAGCAGCGGAAGAATACTTCAACGCAGCCATACTGGTGTTCCAGCAGGTGTTGGGCCGCGACCACGGTGAAACCCTGGCAGTGCTCCGCAATCTGGGAGTTCTCTATCAACGTCGCGGTGAATTTGCGCGAGCGGAAAATTTACACCGGGAAGTTCTGGAACACTACCTGCGTAAATACGGGGCCGCTCATCGCGGCACAGCAACTGGCTATGAGCATGTTGCAACAGCCGTCGCCAGTCAGGGGCGGCTGGCCGAAGCGGAGCCGTTGTTCCAGCTGGCTTTTGAGTCAAATGTCGGGGTATTAGGAGAGCAGAACCCAGAAGCCTATTGGCCATTGCTGGCGAAAGTCTGGTCGCAATTAGAAGCCCAAGCTTACATCGATGCCGAAAGACAGGCCCGGAGTCTTATTGAAGTATTTGTTGGGCTGGACTCAGCTCAAACGCTGGAAGGCCTGGCGCATTGCCTGGCCGGTATGGCGCTGGAAGGCCAGGGCCGGATGGCTGATGGTCGGACCCTGCGACTGGCCGGCCGGGGCCTGCTTCAGTCCGCTAGCTTACCTGCCCCCTACACCACCGCCTGCGGGTCCTGAATATCAGGAGAATTACTTGAAGCAAGGCAATGCATGAATTCAATTTGCCACTGTTTTTCTGTGGACGAGTCCGGCGCTGATGAACTGATCAAAACCTGATATTAATCGACCCTTCGATGGGAAACATCTCAGTGTCCATCAGGGGATTACCCTGGCCTTTGAACGCCACTCGCAAAGTATTTGGTCCGTAATCAAGAATTTCGATGACGCCTTCGCTGAATACAATGCGCTTTTTCATTCGGCTGGCCTGTTTACCGAGGTCGTAGAAAGACAGCTCCACAACCATATTGGGCCGATTGACATCAGGAATTTTGAACGTCATCGAATCGCCTGCAGGAACCGCGTCACGTTTCATGTTCAGATTCAGCTTGACCGGAATATTATCTTGTACGAGGTAGAAGCGGATTTCGTCCTCGACGTGGGTGACGGTGCTGTCGACCCAATTGACATTGTCCATCTCATAGGTTTTCCCTTCCATTGAAATGACCACTTCCAGCCCGGAGATGGACGGGCTTCCATCGTGGCTGACGTTAGAATCACTGGTGTCCGGCGCTTGTTCCGATTGACAAGCCGACATGAAAAGCACAAGCAAAAAAGTTACGAGAATGACTCCGGTGTATGAGCGCATCTGTTTTCCCGTTTATTCTAATGAGTTATCCATCCACCATTTACTTCGGCGTCTGGATAAATTGATCTGTCATAGGGTATTAGCGTAATTGCCGGGCTGGGCCGACATGGGTTGCACTGGACATTGAATTCAAACCCGAAAACGCCCAACGGCGTTACGAGTGCTACACTGACGGCACTAAAGATTGGGTTACACGCACACCACTTCCCGGCGGCAGCAGGTCACCTACTCGTTGAATGCGCTGGAGTAAATACCGAGTGAAAAAAGCCAAAAACGAAGCGGAACTGTTCAGGGCCGCGCTGGAAGCAGGCATGGAGTACGGCGAGAAGCGCGGGGCAGTCGCTTTCGAAGAAGGCGATTCCGTCAATGAGCGGGCTCTGTATATTTATCGATTGCTGGTGCATGACAATCTGATCGCACCCATGCCCGAAGAACAGGTGTCCCAAAAATCGGTCAAGCACCGACTTTCAATGTGGCATGCCCGCTCCCTGCCCAAGGGCGATCCGCTGCTTCAGTAGTTCTGAATGATGGCGAGTCCGACCCGTCTCCGGATATTTCTTACTCAAAACCGTTCAACATGACAACTTCAGGGATAACTGTGGCGCGAATGACCCAGTCCCCGGGTACGGATTCATCCCCAGCATCAACCCAGGTCGTGGCGTCGAGGTAAATAAAATTCAGGCCTGGCTGAAGGCTGTCGTGATCTCTGGCAATCGACGGCAGGCCGGCCTGGCCAAATTCGATACCAACGCGAAACGGGCCGCTTACCAGGATGCCCTCTGCGGATAAATGGATGCTGGTCAACGCAAAGTCGCTACCGCTGAGCATCAATGCTTCTGAATAGACTTCGGTTCCCGGCGTAACCGTGCCACCGTCTTCCCAGATGCGCAGGGTTACGGGCGTAGGTCCTGCCGCGCCGCCAAACATGAGTCTGATGTTTTTAACTACGCAGGGGCAAGGGATGGCGGGAACCAGTCGAACGGCGGCAATTTCGCCAAGCTCAAACCCGCTCTGAAAAGCGGGAAAGCCGAATTCGTCCCAATTGTCATAACCCAACACACTGCTTACTTCATCCTGGCTGGTGACCACCGCCCTCATGATCCAGTCACCGGCCAGGCCCTTGGTGCTGGATTCCACCCAGCCGTCTGATTCATCGTTGATAAAGTTGACGCCTGCAGTAATCCCGTCGTCATCACGAGCAACCGAAGGCAGGCCGGCGTCCAGTAATTCAAAGCCCAGCCGGAATGGACCCGCTACCGAGATTTCTTCCAGTGCCAGCGGAAACAGGTTCAGCGTGGCGCCAGCGGCCTCCAGCTCGTAGTCTTGCGAGAACAGCAGTGTGCCCGGGTCATCGGTCATGGCCGCGTCATCCCAGATACGCAGGCCGATGTCTGCAAACCCGGGAGCGCCCCCGATCAGTACGCTGGCCAGGTCCACCGAACAAGGACAGGGTCCTGGAGGCACCAACCGGACTGCGGCGCTCTCTCCAGCGGCGAATCCGCCCTGGAAGTGTGCCACCAACGAAGGAGGCCAACTGTCATTTTTGATTTCGTTTACACCATCACCCTGCTCTTCGACATGCGCGCGGATGATCCAGTCGCCAGTTACACCTAACAGCTCAGCCGGAACCCAACCAAAGCCATCGGCGAAAATGAAGTTGCTGTTGGGTTGGATATCCCCGTCGCTATCACGGGCAATTGATGGCAGATCTGCATCAAAAAATTCAAGACCGACCCGAAATGGGCCATTGACAAAAATTCCGGCAGCACTGAGATCCACCAGTTGCACGGCATCATTGGCGCCGCTGAGTTCGAAATCACCAGAATAGATTTCCGGACCCGGACCGAACAGGCCGCCACCATCTTCCCAGACGTGTACCCGAACTGTTCTTGTGCTTGTGTCGCCACCGTAAAGCAAGGTGACCTGTGTGAGGTAACACGGGCAAGGCCCGGCGGGAAAGAAGCGTGAGGCTCCAATTTCTCCACTGATAAAGCCTTGTTGGAAAACCGCCGCCTGGCCGTCGGACCAACCGTCGTTGATGAGCTCAGTGGCATTGCCAGGGCCAGAGAATGTGGCGAGGATTAGCCAGCAAATGAAGGTGGTCAGACCATCAAAAAGGCGCACAAAAGCAAAGCGGGGCTTCCGTCCCGTTCGGACCAGTGCCGAGTTTGGCCAGGTCGAAATTGCTCTGAACAATTGCCTCATAAGCACTACCCTTCCTGTCCTCGAAGGTATTTTTCCGCTCACGTTCCATCGTGCGCTTATCTTCAGTCTAACAAATACGACGCAATGACCCGATCATTACACCACCACATGCGAGCCCTGAGAAGGCCAGTTCATCATTCAGTTGGATGTTGCCCATGTCGGATTTCCCCATAAATCACGCTTATAACGGTTGAACGCTGAATTTTTGGAGAAAAACTTGAAGCCAGGCAACGCGTGCGTCCTGATCGCAACGGTCTTTCTGTGGCCGTGTGGAAAAGAAAGTCCCGTCACTTCGCAGAGCCCGCCTGCCATGCCGTACGGGATCGATAAATGATTCCTCAATGTAGTGAACGGCGCGCCGTGAAATTTTTATTGGCATGTTTGTCCGCAGCCCTGTCTGTGCTTTGTTGCGCCAGTGCCTGGGCGGCACCGGCCGCGCCTATCCAATTGACACTGGTTCAACCGGATGGGACCACCATTATCGCCATCCCACAAGGCGATGAGTACGCCAACTGGACGGAAACGGCTGACGGTCAATCGATAGTCAAAGAAGACGACACTTGGTACTACGCAGAATTGGATGTGTACGGTGAGCTCATAGCGACAGGCGTCGAGGTGGGTAGCATGAAGCCTGCTGAACTGATCCAGATGCCTTTGCACCTTTCGCCTGAGCGGGATCCTGAGGCCTTATTGCCAAGAGTGATCAGAAAAATTCCACGCCAGGATGTCGATAAGCACTCCAATGCTCCCGAGGCACCAGCCATATCGCATACGCAAAACGTGCTCACGGTGCTTGTCGAGTATTCAGATCAATCTTTCACTTATTCCGATGCCAGCTTTCAATCCTTGATTTATGGCGCAAGCAACAGCGTCAGTGATTTCTTCCTGGATGACAGTTATGGCGGATTCACCATCGTCGCTGCAAACGAAAGCGAGGGAATAGTCAACGATGGAATCATTCACCTGACACGCGGAATTGCACACCCCAACCCGGGTGACAGCTTTGCCGTCTCCAGGCCAGAGGCTCGCGCCATTGTTGAACTGACGGATGCTTTCATTGATTACTCGGCCTACGACACCAATGGCGACAATACGCTCAGCGCAAGCGAACTGTCGATCGTCATCATCCTCGCCGGCTACGAAGCCAGTTTTGGTGGTGCGGAAAATGCATTGACCCCCAATGTGTGGGGGAACCAAGCCAGCTTTATCACCGCTTTGACGCTGGATGGAAAGGCCTTGTCACCCTACGCCATGTTTGGTGAATCTCATGGAGTTGAGTTGTTTCCCCCGCATCAGGCAACAATCGGAATCATGTGTCACGAGCTGGGGCACTTGATGCTGGGCCTGCCCGACCTGTACGACACGGACAAGAGCTCCAATGGAATTGGACGCTGGGGCCTGATGAGCAGCGGAAACTGGAATTCCACCGGCGCGTTTTCTGGCGACTCACCCGCCCATATGAGCGCCTGGAGCAAGGCAGTGACGGCTTTCACCCTACCGACGCTGATTGAAACGGATCAGAGTGGGGTGAACATCGCCGATGCAGAAACCACCGAAGACTCGAAAAAACTCTGGATCGACAAGTATCGCTGGAGGGATTATTTCCTGATTGAGAACCGTCAACAGACCGGCTACGACGCCGCGCTGCCCGGAAATGGCCTGTTGATATGGCACATTGACGAATTCAAAGTCAGTAATGCAGATGAGAACCACAAACGGGTCGATCTGGAAGAGGCGGACGGCCAGCTTCACCTGGACCTCAAAACCAACAGTGGCGATGCGGGCGATCCCTTTCCGGGTTCTTCAAACAACACCAACTTTAACGACGCGAGCACACCCAATTCCAAGGACTATGACGGCAATGCCACGCTGATTGCAGTTTCCGATATTTCCGCCTCCAGCGCGAATATGACGGCAGACCTCACCCCCTTGATTGGCAGCTTCGGTGGCCATGTTCGTTACGATGAAAACGGATTCAATAACAGCTTGGGTTTAGGCCTTACCTCATGGACGGGAGTCCGGGCTTTAAACGATACGGGATTCTCGGTCATTGATGGCGTTGATGTTTACGTAGCGGACCCGGCAGGAGCCACTCTAGACGTCAGTTTTTTTACCAGCATGGCCGGTGGAACACCCACGGGCCCGATTTATTCAGAAACCGGCTATTCCGCTGTGAGGGGTTGGAATCGCCTGTTATTTACCACGCCCCAATCTTTCCCGCCGGCGGCCGAACGCGGAATTGTTGTAAAAGTCATGAATAACAACAGTAATTTTTCAGCCATGTTCGACTCCAGAGGTGTGTCCTCCGGACGCAGTTATTTCAGTACGACGGGGACCGGCAAATTTACACCCATCTGCATTCCTAATTGCGTTGATGCCAACGTGGTGGCGCTGTTGAGTAATGATGACATTACGGCACCTACGGTCATCACGATCATTCCTTCTGAACTCGGGCCGACCAATGCCAGCAGCGTGAACTTTGATATCAGCTTCAGTGAGCCCGTGGTCAATTTCAATGATGCCGCGGATCTGACCATCACTCACTCCGGCACAGCACATAGCGGCGTGACAATCACTGGGTCTGGTACAACTTACAACGCGGACGTGACCGGGATAACGGGCACCGGCAGCTTCACCCTTACCGTTGATATCGGCTCTGATGTGCAGGACGCGGCAGGCAATCCCCTGGCTTCCAGCGTGACCAGTGCTGCTGTGAGTATCGATAACGCCGTACCGGAAGTCTC
>JBBKVS010000013.1:0-7620 GCA_037968555.1 Lysobacterales bacterium | reverse complement strand
TTTTCTGGCAAGATTCAGGCTGGAAGCGAGGAGCGGCCATGAATCTCGAAATCTGGGAATTGCTGAGTTACGTTGTCACGGTGATTGGTTTACCGCTAGCCATCGTGGTGTTCGCCCTGGAGCAACGCAAAGAGCGTTTGAACGAGCAGGATGCCGTTTACGAATCGATTTCTGAAAAATACCAGGAATTCCTGCGGGTAGTTCTGGAGCATCCCGATCTGCATCTTTTTTCCATGAGTAAAACACCCGCGCTGAGCGATGATCAGAATGAACGCATGATGGTGATCTTCAGCATGCTGATTTCCTTGTTTGAACGTGCTTATGTGTTGATGTACGAGGACGGACTGAAAGGCGCGAAGCTGCGGCGCTGGCGTTCCTGGGAAGACTACATGCATGAGTGGTGTGCGCGGGAAGATTTCCGCGACCTGCTCGATACCCTCTTGCTGGGCGAGGATCCGGAATTTGGCAGCTACATACTGGCTCTGGCAGCTGAGTATGCAACAGCGCCAAAAGCAAATGCACAGAACCGAGTGCCAGCCTGATTCAGATTGACCTTTACCCGTCACCCGCCTTCAAACCCAACCAGACCCCATCCCCTGTGGGTTCCTGAGTGCATATAGATGCAAAAAACTTCTGGTATTTGCCTTTACACTAACTTACAATTACCTGACAATCCAAATATTTATCATTTATCAATCACTTACGATTTGATTGCATATTCTGCGCCTATTCATGGGCAGCGATGCTGGGCATATTTTTTTTAAAAAAAAGTTCGGTTTTACAGCCAGGCTGGAATTAAAGATCAAAGCTTTATCAAATAAACTGGAGTCTCATCAATGACAATACCCAATAAACAACAACATGTGGGGAAGAAAAAGAGCACCCTGAATCAATGGGCATTTGCAGGTTTATCGTTGCTGCTATCCATGTTCGTATTAGCGCCGGCACATGCCGGCGTACCACCTTCGTCTCGCATCAATGCCATCAGCTCACCTTCCATCACAGAAGGCAATGCGGGTACGAAAATCATGACCTTTGTGGTCACTTGTGACCCCTGCGAATATCGGGTAACGGCCACCGTCGACTGGGTAATCGATGATGGCACGGCAACCACGGCCGATAACGATTACGCGGATACGAGCGGAAATTTCCAGGTGACGGGCGGACAAGGTGTAGAGAACCACGAAGTCAACGTCACGATCAATGGTGACATTGATATCGAACCCGATGAAACTCTCACCCTCAGGCTGACCAATGCATCCGTGGGGGCGCCCAGCTTTTTCATGGATGTGACAGAAGCCACCGGCACAATTGAAAATGATGATTTTGAGTTGAACGTGGACGTAGCTCTTTCATCCACCGAATCGGCCGACCCGGTCACCGCAGGATCCGGCGTGGGTAACCTCACCTATGTGCTTACAGCCAGCAGCAATGGCCCTGCAGATGCAAGCAATGTAACGGTCAGTTCAACGGCAACATTTCCAGTCGGCGCCACGGTTGTATCGGTAACTCCTTCTGGAGCAACAACGGTAAGCAATACCAATCCCGCAAATTGGGATATTGGCACCCTCAACGACGGGGACAGCGCCACTCTTACGTATGTATTTACCGTAGCAGCCAATACAGCTGCGGGAACTGACACCATCAAGATAGATGCCAATGTTTCCGGCTTATCGGAAACTGACACCAATGCAGACAACGACACCACGTCGCAAGCAACATCGGTTGTTCGTGAAGTTGATCTGGAAGTTCTGAAAGTGTGCCCACCGGAAGTAGTGGCTGGTTCAGGTGCTAACAATTACCTGTGCACCATCACAGTAACCAACAATGGCCCATCTCAAGCCAGTGGAGTCAGCATGAGCGATACGCTAGCGGCGATAACGGGTGTGAGTGATGGTGCGGTGATCTCGGTCAGCCAGGGTACACCGTCTTTGATCGCCGGCAGCCTGGACTGGGATGTAGGCGTGCTGGATCCAGGCCAGGATGAAGTACTGGTTTTTGCCCGCACAGTCAGCCTGCAAGCTGCTGAAGGTTCGCCGCTGATTTCGAATACGGCAACCGTGAGTGGTACTGAGACGGACTCAGACGACACCAACGACAACTTCACGGCAGATACCAATGTGCGCTGGCCAGTTGCGATTTTCGGAGTTGAGAAGGAATATGAATCGGGTGGAGCAGGGCCGGTTGATGTGACACTGGAGTGTACTGACAGCACCGGCTTGCTGGTGTACGACCCACAGACAGCAGCTACCCCAACCGTGCTGTCCATAAGTCGTTTTGATATCGATCCGGATGGATCGGGAACCAGTTGCACGATCACAGAAGTAGTGCCGGATGGCTTCTACGAGGCCTCGCGCACCGACGAGTGTGATGTAGACCCAACCGCTGACCTGGGTGAATACGCTTGCACCATTACCAACGCAGTGACCCGCGCAACGTTCGGCGTCACCAAGATCTTTGATGACGGAAACGATGTGGATGAGGTTCTCGTAACTATCGACTGTAATACCGGCCTGATCCTGGATCAGGACAAGTTGCTCAGCGATGGTGAAAGCGTGGAGTTTGTAGTGACGAGCTTCGATGAGGGTACGCTGCACTGCATCATTACTGAAGACGGTGAGACGGGTTATTCCGGCGAGTACAACAACATCAGCCTGGATGTGACCAACGATGAAAGTTGTGAATACACCGAGGTAGCTGGTGACGGTGCTTTCGAGTGCGAAATCACCAATACGCCGGATCCGGTAGACGTAAAAGTCACCAAGGAATGGGTATTTGAAGGCAATTCTACCCTTGAGGTATTTACCGGTTACACACTCACCCTTTACTGTGATGCCTATATCGAAGGCGGTTATAAGTTGGGTGGCGGTAATATGGTTGAAAGTCCGACCGGTGAAGTATTGTCTTCTTGCGGATTAATCAAGAAATTTGCTGGACCGCAAGGCATTGGCGGTTACGCTGAATGGTGTAAATCGTATATTCGCGAAGGCGCAACCACGGTCACTGCGAAAGTGATTCCTGAGTTCCCCGACAGCAACTGTTACTGGGTTGAGACCCGGCAGGATCCTGCAATCGAGGTTGACCAGAGCGATTGCCAGAGCCTGACCATCAGTGCGGGTAACGGTGCGGCATGTACCATTACCAACACGGTGTTCTTCGAAGGCATACCAACGCTCAGTCAGTACGGCAAATTGCTGTTGATCATCATGATGTTGGGTGTCGGCTTCGTCAGCTTCAGGCGCTTTGTTTAAGCGCTGAACCAGCAGATCCCGGTGCACAGTCATCGGGGTGGCTGATTTAAAAGCCAGCATGGTTACGCAAAGGCCCGGGAATTCCCGGGCCTTTTTTTTAATTTATTCGGCTGGAAATTTACCAGCCTCAATTATTCTAAAACAAAGCTCAGGCGATCTTGCGCCGCGGTAACTTCCAGTCTGGCCGGACGAAATGACAGGTATAGCCATGCGGAATCCGTTGCAGATAATCCTGATGCTCGGGTTCGGCTTCCCAGAAAGCGCTGACGGGTGTTACTTCGGTCACGACTTTGCCCGGCCATAAGCCTGAGGCATCCACATCGGCGATGGTGTCTTCAGCAATTTGCTTCTGCTCATCGCTGGTGTAGAAAATGGCGGAGCGATAACTCGCACCCTTGTCGTTGCCCTGACGATCAACCGTACTGGGGTCGTGAATCTGGAAAAAGAATTCCAGTAAGTCACGGAAACTGATTTTTTCCGGGTTGAAAATAATCTCCAGCGCTTCAGCATGATTTCCGTGATTGCGATAAGTGGCGTTATCGACTTCGCCGCCGGAATAGCCCACCCGGGTGGAAATCACCCCGGGCATGCGGCGTACCAAATCCTGCATGCCCCAGAAGCAGCCACCGGCCAGTACTGCGCGTTCGGTTTTGTTGCTCATTGAATATTCCTCATCATTCTTAGTCGCTAAAATCGGGTTCAGAAAATTCGGGGTCAGAGAGCCAGTTGAATATTGGGAGTGCGACATCCCGATGTTCACAAATGGTTCTCCGGCCCTCTATATCTCCAAATTCACAAATGGTTCTCTGAACCCGGAAATTCAAGCCTCGGCCAATTCATTCACCGCCCGCCAGGCCTGGTCGATGGCGATGTGCGTATAGGCATCGGCACCCGCGTCGGAATTGGCGATGGTAATCCGGCCACAACGCTGCCGACCGACCACGTTGGGGTGCGGCTCAGTATTCCAGTCGGCATCTTCCATATCCACATGGTCACGGGCATAGCCGTGTGGCCAGCGATTTACCGTGATGGCCAGGATGTCGTCGGCCGCGTTGAAGCCCGCATTGCCGTAGATACCATTCAATACCGACCGAATTTCTCGTTCAAAATCCTCGAAGCTCTGGCTCTGCAGCCAGGCACGGGTGAGCTGCTGCATCTGCGCAATGCTGGTGCCCGCCGATACTTCCAGCCCCAGGCCTGCATAGAATTGCATCACGCAGGTATCTTCGGGTTCCCACTTCGGGTGATAATCGGCCACATTCACGCCGGTAACCAGTTGCATGTGCTCCAGGTAACTGCCGGGCAGGTAGGCACTCCCCACCCCGGTCTTCTTCAAAGCTTCGCCGTTTTTCAACACCACGTTGACCACCATCAATGGTCGCTTGTTGCACTTTGCCAGTGCTTCCTTCTGAACCTCCGGGAGCTCCGGTACCAGATGGCGGACGATGCGGTTATAACAGGCCATCACGGCTGCCTGAGCCTGCAACTGGAAAATTTTGCCATCGTTCACATAACTGACAACCACGCTTTGTCCATCGGCCTGGTTGGCGGCATGCACCACGGTGGAATTCAGCCGTAAACGTATTTTGGAATCGGGTTGATCCAGTTGGGCATAATCCAGCCGCTGGGTGACGATGCCATGGGCATCGGCCGGCATATCGGGAAAAGCTTCCGGGATCAGAGAACGCACCAGCAGCCGGGCGATGGAGCTATTGCCATCGGGAAACATGGCCACCGGGCTGTGGCGTTCGCCAGGGTCGCGCTGGCCCGTTCCACCCAGCACATGGGAAGCTGGCAAACCTGTAGTGATGCACTCAGCCACGGAGTTATATTCGGCTTTCAGGCCCATAAATCCAGAAGGGCCGTTGCGGAACAACTGGATCGCGTCTTCAGGCATCTGGAAATGCTGCCGCAGGAAATCGGGATAGCTGGTGGTTTCCAGGTAGTGCTGCCGCTGGTCCGCGCCCAAATCGGCCAACACATCATCCTCGGCACTGAAATAAGCCTTGAGTGCAGCCTGTCCTTCTTTGGATATGGGGAACTGTTCTACCCGTTCAGCCAGGCTTTGTAAGTCGCTGTTGCGGAATTCAACACCTTTTAACAAAACGTTCTGGCCGTAAGTTGCGGCATCAAAAAAGGTGGCAGTGCCCAGCCCGTAAGTCTTGGTGGAGAAAGCAAATTCAAAGTCTTCCAGCAAGCGCGGTATATCAATGCCCAATTGCTTGATCAGGCCCATGGCCACTTCGCTGTAATAGGGATATTCCATATTGACTGTACCGCCCCAGGCCAGCCGCATGGCGCCACCCTGGTGAAACTCATTGCGTTTGGCGTGGCCACCAAAATCATCGTGGTTGTCCAGGATCAGGATGCGCGCATCGGGCCCGTGTTGCTGGCGATAGAAATAGGCCGCAGCCAATCCACTGATACCTGCGCCAACCACGACCAGGTCATAGCTCTCGTCCAGCGGTGTCGCTGAGTCAAAATTCTTGCCCTCACGTGCCAGTGCGTGTGCTGATTCAAAAGCTCCCGGGTGTGAGCCACGCATGCCGGTGCGGGTGGGTGGGTAGTAAACGCCAGGTAGTGGTGCCGGCATATCAGCTGACCAAAGACTACCCGCAGGCAAGCCCAGGGCGATAGCGCCCAGGCTGACATCGTGAATAAAGTCGCGACGGCTGATATCGCGGTTCAGACCCAATTGGCGATCGGATTTTTTCATATGGCTTGCCTGTTTGTTATGACGGCTCTCTGCAGAGATAGTAGCCGATTTTGCAACCCACCCCGAGCATCACAATTCTGCTCGCTGGTATGGCCGCGCATTTGTTCAATACCTGATCGGATTTCCTGCTTAGAATAGCTTCACTTACAACGCTTACTTTAGCCCAAACCAGAATTGGAGAAACAAACCATCATGCATCCCGTGCCAACAGAAAATCTGAATGTATTCAGACCGCAAACACAGGCCGGCAGGCTGGTAATGCTGGCCAGCCTGCTGGTGTCAGGAAGCGTTCTGGCAGAAGCGCCCAGCCTGAATTGGTTGCAGGGTAGTTGGTGCCTACATTCTGATTCCAGTGCAGTCGAGGAAGTCTGGTTGTCGGATGTGGGTGGTCAACTGATCGGTATGAGCCGGACAGTTTCGGGCGGCAAAATGACTACTTTTGAATTTATGCGGATTGTGACTGTGGAAAATCGAACCGAATTCATTGCGCAACCCGGTGGCGGGGAGGGAACCGTTTTCACGGCCAGCCTGGTGGCGAAAAACCAGTTGGTGGTGGAGAACCTGCAGCATGATTTTCCGCAGATCATCAGCTACCAGCGACAGGGTGACACCCTGACTGCACTGGTGTCCGGCCCGGGCGAAAATGGTGAGGATTCGAGTTTCGGACTTGAGTACCAGCGCTGCAACCCCTAGCGCCAGGGTAAGGTAAACCAACCGCCTGGCAACTCTGCCCTGATGACTGACATTTTGTTCCTCATGGTTATGCTTCGTCTGTAAAACTGCTGCTCCAAAAAGGGCGATTCGCAATAAAATATCAATAGCTTTGGTTTGAAAGTAATACCTGACCCACCCGGTCGATGTTGGATCAATGCAAGCTGTAGTATGGGGGTCCAACCTTTATTCAGCTGTTTGAACTAAAAAGTACTCGAGGTGGAAACTCATGCAAAACCGAATTCAATTCCCTGCAGAAAACGACACCCGCTTGGCGGGAATAATGCATCTGCCGGATGCAGGTAAACCCCGTGCCTTTGCCCTGTTTGCACACTGTTTCACTTGCACCAAGAGCAGCAAAGCAGCTATCAATATTGCCGAGTCTTTATGCCAGCAAGGCATTGCGGTTCTGCGTTTTGACTTTACCGGGCTGGGCCAGAGTGAGGGCGAGTTTGCGACTACCCATTTTTCCAGCAACGTACAGGACCTGCTATTTGCCTCGAAGTATCTTGCAGCAGAACACACAGCGCCTGCCATCCTGGTCGGCCATTCGCTGGGTGGTACTGCCTGCCTTGCAGCAGCACACCACCTGGATTCGGTTCGGGCGGTAGCGACCATTGGTTCGCCGGCCGATGCGGAGCATGTGCTGGGATTGTTGGCAGATGATATTGAAACCATAGAGCAACAGGGTGTAGCTAGCGTGAAGCTGGCGGGTCAATCATTCAATATCCGAAAGGATTTTGTTGATGATGTTCGCTCCCAGAAAGTACGTGATGGTATTCATAAATTGCGGCGTGCCTTATTGGTGATGCACTCGCCGGTGGATGAGTTGGTGCCCGTTGCAGAGGCAGCACGAATTTATTCCAGTGCATTGCACCCCAAGAGTTATGTGTCGCTGGACGATGCAGATCACTTGCTCAGCAAGGAGCGGGATTCTTTTTA
>JBBKVS010000012.1:0-52015 GCA_037968555.1 Lysobacterales bacterium | reverse complement strand
ACCACCAGGTAGTCGGCACCGCTGCTGATAGCGCGTGCTGGTGTGACCACGCGTTGCTGGTCGTCTTCCTCGTCGTTGTGAATGGGCCGTATGCCTGGAATCACCGTCAGCAGAGCGTGATCCACTGATTCCCGCAGAGCTGGGACTTCCAGCCCGGAGGAAACGACTCCATCACAACCCAGTGCTAATGCGCGCCGGGCGCGTGAAAGTACTAAAGTGCGGGCATCGCACTGGAAGCCCAGGTCATCCAGGTCGCCCTGGTCCAGGCTGGTCAGGGCCGTGACTGCCAGAATTTTCATGCGCCCTTTCGCTTCCACCGCCGCTTTCAGCATGCTGTCATTGCCATGTATGGTGCAGAAATCCACTTCGTGTCGCGCCAGCTGACGAACGGCCGCTGCCACCGTGGCTGGAATGTCGAACAGCTTGAGGTCGGCAAACACTTTCTTGCCCTGATCGCGTAATTCTGCGGACAGCTCGAAATAACTGCCGGACAGGAAAAACTCCAGTCCCAGCTTGTAGAACTCAACCGAATCGCCGAGCTGCTTGACCAGTTTCCGGGCCTGGGCAGCATCAGCAACATCCATGGCGAATATCAGCCGCTCACGAGTGGGGATATGGGTTTTGATCACGCTCATGCTGCGGTGAATCCTCCGTCGATCAGGTTGATGCTGCCCGTAGTGTAAGACGATTCGTCGCTGGCCAGGAACAGCGCCAAACTGGCAACTTCTTCGTTGCTGCCGTAACGGCCCAGCGCAATCAGGGATAAAAATTGCTCGTGCAGGGCTGCGGCTGCCTCGCCTGGAGCCATCTGCTGCTCTATGGACTCGATCATCCGGTTGGCGATCGGACCAGGCGCAATGGCATTGACGCGGATTTTATGGGCAGCCAACTCCAGTGCAGCCGTTTTCACCAGGCCACACACGGCATGTTTGCTGGCGATATAAGCGCCAAGGGCAGGTACCCCAATCACCCCGGCAATTGAAGACATGGCAATTATCGAACCGCCGCCTCGAACTGACATGGCTGCAACGCTGTGTTTGATGGCCAGCCACACGCCGATCACATTGGTCTGCAAAACCTCGTTGAATTCCTCAACACTGAGATCGGTCAGCAACTTGGTTTTGCCTTCAGTGCCCGCATTGGCAAACAGGATGTCCAGACCTCCAAAGGCACTTACCGTGGCCTCGAAGGAAGCTTTAACTGCATCCTCATCATTGGCTTGTGCCACGAACGATTGCACCCGTTCCCCGCCATCCAGCTCGCCCAGCAAGGATTCCAGCTTTTCGGCAGATCGACCCACCAGCATCAGGCTGGCTCCTTCGTCGAGGAAACGCCTGGCCGTTGTGCCGCCTATGCCGCCTGTGGCACCTGAGATCATGGCAACCTTTCCTTTGAGTCGTGACATTGACTGCTCCTGCTAACGTAAGCCTGATGGATTCAGAGCGTGATCAATTGCTGCTGCAAGCAGCTTCCTGCTCCAGAATAAAGGAACGTATCCGCGCGCCTATCTGATCGGGTTTTTCCATGTGAAAGTGATGGCCACCCTCGATCAATTCCTGCCGTCCGTGCGCCAGAGCTTCCAACCTTTGCTGCGACTCACGAACAAAACGCGATAAGGGTGTGGCGCTCAATGCCAGGGTGGGTGCTTCGATGTGGCGAAAAATATCCAGCACCTGATCCTCGCAGAAGTATACCGGTGAAGACCAGTATAGGTTTGGGTCGTAGCTCCATTTGTAGCCATCGGCTACTGGCTGTACCGAGCGTTCGATAATCAGTTTGGCAGCCGCGGGGCTGAGGTCGGAAACTGCCAGCCGCGCCTGGATCATGTCTTCCACAGCGGCGTAGGTTTTTACCGGCCGCGGAGTGCTGCGCATACTGGCCATACTGCGACGCAGCCTCTCAGCCGTTTCATTGGGCTGGTTCGCGATTGGCCCCAATGCATCGATCATGGTCAGGCTGCGGATTCTTTCCGGTGCCGCAGCCGCGAACAGGGAAGCAACCGCAGCGCCCAGCGAATGCCCTACCAGGTTGCAGGATTCCCAGCCCAGGGCGTCCAGGGCAGCATGGATGTCCCACATGAATTCAATCACATAGTATTTGGCCGAGGCATGACGGTGCTGCGAGTGGCCATGCCCGGGCCAATCCAACGCAACCAGATTGAAATCATCCAACAGGGGGGCCATGGGCGCAAAGGAAGCCGCGTTGTCCAGCCAGCCATGCAGCGCCAGTACCGGTATGCCGTCGGGGTTGCCCCACTGCAAGGCAGCCATTTCCAGCTGTGGGGTTTTGAGTTTGATTTCCTGCATCAGGTTTGTCCGATCGGGTTGAATTTCAACTCGCCTCCAGATTGGCATAGGCCAGCACCAGCCACTTGGCGCCTGCATTTTCAAAATTGACATGTACCCGGGTATGCTCGCCAGAGCCTTCAAAAGCCAGCACCGTGCCATCACCGAACTTGCGGTGCGCTACGCTCTGTCCAAGGCGGAAAGGCCAGTCCTGACCTTTGACGGGAGCGACCCTGGCAGGGGTGGCGGTGGGACGCGATGCGGGAACCCAGGGCCGGTTCTGCGCTACGCGCGGGCGGATTTCCTGCAAGCGCTCGGCCGGCAGTTCGTTGATGAATCGAGAAGGGCGGCTGTAGTTTTCCGAACCGTGCATGCGCCTGATTTCGGCATAACTCATGACCAGGTGTTCGCGGGCGCGGGTGATGCCTACGTAACACAGGCGACGTTCCTCTTCGAGCCGGCCACCGGATTCTTCTATGGAACGCTGGTGCGGGAACAAGCCTTCTTCAACGCCGGCCATGAACACCAGTGGAAATTCCAGGCCTTTGGCCGAGTGCAGGGTCATCAGCTGTACGCAATCGTCCCAGCTCTCGCCCTGGGTTTCACCGGCTTCCAGCGCTGCTCGGCTTAAAAAGGATTGCAATTCATTCATGCCTACATCGGCATCCTCGGCCGGCAGAATAAAAGAATCGGCCGCATTCACCAGTTCGCGCAGGTTTTCCACGCGGGTTTCCATGCGCTCACGTGGTTCTTTCTCGTAAGCAGAAACCAGTTGGCTTTCGTCGATCACGCCTTGCATCTGGTTACCCAGCGACCAGTCTTTCATGCGCTCCTGCAGGCCATTGATCAGGTCCACAAACCCCTGCACTGCATTGGCCGCCCGGCCGGAAAGCTTCTGCTGCTGCAAACAGCCATTGATGGCCTGCCACAAAGTGACATTCGCTTCACGCGCCTGGATGCGCAGCTCGGCGATGGTTTTATCACCGATGGCGCGGGTGGGTTTGTTGATCACCCGCTCCAGCGCCGCATCATCATGCGGGTTCTGCAACAGGCGCAGGTAAGCCAGGGCGTCCTTGACTTCCAGTCGTTCAAAAAAGCGCTGGCCGCCATAAACGCGGTAGGGAATACCCTCGCGCAGCAAATGCTCTTCAAAAAGACGCGATTGCGCCGTGGTGCGATACAGGATGGCGGCATCTTCTGCCTTGCGCCCGTCGTCGATCCAGCGGCGGATCTGTTCGATCACGAAACGCGCTTCATCCTGCTCGTTGTAAGCGGCATAAATCTGGATGGCAGCGCCTTCGGCGTCGGCCGTCCAGAGCTTTTTGCCCATGCGGCCGGTGTTGTTGGCGATCAGCGCATTGGCCGCTTCCAGAATGTTGCCGGTGGAGCGGTAATTCTGTTCCAGCTTGATGGTGGTGACGTCCGGGAAATCGCGTACAAAACTGTGCACGTTCTCCACCTTGGCACCGCGCCAGCCGTAAATCGACTGGTCGTCAACTCCGACCACGAACACCTGCCCGGTATTGCCGGCCAGCATGCGCAGCCAGGCATACTGGATGGCGTTGGTGTCCTGAAACTCGTCGATCAGCAAATGCTGCAAACGTCGCTGGTAATGCTGCAGGACTTGCGGTTGGTGCAGCCACAATTCGTGAGCGCGTAGCAGCAGTTCAGCAAAATCCACCAGCCCACCGCGCTGGCAATATTCTTCATAGCGGTGATAAATGTTTACCCAGGCTGCAGTGGTGGGGTGATCCATGTGCTCGATGTGACGTGCGCGTTCACCCTCATCCTTGCGACCGTTGATAAACCATTGAGCCTGCCGTACCGGCCACTGCGATTCGTCGTAACCTTCTTCGCGCAGGATGCGACGCAGCAAGCGTTGCTGGTCATCGGCATCGAGGATCTGGAAATTCTCCGGAAGTCCGGCTTCCTTCCAGTGTAGCCGTAACAATCGATGGGCAATACCGTGAAAAGTACCTATCCACAGGGGCCGGGTGGATATGCCCAGCAGCTTGCTGGCACGCTCGCGCATCTCGCCAGCAGCTTTGTTGGTAAAGGTCACGGCCAGTATGCCCAGCGGAGATACATGACCCACCTGGATCAACCAGGCCAGGCGGTGTACCAGTACGCGGGTTTTACCACTGCCCGCACCGGCCAGCACCAGCACATGACCTTCCGGCGCGGTTACTGCGGCGCGTTGCGGATCATTCAGCTCGTCCAGCAGGTGGGAAACATCCATCAGTTTTGCTCGCTGGTTTGTTCACGAGCGATGGCCCGATAGCCGATATCGCTGCGATGGAAAGCACCGTTCCAGCTTATCTGCTCGCAAGCCTGGTAAGCAGTGGCCTGGGCCTGGGCCACAGTTTCGCCCAAGGCAGTGACGCAGAGTACCCGGCCACCCGAAGTCACTATGTCCTGTTCCTTAAGCGCGGTTCCGGCCTGGAAGATTTTTACATTCTCAGAAAATTGGCTATCCAGCCCACTGATCACATGGCTTTTGTCATAACGGCCCGGATAACCTTCCGCTGCCATCACCACTCCGAGACTGGGCCTGGCATCCCACTGGGTGGTGCACTGATCCAGTTCGCCGCGTAGTGCAGCCAGGCAGAGTTCGGGTAAATCGGATTGCAGCCGCAACAGGATGGGCTGGGTTTCAGGGTCGCCGAAGCGCACATTGAATTCAATCACCTTGGGCTCGCCGGCCGGCGTGATCATCAGGCCGGCGTAGAGGAAACCGGTGAAGGGGTGGCCATCGGCTGCCATACCGTCGATAACCGGCTGAATCACTTCACGCATAACACGTTGGTGCAGCTCGGCATCGACTACCGGTGCGGGCGAGTAAGCGCCCATGCCGCCGGTGTTGGGCCCACGGTCACCATCGTCTACCGCCTTGTGATCTTGCGAGGTCGCCATGGCGAGAGCGTGTTGACCATCGGCCATCACGATAAAACTGGCTTCCTCGCCTGCCAGGAATTCTTCGATCACCACACGGTGTCCGGCTGCGCCGTAGGCATTGCCGGCCAGCATATCCAGCACCGCTGCTTCAGCTTCGGGTAGCGTACGCGCCACCACCACTCCCTTGCCGGCCGCCAGGCCATCGGCTTTCACCACGATGGGCGCACCCTGTTGGCGGATAAAGCTCACGGCTTCGGCCACATCGGTAAATTGACCAAAGGCTGCAGTGGCAATGCCATGGCGCCGCATGAATTCTTTGGCAAAAACCTTGGAGCCTTCCAGTTGTGCGGCTGCGGCTGAAGGGCCAAAACAGGCCAGGCCGGCTGCAGTGAATTGATCGACGATGCCCATGACCAGCGGATCTTCCGGGCCGACAATTGTCAGGGCTATACGCTGTTCCTGGGCAAAAGCCAGCAGGCCGCTGATATCCGTTGCGGCCAATGCGACATTCTCCACGCCCGCTTCGGTAGCGGTGCCGGCATTGCCGGGTGCGACGAATACCTTTTCGACCTGGGCCGATTGAGCGCACTTCCAGGCCAGCGCATGTTCACGCCCGCCGCTACCTACAATCAGTACCTGCATTGCTGAGAGTCTCCCACTAATGCCGGAAATGCCGCACGCCGGTAAACACCATGGCCAGGCCATGTTCGTCAGCCGCAGTGATCACTTCCTCATCGCGCATGGAGCCACCGGGGTGGATGATGCTGGCAATACCCGCTTCAGCCGCCGTGTCCGGGCCGTCGCGGAAAGGGAAGAAGGCATCCGAGGCCATGGCGCCGCCTGTTAAGTCCAGGCCGGCATCAGCTGCTTTCCAGCGCGCGATGCGGGCCGAATCCACCCGGCTCATTTGACCTGCGCCTATGCCTAAGGTCTGACCCTTGGCGGCATAAACGATGGCATTGGATTTCACCATGCGTGCGACTTTCCAGGCGAACAGCAGGTCCTGCCACTCGTCTTCGCTGGGCTGTCTCTGGCTGACTACCTGGCAATCGGCGCGCTGCACAATCAGACTGTCGGAGCTTTGTACCAATACACCACCGGCCACGCGTTTGAGATCCAGCTGTTGCAGTGCTGTATTCAGCGGTAGTTCCAGTACCCGTGCATTGGGTTTGGCAGCCAGCGCGGCCAGCGCTTCGGGGCTGAATGCGGGTGCCAGCAGCACTTCCACAAATTGCTGCTTGATCAGCGCTCGGGCTGTGTCGCCATCTACCGCCTGGTTGAAGGCAATCACGCCACCAAAAGCTGAAGTGGGGTCGGTGGCAAAGGCGCGTTGATAGGCTTCCAACGGTAGTCCCGCCACCGCAACACCACAAGGATTGGCGTGCTTGACGATCACGCAGGCCGGGCTGTCGAATTGATTGACGCAGGCCCAGGCGGCATCAGCATCAGCGATGTTATTGAAGGACAATTCCTTGCCCTGTAATTGTTTGGCTTTGACCAGTCCACTTGCCGGGCCACTTATTTGGCCACCGGTCGCGACAGTGACATCCTGGTACCAGGCCGCTTGTTGATGCGGATTTTCACCGTAACGCAAATCCATGATCTTGCTGTAGCACTGGTTCAACTGGCGAGGGAATTTCAGTTGGCCTCCGGCCGGTTCCAGCGCCGACAGGTAATTGGCAATGGCGGCATCGTACTGGGCTATGCGGTTGAAGGCAGCAATCGCCAACTCAAATCGAAAAGCAGCGCTGAGCTCACCCTGGCCGCGTTTCAAATGCTCCAGCAAGCGAGCGTATTGATCCGGGCTGGTAACAACTCCCACTGCAGCATGATTTTTGGCAGCTGAGCGCACCATGGCCGGCCCGCCTATATCGATGTTCTCGATGGCCTCTTCGAGGCTGCAGTCGGCTTGCGCAGTCACCGCTTCAAAAGGATAAAGATTGATCACGGCCAGATGGATACGCGGAATATCCTGCTCAGCCATCACCGCATCGTCCGCACCGTTCCGACCCAACAAACCGCCATGAATACGCGGGTGCAGGGTTTTGACCCGACCGGCCATGATCTCCGGAAAGCCGGTAAAATCGGAAACTTCGGTAACCGCCAAGCCGGCTTCCGCCAGCGCTCTTGCTGTGCCGCCAGTGCTAAGCAAGGCAAAACCCAGCTCCAGTAATCGGTTGGCCAGCTCCAGTATTCCGGTTTTATCGGAAACGCTGATCAGCGCCCAGCGTTGATCCGATCGCGAGTGTTCATTCATGGGCAGGGTCTTCCCGGAAAAGCTGAGACTGATTGTAAACCTGGAACTGGTGGGGCACAGGCCCCGTGCGTGCAGTAAGAAATGACCTGGCTGCGGCTAGCCGAAGCGGCCATTGCTCACCGGAATATCGTACCGGTTCAGCTTTGTGCGTAGTGTATTGCGCGTGATACCGAGAATACGGGCAGTCTGCGACTGGTTGCCATGCGTAAAGCGCAGCACCTCTTCGATCAGTGGTGGCTCCACTTCAGATAGCAGGGTCTGATAGAGGCTTTCAGCCTGACAATCGCCCATGTCTTCCAGATAGCGACGTATGGCAATTTGTACTTTTTGTCTTAGTGGGATGCTGTGATCTGTTTCAGTGGCCATTGAGTGCGTAGTCGATTTCGTATTTTTCTGTGGAAGAAAGTGGTTTCAATCCGGGCCTGTAACCCTACCACAAAGGCCACTGGAATTGCCTGCCGTTTTAACGCAAATTTAAAGTGGTTTTGAAGCTTTAATGAAATTCGAGTTCAAAGCCGACAGCGCGATCTCCCGGGTCGAGCATTTCCAGGGTAAATCGCAGATAGGCGTCCGGAGTCATACCGTTGCGCAGGGCGGAAGTGCTGGTCAGATAGTCGGTGGGGCGAAAGCGCCGCTCACTGATGATTTCGTTGTCCAGGTCAAACAGGTGTACCTGGATGTCCGGGTATGGCTGTGGTTGTGGTGCTCGGTTGACGATGGTGGCATTGAGCATCAACACGCGCGGACGCTGCGGGTGGCTGAGCATTTCACGACTGACCAACTCAATGCTGGAAGTATCCCGGAACGGTTGTTCCGGAGGCGCGTCTTTAACACCCATACGCACCAGCGATTCATCGACAACTTCCCGGTCCAAATGAATTTTGCCGAAATAGGTGCCTGCGGTGTATACGCTGGCTAAAATCAGCATCACGCCCAAGCTAATCCAGCTCAGCCGCAGCCAGGGGCTTTTGCTGCCAGGCTGTTCTGCCAGCTCTGGAGGGTCGGCCAGCAAAGCCGCTTCTTCCGGCGAGAGTTCACCGTCATCAACTTGAACTTGTTCCAAAGCCACAGCGCCACCCAATACCGGTGGTTCGCCGTGAGGAATTACCGCGTCACCGGCACTGGGCCATTCGTCGAACAGTGCATCCAGCGCATTGGCCAGCTTCTGACAGCGGCCACAGCGATACTGGCCGCGGGCACGCGATAGCAATGCGGCGTTGACCGGGTGCACGGTATGACAGCCCTGGCAGCGGGTGTACATGGGAATCAGTTCAGCCGCTTAAAGCTGGCGGTAGTATGGGCAGGCAAGCGGGCATTTTCAGGGTTCTTCTTCGGCCTGGCTGACCAGGTAACGATAACGTTCCAGGTCAGCAGCAAATTTTCCCTGAATGGTTGTTTCACGTAGTTTGATTTCTGCCATGTTGCGATCATTGGCTGCCATCTTGCGCTTCATGTTTTCAATCGCTTTGATATCTGCCTCCGGCAATTCCACGCCGGCGCGCTGACGATCGGCCAGGTCACGGATGCTGCCTGCATAAGCCGTTTCCAGGCTGTTGCGAGAGGTGATCAACAAGTTGGTGTCGTAGGCCAGTTGGCGTACTTCGACATTCAGCGCATCTTTGATTTCATCTTCGGAGTGGTAGCGTAAAACCAATAGTGCATCCTGTTGCCTCTGCATTTCCGAATCGTCGTAGCGGGGTGTGGGGCGTTGCAAGCCGGACTTATCGCGTGGCAGTTCACCCTTGGCGGGTTTCTCTTCGGCTTTCGGCTTGGGGGGTGGTGGCACCAGACTGATGTCTGTTTCACGGATCAGCCCCTGTTTATCCAGCACATCCGCTTTCTTGTCCTTGAAATCCGGTGGCAGGGACTCGGTGTAATGCACATTACCTTCATCATCCACCCAGCGATAAACCTTGTCCTTGGACGGTTGCTTCTGTTGGCTGAATGCCGTTTCGGCATGGCACAGGAACAGGGCTGCGAGAGCGATTGCAATCCAGGTCTTCATGTCTTTTCCTCAGGCTCCAAAACGTTCGCGATAATCGTGCAGGGCTTTGAGATCAATGCCGCCAAATTCCTGATTGTTCTTCTGCGCCTGCAGGAAACTCAGCAAATCATCCAGGCCGGCAATGGCGATACAGGGAATGCCGAATTCATCCTGCACTTCCTGCGCGGCAGAACGCGGGCCCTGGCCACGCTCCTGGCGATCCAGGGCAATGGCAACACCCGCAGGCACGGCTCCGGCAGTGCGGATCAGATCGATGGATTCACGCACCGAAGTGCCGGCCGAAATCACATCGTCTATCACCAGTACACGGCCCTGCAGTTTCGCACCGACGATCATACCCCCTTCGCCGTGATCCTTGGCTTCCTTGCGGTTGTAGGCATAGGAATAATTTTTCTGTTGCTCGGCGAACAAGGCCACCGCTGTAGCTGCTGCCAAGGGTATGCCCTTGTAAGCCGGGCCAAATAACATGTCGAAGGGCAGGTTTGAATCGCGGATGGCCGCAGCGTAGCAGCTGGCCAGCTTGGCCAGTGATTCGCCGTCGTCGAAACCGCCGGCATTAAAAAAATACGGACTGACCCGCCCGGACTTGAGGGTGAACTGGCCGAAACGCAGGTTGCCCTTGGCCATGGCGAGTTGGAAAAACTGTTTTTTGTAATCTTGCATAGAGTATTGCCTAAGAATCCCTTCCTGACCGAAGGCATTATAGCCATCGCTGCGCCGCGCGGCCATGACAGGAACCAGTCGGGCAGGTATGCTGGCGCGCAGCTTTGAATTAGCAATGCTCTGAATAATTCATCCATGAATTATCAGAGTACGCCAATCAAAAAGTGTCATTTTTGATTGGCTTCATTTTCAATGATTTGCAATCATCGAAAATGTTGGCACATCCGTGTGCCAAAGGCACTCTGGATAAACAGGTTTTCTGAATATTGTGGGAGCACAATGAGAATTATCACGCTCAATGCCAATGGTATACGCGCCGCCGCTCGCAAAGGCTTTTTCGACTGGATGCATGCACAGAACGCAGATTTGGCCTGTATCCAGGAGACCAAGGCTCAGGAAGGGATACTGACCGATACCATGTTCTTCCCGGATGGACATCACTGCTATTACCACGATGCCATCAGGCCCGGTTACAGCGGTGTGGCGATTTACAGCCGCCATGAACCCGACCGGGTGCAACACGGCCTGGGCAGCAAGATGATGGACAACGAAGGTCGCTGGCTGCAGGCTGATTTCGGTAACTTGTCGGTGATATCGCTGTACCTGCATTCGGGCTCCAGCAGTGAAGAGCGCCAGGCCATTAAGTTCAAGGCCATGAAATATTTAATGCCGCGTCTGAAAAAAATGGCCAAAGACGGTCGTGAGTACATCATTTGCGGTGACTGGAATATTGCCCACCAGAAAATTGACCTGAAAAACTGGCGCGGCAATCAGAAGCAATCCGGGTTTTTGCCTGAAGAACGTGCCTGGCTGGATATGTTGTTCGACAAAGCTGGTTGGGTGGATACTTTCCGCCGGATCGACTCACGTGAAGAGCAGTACACCTGGTGGTCCAGCCGTGGCCGCGCCTGGGACAACAACACCGGGTGGCGTATTGACTACCACATTGCTACTCCAGGCATCGCAGCACTCGCCCACACTGCTGCCATTTATAAGGACCAGCGCTTTTCCGATCACGCACCGCTGACCCTGGATTACGATTATGAAATCGGTCGCAGGGCCGGCGGACAGTGAATCCGGTCCAACCGCCAGAGATTTCGGCAACGCCCCTGGACGCTCCGGCGGAACCGCAGCGTAACTGGCGCGAGATTCTATTCAACCGGCGCATGCTGGTGTGCCTGTTTATCGGCTTTACTTCCGGCATGCCCCTGTATGTGTTGATCCAGTTGGTTCCCGCCTGGCTGCGCAGCAGCGGTATTGATCTGGCCACCATTGGTTTGTTTTCACTGGTGGGCCTGCCCTATACCTGGAAATTCCTCTGGTCGCCCATCATGGATCGCTACAAGTTGCCCTTCCTCGGCAAGCGGCGAGGCTGGGCTCTGATCACGCAGTTGCTGCTGTTGGTCAGCATCGGGTTTATGGGTCATTTTGATCCGGCGGAATCGCTCACCGCTATCGTCGTGTTGGTGTTCATGGTGTCGCTGTTCTCCGCCAGCCAGGACATCGTCATTGACGCTTACCGTCGTGAGCTATTGGATGATGATGAGCTCGGTACCGGTAATTCCTTTTTCGTTAATGCCTACCGGCTGGCATCGCTGGTGCCGGGTGCCCTGGCCCTGATCCTGTCGGATCATTTGCCCTGGTCTACCGTGTTCTGGATTACCGGCGCCTTTATGCTGGTGGGCGTCGTTACCACGCTGTGTATCCGTGAAGTCAGTGATGACCGACTGGCGCCACACACTTTGCGCGAAGCGGTGGTGGAGCCCTTTGTTGAGTTTTTCCGGCGCGATGGCATCAAGGCGGGCCTGTTGATCCTGGCCTTCATGTTTCTTTACAAGCTGGGCGACAATATGGCCACTGCGCTGGCCACGCCCTTCTACCTGGATATGGGTTTCAGCCTTACCGAAATCGGCTCAATCGCCAAAGTGGCGGCTTTGTGGTCTTCAATCGCCGGGGCCATCGTGGGCGGATTGGTGATGCTGAAAATGACCATCAATCGCGCCCTGTGGTTATTCGGCGCGGTGCAACTGGTAACGATCCTGGGTTTTGCCTGGCTCAGCACCGTGGGCCATTACCCCTTGGGTTTGTTTGCAGTCGTGAGTGGCGAATACTTTGGTGTGGGCCTGGGGACGGTGGCATTGACGGCCTATATCGCACGCGAAACCAGCCGTGCTTTTACCGCCACGCAATTTGCGCTGTTTACCAGCCTGATTGCCGTACCCAGAACAGTGGCGAATTCGAGCACCGGCTATCTGATCGAATGGCTGGGTTATACCAATTTCTTCCTGCTGTGCACATTGGCGGCCGTTCCCGGTATGTTGTTGCTGCTCAAGGTGGCACCCTGGAACAAGCGTTAATAACGCCGGTCGCGAACTTCAAAGCCAAAAGGTAGCAAGGCCAGTCGGGTCATCTTCAGATGTTGTGCCGCCAAGGGCAGGCCGATGATGGTGACAGCCAGTAACAGCGCAATCAGCAAGTGAAAAATGGCCAGTTCCAGGCCGGGCAGGATGATCCAGATGATGTTCATGATGACTGCCAGCGCGCCGCTGGGCGGTTCTTTTTCACGCACTTCCCGGCCAAAAGGCCACAGGGCAAGTCCGGCCAGCTTGAAACACTGGATGCCAAAGGGTATGCCGATGATGGTAATACACAGCAGGATGCCGCCCAGCAGGTAGGCCAGCACTACGATGAAGCCGCCCAATATCAGCCAGGCGATATTCAAGACAAAATTCAATGTCGCTCTCCGTGACATGCCTGCAAAGATCATAGCACTCGTGTTGGGAATCCCTCAGCTCGGTGGTATTAGCGCCTAAGTTAGCCTGGGCTCTAAAGTGCCCTCGACTGGTATGCGTACCGCATCCCCAAATCCGCCGTTTGATGTTGACCACAAGAGTAGCCCGCTAGCTGAAGGGCCTCCGATCCCGGGCCTTGGTCCTGCTGCGCAGGACTACCCTCGGTCCTCGGTCGCCACTGCGGCACGGCCCGACTCACGTCCCTCGGCAACTGCTCCTGCGTTGCTCTACCTCCTGCATCCCTGCAGTCGTGTTCGGTCGGGCCTGTCGCGACTTCCTGTCGCTCAGTCTCGTTGCTCGGTCTGGATCGCTCTCGTGCATCCTGCACTTCGCGGTCTGTGTGCATCCCTGCACAAATCGGCTGCGTTAACGGGACCGAATTCCCTTCAGCCAACGAGCTTTGAATTGTTCAAGCGCATCCAGCCGAGGGTTCTATTGACGAAAGGCAAAAGCCCGAGATTGGATTCCCCTTCAGCCAGCGGGCTACTTTAATACCCGAAGAGGATCGGCGGCTACGGGGTTACGGCATGTGTGCCAGCCGATGGCTAAAAATCAGAACCAGACGATGGCCAAATCTCAGGCTGGTTCGAAGACTTCGCCCAGCAGCACGGGCGCGCTGGCGCCGGTAATCGTAGTAGTGTCCTGCGGCCGGCCCGCCAGGCGTTCGCGCGCCAGCCAGGCAAACAGGATGCCCTCCACCCAGTCCGGGTCCAGCCCGGCTTTCGAAGTGGTGTGTACCGTTTTGTCGGGCAACAAATGCCGCAGGCGCTGCATCAGGTCGAGGTTGTGTACGCCACCGCCGCAAACCAGCAACTCATCCGCATTGCCGAAACGCACCGCATCTGCGATTGAATAGGCCGTTAATTCACTCAGTGTGGCCTGAACCGTTTGTGAAGTGGTCGTGGCGTACTGTGCCTTGCGGGTATTCAGGCGGCTGCGCAGCCAGTCGGCGTTGAAGTATTCAACGCCCGTGCTCTTGGGGGCTTCCTTGCTGAAATAAGGATCGTCCAGCAGCAGGTCCAGCAACAATCGGTCGACCTTGCCGCCCGCGGCCCACTTGCCGTCGTCGTCATAATCCTGGCCCTTGTGCTTTTGAATCCAGCCATCCAGCAGGCAATTGCCCGGGCCTGTATCGTGGCCGGAAACAGCTCCTCCCGCGTGTAGCAGGGAAATATTGCTGATGCCGCCAATATTGAGCACAGCCCGTATACCACGCTCTGGCATCATCAAGGCCTTGTGCAGTAGCGGCGCCAGTGGTGCACCCTGGCCACCAGCGACCAGGTCTGCCTGGCGAAAATGGCCCACGGTACGAATGCCCAGCAGATTCGCAATAACTTGTGGATCACCGAGTTGCAGGGTTTCGGCATTGGGTTTTTGCGGCTGGTGCCAGACCGTCTGACCGTGTGACCCCAGCGCGGTAATTTCGGTGGCTTTGACCGCGGATTTCTCCAGCAAGCCCCAGGCTGCCAGGGCAAAGAATTCTGCCAGCTGCGCATCCAGACGGACCAGATCCGCATCTTCCGGTCGCTTGCGCTGCTCGATCAGGTCTTTCAGATCTTTGGCGAGGGAAGAGGGGTAGCTGACGCACAAGGAAGCCAGCAGTTTTGGTGTTTTCTGATCAAAGCGAACCAGTACGATATCGGCACCGTCGCGACTGGTGCCGGACAGCATGCCCATAAACAGCTCTGTGGAGGAACTCAATCGCTGCTCGCGTACAGCGAAGCTGACTCCAGGCGGCTGAGCTGGGTCAGCATGGGAGCTGCCCGGTGTTTGAAGCTGAGCAGCATATCGCCTTGCAGCGGCTCGACTTTGGGCAAAGGCACGGTACGCGGATTGCGATGCACACCGTTGAGCACGAATTCGTAGTGCAAATGCGGGCCAGTCGCCAGACCGGTTGAGCCCACATAGCCTATGGTTTGGCCCTGCTTCACTTTCTGGCCCTGGTTTACGGCTTTCTTGGAGAAATGCAGATACTTGGTCTCAATGCCGTTGGCGTGCTTGATGAACACGTGGTTGCCATTGGCTGGTGAATAACCCGCACGAGTTACTGTGCCCGCTCCGGCAGCATAAACCGGTGTGCCCTGGGGTGCGTAGTAGTCGATGCCATTATGTGCCCTGATACGTTTGAGTACCGGGTGCATGCGCTTGGGATTGAAGCCGCTGCTGATATAGGCAAAATTCAACGGTGCGCGCAGGAAGGCCTTTTTCATGTTGCGGCCGTCCGGTGCGAAATACTCGGCGACTTCGCCATTATCAAACCACAGGGCCTGGAAACGTTCGCCCTGGTTGATAAAGGTAGCGCCCAGAATGCGGCCATCGCGCAAAAATTCGCCGTCGCGAAAGATTTTTTCATAGACCAGGAAAAAGCGGTCGCCAGCACGGATGTCCTGCACAAAATCGATGTCCCAGCCGAAGATATTGGCCAGGTCCATGGTCTTGACATCCGTCAGGCCCGCTTCCTTGCCCGCCATGAACAGCGAGGAAGTGATGACAGCCTGGGTTTCCAGTACTTCGGTGTACATCTGCCGCGGCTGGCTGTCGGCATACAGCTCGCCCAAATGTTGCCGCACCAGCAGGTAGCGATCTTCACCTACCGGGTAGCGCATTTCCAGGAAGCCGCCCTGTTCGTCACGTTTGAAATCAAACACATCGCCCGGGCGGATTTTAGTCAGGCCTTTGCAGTCCTCGTTCAGATCGAGGATGCGGTGCAGCATGGATACTTCAAAGCCTTGCTGGCGGAAAATGGTATCGAGGTTCTGTCCGCTTTTTACCGTAACGCTGTCCCAGCGATCAAGGTCGTATTCCGGTGCATCAGCCATCGCGGAAGTGGCTGGCTCGATTTCCAGCTCGGTACGCTGTGGCAAGTTGAGGTCGATGACCTGCACAGCAGCAGGCGAAGTGTCAGTTTCAGCCGGAGCCAGCAGGCCCCAAACCACACCTACCAGAATCAGGGAACTGGCGAACAGAATCGCATGTAGCCGGCCGGAGCCGGACAGGGCCCTGGAAAAAAATCCAGGAAATGGCCAGGAAAAATGTTTAGGGTTCTGCGCTTCTTTTGTCATATCTCGTCGCTTTGGGGAAAAATAGCCTTCCTGGCTGGCCCGGACTCAGGCCCGCATACAGTAATAGCAGCTCCGGTTCCGGTCAAATAAAGAATAAGCTGTGAGCAAAACAGGGTTTACCCGGTTGACATGAAAACGATCCACAAATTACGGCTGGAGGCGGGCAGCGCTAGGCCCTAAAATGGACGGCTTGGTCAGTAAACTCCCTAAAGGACGATTCAATGACGGATGTAAATGAGGCTCTTGGCTTGCTGACCCGGGGCACGGATGAGGTCACCAAACTGGAAGAGCTGGAAGCGCGGCTCAAGCTGGGTAAGCCGCTGCGCGTGAAAGTAGGTTTTGATCCTACCGCACCTGATTTGCACCTGGGCCATACCGTGATCATCAACAAGATGCGGCAATTCCAGGACCTGGGGCATACCGCCATATTCCTGATTGGTGATTTCACCGGCATGATCGGTGATCCGACCGGCAAGAATGTGACCCGCAAACCGCTGAGCGAAGAAGAAATCCAGATCAATGCAGAGACGTATGCGGAACAGGTGTTCAAGGTGCTGGACCGCGAGAAAACCGAAATTCGTTTCAACTCCGAGTGGTTCAATGAACTGGGCGCCTCTGGCATGATCAAGCTGGCCGCCAAATACACGGTAGCGCGCATGCTGGAGCGCGATGATTTTGAACAGCGCTTCCGTGAACAACAGCCGATTGCCGTGCATGAATTTCTGTACCCGCTTTCGCAGGCTTATGACTCGGTGGCATTGAAGTGCGATGTCGAGATGGGCGGCACCGACCAGAAGTTCAACCTGCATGTGGGCCGTCATATGCAGCAGCATTATGGTCAGGCACCACAGGTCATCATCACTTTGCCCTTGCTGGAAGGCCTGGATGGCGTGCAGAAAATGTCCAAGTCGCTGGGTAACTACATTGGCATTACCGAGCCGGCTGAGGAAATGTTCGGCAAGCTGATGTCGATTTCCGATGACCTGATGTGGCGCTACTTCGAGCTGCTCAGTTTCCGCAGCAATGCCGAGATCGAGAAATTCAAACAGCAGGCCGCCGACGGCAAAAACCCGCGTGATATCAAATTCCTGTTGTGCGAAGAAATTGTCACTCGCTTTCATAACGCGGCTGCAGCCAAATCGGCCCATGAGCAATTCATCTCGCGCTTCCAGGGCGGCGCCATGCCGGAAGATATTGCCGAGCGCACCCTGGAAACCGGCGGCGATGGTATCGGCATTGCCGCGGCCTTGACCCAATGTGGCCTGACCTCCAGTAACTCTGAAGCGTTTCGCATGATCCAGCAGGGCGGTGTGCGCATCGATGGCGAGAAAGTCGATGATCGCAGTTTGCAGTTGCCCGTGGGTTTCGATGCCGTGTTGCAGGTGGGTAAGCTGAAGTTCTGTAAAGCCCGTGTGGTTTAGCTTCGAACTCCTGTGTCCGTGACCAATGCAACCATGAACAGCTTGGCTGATCTGGACTGGGACAGCTGGAGAGCCCAGGATCCCGCCACGCTGGTATTCGTCATGCGCGGCGATGAGATTCTCCTGATCGACAAGAAAACCGGACTCGGCAAAGGCAAGGTCAATGGTCCGGGCGGAAAAGTTGAGCCGGGTGAAACACCCGAGCAATGCGCCGTGCGTGAATGCCAGGAAGAGCTGGGTATCACCGTTTCCAATCTGGAGTATTGTGGCGAACACCGCTTCCAGTTTGTCGATGGCTACTCCATTCACGTCTACGTTTATCGCACCCGCGAGTTTTCCGGCACGCCGGTTGAAACCCGCGAAGCCCGACCGTTGTGGGTGAAAGTGGACGAAATTCCCTATGAGCAGATGTGGGAAGACGATCGCATCTGGTTGCCCATGATGATACGTGGCGAACGCTTTCAGTCGCGCTGGATTTTTGACGGCGACCGCATGGTCGATTACGAAATCCAGTCAGATGGACTGAACCTATCCTGGGCTCAGGCCTGAACCTGTCCGAAAAACGGAGATTTTAATGCGCTTTCCCATAGTGCTAAGCAGCGGTTTGCTGGGTTTGAGTTGCCTCACTGCCTGCGCCGATTCCACCAGCCCTGAAATCAGTGAAGAGCTGCAACTACAAGCCACTGCATTGGCGCAAAGCGCACTGATCGCCGATACCCATATTGATGTGCCGTACCGGCTGGAAGAAAAATGGTCTGATGTCAGCCAGGCAACCGAGGGTGGTGATTTTGACTACCCACGTGCCCGGCAAGGTGGTCTGGATTTACCCTTTATGTCGATTTATACCCCCGCTGAACTGGAAGAGAAGGGCGGAAGCTATCAATTGGCCAATCAATTGATCGACGGCGTTGAGGCACTGGTGGGCCGTGCGCCGGACAAGTTTGTAATGGTGCGCAACCCGGCCGAAGCGGTGGAGGCCAAACAGGCCGGCAAAATCGGCCTGGCCCTGGGCATGGAAAATGGCACGCCCATCGAAGGCAAACTGGAAAATCTGCAGTTTTTTTATTACCGGGGCATACGCTACATCACGCTGGCGCATGGCTTGAGCAATCACATTTCGGATTCGTCTTACGACGAAAACCGGCAATGGAACGGCCTCAGCCCGTTTGGTCGTGAAGTGGTTACCGAGATGAACCGCCTTGGCATCATGGTAGATATTTCGCACGTGTCAGACGAGGCCTTTTACCAGGTGGTGGAAATTTCCAAAGTGCCGGTGATTGCCTCGCACTCTTCAGCACGGCATTTCACGCCCGGATTTGAACGCAATATGAGCGATGAGATGATTCAGGCGCTGGCGAAAAACGGTGGTGTCATACAGATCAACTACGGTTCCAGCTTTCTTACTGCCGAAGCCAACGATTGGTTCATAACCATGCGTGCAGCACGCACGGTCTGGCTGGAAGAAAATGGTTACGAAGAGGAAAGCGAGGAAGCTACTGCTTGGGTTGAGGCCTATAGGCAGGAAAACAAATTCCCTTTTGCCAGTACTGCCGATGTAGCCGACCATATTGACCACGTAGTCAAGCTCACCAGTTATGAAAACGTCGGCATAGGTTCAGATTACGATGGCGTGGGTGACAGTCTGCCCGCCGGCCTCAAAGATGTTTCCACTTATCCCGCCCTGATCGCTGAATTGCTGCAGCGCGGTTACAGCGAAGAACAATTAGTGGCCATACTCGGCGGAAACCTGCTACGAGTCTGGACCCGCGTGGAAGAGTACGCCCACAGCCAGCAGGGTTAATCGGAAAATTTTGCCACATTTTACCGAGCATTCAGCCCCGCCCGATTATCGGGAAGGGCTGAATAGATTCGTTCAGATACTAGTCCAGGTAGAGGTGATCAATAAATACCGTATCCAGGCCCAGTTGGCCTGCGGAGCGGCTCGAGTCGACAACCCGGATCATCAAGGTCCCGCTTTGGCTGCCGGCCAAGGCAAAGGACTGTGCATTGGAGTTGTTGGTTGCGCTAACGGAAAACATGGAGTTCCAGCGACGGCCACCATCGGTAGAGTACTCAAACTTGAATTGATCCCCATCACTTGAGCCGCTGCTCCAGGCGTTGGCGTGGACGACTACGCTCTGAGGGGAGGCCAACTCGAAACTCCACCTGTGCTCCAGGTAGGAATAGCGTTTGTTTGCCTTACCACCGCTTTCCCGTTCAGTAATTGATTGGAATACACCATTGTCTGAGTGTGTATCGCTGAAAGTACCACTGACAGTACCGGCTTTGGCAGTCTCGCTTGAAGCAACCAGTCCCGTTTCTTCCGGTGGTGGAGGCGGAGGCGGTGGTGGTGGAGCCATGGTAGTGGCACTGGCATTGGAAGATGAATTGGTCACATTACCCGCCAGGTCGCGTGCCATGACGTTGAACGTGTAGCTGGTGTTCGCCGCCAGCCCGTTCAAGGTATGGGAGTTCGATGACTTCCAGCCACTGCTGACGCAACCGCTCCCACCCACCACACACTGGAAGTTATATTGAACGCTGCTGGTTTCGTCGGTGGCTACCACTGAAGTCATGGTTATCGCATTCTCGCTGACAGCTGCCGGGGAAGCTGTCCAGCCCATGGGATTAGGGCTCGGGGCCTGGGTGTCTCCTGCTCCTCCTGTCCCACTAGTGACATTGCCATTGATGAAATATTGGCCAAGGCTGGCATATTTCGAGTAGCCGCTGGAGCTGGTTCCAGCACCCTCACCCGATACCAGCAGGTGATAGGTGCCGGCGCTGACGATCACACTGATGTTGGCTGCTGTGTCGCTTGAGCTGTTGCTCGATGTAACCAGGCTTCCGCCAGAATTCCGCAGCTCAAGCTTGATGTCAAGATTGGCGCCACGACGCGAAGTGGTGCGGTAAAACGCGTCCCAGGCGGGCCGTACCGTGAGGTCGAGTGGGCCGGCGCCTGCGGTAAAAGTAAATACGTCCACATCGGTTGCCGAATTGATAATGCCCTTGTTTTGCGGCAGCAGATTGTCCGGGTCAAGTTCCGGATTAGAGGAAACCACGCTGCCACCTGAACCCAGTACAAGAGCCGTGCCGGAACCCGTAACATTGCCATGGTCATCCGCCACCAGGCCCAGCTTGGTCTGGATAATCGCGAGGTCATCCTGGGTCTGGTTGGCGTCGGGGTATTCGCCCTTGCTCCACTCGGTGACGTTGTTGTAGTAACTATTGCCCATGATCGGAGCCCAGGAAACCAGTCCGCTGCCATGCCCAGAGTAATAGGTGGTGCCGGAGGTCGTGCCATCGTGTGACAAGCCCAGGTTGTGGCCGAACTCGTGCGAAGAAGCCTCTGCCACGTAGGTTTCATTACCGCTACCCAGGTTGTTGTAATACACCAGGGCCGGAGAATAATAAGAGTGGTAATTCGAATTACCAAACACGTTCACATACGCTACACCACCGGCACCTTTGCTGGGCATATTGGCGCCTGTAGCATCGGTGTCCTTGGTGACCAGGATGCGGCCGGTGTAACGGTTGAAGCTGGCGGGTTCTTCTGTCGTAACGTCGATATTGAATGGAGCAAGATCTTCGGCTACTCGATGCCAGATATCGACGATTCGGCGACGCTCCGTGTCATTGAAAGTGGCATTGTTGCCATCCAGGTCATAAGGAACGGCGCTGATACTGCTACCACTGTTCCACGCTGTACCCGAAATCACGTGCCCATCGAAATCGATAAAGACCACGTTGGGTGCGCCGGGTCGACTATGCAGCTTGAAAGCATTGGCCAACGTTTCAGCCGGGGCGTCTGCCGGAAGAGTCGGTGACGATGCCTCTTGCGTACTTGCCGGCCGGGGCAACAGGACGTCTTCAAAGTACACGCCACCCTTGTCGTCTACTTTCAGGACGTTCAGGTCGGTGTCGGTAAACTCAATATCCTGAAGCCACTTCAAGGCCTTGGCACGGGCTTGTGGCGACAGGTTTTCGATTTTTCGCTTCAGTTGCCCGGGGGGCAATTCCTTGATTTGCTTTGGCTGGCCCAAGCCGAATTGTCGCGATGCCAGCCCCTGATCTGACTGGGCCCACAGCGAAGTGCTGGTAATAACCAGGCCAAAAAACGAAACAGAAAAAACAACGACAGCGATAAATCGCGAATTGAAAATGTGCATTTCCCTTGCTCCAGCGCGTGCCCAAATAAAGCGCGGTTCGATGAAGCTCCTGCCTCACCGGTGATCATCCCTGATACACCTGACATAGAATCCACGATTTGTGCTTCAAGCGCAAGATTTTTCTGGAAATACTTGTGAAGAAAGCTCACCGCCCAATTTGGGTGAAATCATCTCTTATGAGCGAATGAGAACAGCGGAACCAGCGCTTTGAGTCGATTCAAAACCCCATTTTGCTGAGGTGTTGTGGGTCGGGCAGGATAGGCAGGGTAGTTCAGGGCCGAAGAACTGCGGGCTCGGCAAACTGCCGAACCCGCTGGTTTTATATCGTTAGAGCATCGTATCGGAATAAATCAATAGAATGTTTAACCCGAAAACTCAAAGTTCGGGGCAATCGACTTCCCGTTCTACGTCAACATGGACACCGTAGTACTTGCCAGCCGGTACTGCTGGCACATCAATTTCACCAAACTGATCCGATTCCGCAACCGTCTTCCACTGGAAAAGCCCAGGTGCCGGATTTTTAGCCTGTGGCTTAACCGTGTAATGCTGAACCTTGATGTTGTTGTCAAAAATGGGCGTTCCGTCAATTTCACCCACAGGGTTGAGCGCGAATCTCCAACCCTCGTTGAGAAAAATCGATATGGTCACAATTCCACCAACAGGGGCTGAGAAGTCGACCACACCGGCGAGCATGGTTTGACCGGCTAACAGGTTCACCGTCATGGCGCCGCCGTTGTAGGTTGTGTAAGTAGCCCAATTTCCGCGGGTTACGTAACGTGTGCCAGTACCCCAGGCCGTTTCGTCCTCATAGCAGCCTGGACCCGGGCCGTCATCCCGCTCAACAGGATTCCAGCAAAAGCCATCTGAATGACTTAATCCGGCCGGGTTTCCATTAGGGTTGAGCGGGGAAGCAAGTCCTGAATCATTCAACGCCTGTGGTGCATAAACATACACGTTTCCACCACCGCTGCCGCCCTTAAGAATCGCCGCACCCACACCATCCGGGCCAGCTGTAAATTCCACATAAGTTCCATCATTGCTTGCTGTAATGGTATTGCGATCACAAAGAGGATTACCGCTGATATCGGCGAAACCCAGTCCGAAATCTCCTGGATCTCTCTTGGCGCTCCAACATTGATAATAGGCTGCGTTATGCCAAATCGCAGCGCCAACCTCGGCACAATTCCGATTTCCACCCGGATTAGCGCCGGGAATTATGTAGGGTACAATTTGCTGATCTAACGATTCTGGAGCGCTCAGAGTGGCTTCATGATTGGCAATCGTGAGACTGCTAGCCAATATTGCAATCGTTGAAACTACTGGCAGTACAAATTTCAGAACTTTCATTAGGATAACCCCCATCAAACATAGTTGATGTAAAACAGTGATATACGTCGTGCATCCATCTTTGATAAAAATTTTCTGGATACACGCGCGCCCGTGCCGCAATTGCGGCAACATCCTTGTTTTCTATTTCCTGATAAAGATTGTGGAGAGCTCTTATGCGAGGCAAAGGATTGCCTGCACCCCCTTCCCTGATGACGACACTGAGTTCGCCGAGGTCGCACAAGAAAGTGCGACTGAAATCCCCTTTTTCGTGGCGTACGTATATTCCAGCTTTGGATGAACTGCAACAGCGCCGCAAGATATGTGGTTCAGCGGTATCGATCAGACGACAGGCGGGCTGACGTACCTTGCCGGGCTCGACAGGGAATAAAACCTGGCCTGAAACGTAATTACAATGAACCCAATGAAGAGCCACCCCATGCAGCATGAACTTGCCCACCTCGGAAACGGCGCCCATGCCTTTGCAACGCAAATGCTGGGCAGTGTCGATGATGCTGCTGATGCGGTACACGATGCGCTCACTACCGCCTTGCAACGCCCCGAAGCCTGGGATGCCAGCAAGGGCACACTGAAAACCTGGTTCATGCGCGTGGTGCGGAATCGCTGCATCGACATGATTCGCCTGCGCAAGCCCTCTGCTGATGAGGTCGACGAGTTGGTCGACTCAGCTTTGGGTCCGGAAGAGTCCTTGCTGATCGAGCAGCGTGACCGGGCTTTGCAAGTTGCCCTGGCCCGCCTTGAAGACGCACAACGCCAGATCATTGTGCTCAGTGATTACGTGGGTCTTAGTTACCGAGAAATTGCCAAGGTGCTGGACGTGCCTGCAGGCACCGTTATGTCGCGCCTGCACCGGGCCCGCCTGGCATTGAAAAAGGAGTTCATTGCAGATGATGAATGAAATGGAACAACACGTCGGTGAAATGCTATCGGGCTATATCGACGGCGAGTTGACGCAACAACAGCGACAGCGCGTGGAGCAGCACTGCCAGCAGTGTGCTGAATGCGGTGAGACGCTGGAGGAATTGAAGTTGCTCAAGCAGCGTGTCGCTGCGGGAAAGCTCAGTATATTTGGTGAAGACAAGTGGAGAGAAGACATGAATAACCCAAGCGTTCAGACACCACGAAGTGTGGGATGGATAATGTTTATTGCGGGAATACTGGTTGCGGGCGCAGTCGGCCTGTATGTTTTTATCTCGGACCCGAGCATGCCGGTCTGGACCAAGTTGATGCTGGTGGCTATTTATGGTGGCCTGGCAGTGTTGCTGTATTCCGTATTGCGTCAGCGTCTGCTGGAGCAGAAAACCGATAAATACAAAGACGTGGAGATTTAAAATGCTGATTGTGACCAGTGAACATATTGCCCATCATAAAATCGTTAAAACCCTGGGGCTGGTGCGTGGCAACGCGGTTCGGGCCCGTCATATCGGCAAGGACATCATGGCTGGCCTGCGGAATATCGTCGGCGGGGAAATTCATGAATACGCCAAGCTGATGGCCGAGAGTCGCGAGCAATCGCTGGACCGGATGTCAGCTGAAGCCGCTTCCCTGGGCGCCAACGCCGTTATCGCTACCCGCTTCACAACCTCGGTGATGATGGGCGGTGCAGCCGAACTACTGGCCATTGGAACTGCGGTGGTGATTGAGCCGGAATAAGTAATGGGGACAGAGTCAAGTGCCAGAATAAGGACTCTGATCCCGAATTTTACTCTGGCACTTTACTCTGACCCCGACTTTCGATCGAGTTTGCGGAGTCAGGAGCGACTGCAGAATCGGCATTGCAGGCAGAAAGGGATGTTCGGCTTTGGCCGGGTTCATGATTCGAGCTGCTGTGTAGATATTCGCCCAGCCAGCCCATCCATTTCTTCAGCATGTCTTCGTCGAACAAGGCCAGGTGGGGAGCTTCCAGCCAGTATTCGCGTGCATTTGGTCCTAACAGGGATTTCCACACCTCGCCGCGTAGCCCCTGCTGGCAGAACACTGCCACCACAGAACCGTCATAAGGCAGTGCGACATAATTACCGACCATGCGTTGAGCCGCAAACCAGAAGGCGCGCCAGCGTGTTCGGGGAAACATCAGCCGCGAAGCTACATTGGGGCGTCGCAAATATTGGTTAACTGCGAGGTAATGAAGCCAACCAAAAAACGCGGGGCGTTGGATGGGTGGCAATCCGGGAAGCTGCAGCAGCGTTTTGATGTACTCGCCTACACCTCTCTCGTCAGGGCCCAGCACAACTTTATGGCAGTACTTGGATATTTTCTTTCGTAAAGATTCAGGCTGCTTCGAAGACAACAGGTTTTTTTGAGACAGGATTTTGTCCCCAGATAGCCGAACGTGTTCCGGGGCCATCGGGTCAAGCAAAAACAACATTTCGACGGTCTCACCGGCAGCTCGCAGTTGGTGCGCCATTTCGAGCGCAATCAAACCACCCAGCGAATAGCCTGCAAGCCGGTATGGTCCAGCCGGCTGTAGTTGGCGGACAGCTTCGAGGTGCTCAGCGGCCAGTGCAGAAAGCGAACTGGCATTGACAAAGCCGCTGCCAATCGCCCAATTGGCGATTGAGAACAATGGGCAAGGCAATTCCCACACGCCACGCCGCGCGAAAGAGAGCTCCACGCCACTAAAGAAAATCGGCGGGCCCTCTCCGGCAGTCACCAAGGGAAAAACAAATCCGCTACTAAGTTCATCTTCCTGTTTCTGCTGGGCACGCTCCACTCGCAGCGACAATGTTTCAAGGGTGGGTGCTTCAAAAGCGAGGTGAACCGGCAGTAGCAGCCCGAAGCGCTCCTCGATTTCCAGCATCATTTGAACCGCGGCCAGTGAATCACCGCCGATGGAGAAAAAATGATCGTCCGGCGCCACTACCTCCAGTCCCAATATGCGTTGCCATACTCTCGCGATGGCTTGTTCGGTGTAATTCAGGCGACGTGGTGGTTGCCTGGTTTGCGAACTGCCTGGTTCTCTTGTTTCAGGTACGTTCTGGCCAGCCGATGGTGGAGCTTCAGCTTCCGTGCGAATGGCTGCCCGATCCACTTTGCCGTTGGTGGTTATGGGCAATACGGGTAAAAACAGGTAACGCGCCGGAATCATGGTTGCGGGCAGGATGGTGGACAGGCTTTGATGCAGGTCGCCGGCCAGGGCGGTAGCGCCCGGTTTCAGTACCAGAGCGGCAACAATAGCTTTAGTTCCGCTGGCGGTGGTAAACCAGGTTGCTGCGGCCTGGGAAACCTGAGGGATGTGTTGCAATGCGGCTTCGATCTCTCCGGGTTCTACACGCACCCCGCGCACCTTGATCTGGTCATCGTTGCGGCCGAAGTAGTGCAATGCGCCATTAGCATCCCGCACCACCAAATCACCACTGCGATACATTCGTTCACTATGAATCGTAACGAATTGCGCCCGGGTCAATTCCGCATGATTGCGATATCCGCGGGCGACACTGGAGCCACCCAGGCATAGTTCACCGGCTTCTCCATCCGGTACTGGTATGCCATCATCATCCAGAACGTGAGCCACCACGTGCGGTAGCGGGTATCCGATAGGCGCCGATGTAGTGGAGAGACCGGGAGGATCATCGGTACGCAGTTGCGCGCCTGTTGCCCATACGGTGGTTTCAGTAGGCCCGTACAGGTTCCACACAGTATCGCCTTGTTGCGCCAGTTGTCGGGCAAACTCAGGACTGATCGCTTCACCGTGGGTAATGGCCACTCGTACCCGTGGAAAGTCCGGGACCTCAGCCAGCATCACCTGCCAGACTGATGGGCCGGTCTGAATCACCGTAACACCGTACTCCACCACTTCGCGGGCCAAGCGGCGCGGATCCAGCAATATTCTCCGGTCACGTAGCAACAGGCTCGCGCCAGTGACCAGCGGCAGGAATAACTCGGTGACCGAGGCATCGAAAGCAATTGTCGAAGCGGCGAGGTAGCGATCGTATTGGCTGAAACCCAAAAGCTTGCAAGCCGATTGAAGCAAAGCCTGTACCTGTTGATGTTCCACTTCCACCGCTTTGGGTTCGCCTGTGCTGCCAGAAGTAAACAGCAAATAAGCCAGTCGCGAACCGCCAGTGGGAACGGGCGTGGGTGCAGTATTTACTGCGTCGAAAGGAATGCTTTCGGTGGCAATCATGCGGGGTAGCGTCACACCCTTTGTTTTCAAGTGTTGGCGATAGCCATCCAGCAATTCCCGGTCGCCCATCATCAGCGTACTGTCGCAGGAGGTCTGCATGCGGTACAGGCGGTCGAAAGGTTCCCGTGGATCAAACGGCACGTAAGCGCCGCCGGCTTTCCAGATTCCCAGCAGCACCGCTAACAGGTCGGCGCGACGATTCATCAACACAGCGACAGCCTGTTCCGGCTCCAGACCCTGTGCCTGCAGACAGGCTGCGACTGCGTCTGCGCGTGCTGACAATTCCCGGTAACTCAGCTGGTCGGTTTCATCGATGACGGCAACAGCTTGCGGATGCTGCTCCGCTTGCAGAGCAAACTGCTGATAGGTGTTCTCCTGAGTCAAAGTTGGTTTCAGCATCACGAACTCGCCCCAACTCGTTCGTTAAGACTGATTGTGAACCCGGGTGAGGGTTCCCAGTGGTATGGCCCACGTACGGCCGGTCCAGTGCCTTGCCCCTGCAGCTTATAGTTACCTGCCAGTGCACGCAGGAAGGCAGCCGCCAGTTGCACTGAGACCCCGGCGACGGGGCAGTGGTGGTGGTCCAGGCCAAAAGGTGAATACTGATCACCCGTTGGATTGCCAGTGAGGAAACGCGTGGGGTCAAACTTAAAAGGATCCGGAAAATTCTGACTGTCTTTGTGGCCTTCCCACATGCACACACGAATCATGGCTTCGCGAGGGATAAGCCAACCTTCAAATTCAAAATCGTTTTTGACATGTCGCATCAGTCGTTCGCTTTGGTCCATGCGCAATGTTTCAAGCACAAACGCTTCGGCCACAGAGTTTTCATGACTGGTTGGCTTCGAAGATTGGGTTTCATGGGCGATTTGGTCCAGCCACTGTGGCTGATCCGCGGCGTGTCGGGCTATCCATCGCATCAGGCCGCGCAGGTCGTAACGGCCTAGCTCAACCATGTAAATCAGGTTCCCCAGCAAGGTTGAGTCGACCTGGCCCTGCACTTGCAGTTGCGCCAACAATCCACCTACGTCGGTACCCATGGAATCGAGTTCGATCAAAAGGGATTGGTAGGCTTCAGTTTGTTGCCGGGTCACATTCCACACCACACCATGTGGGCCCAATCGTTGGTAGGCCGCCAGCAGGCGATCATGCGCCGCGCTGCCCGGCTCTGGACCAAAGAACAATTCAATCAGGGAGCTGGAAGCGATCTCTTCCAAAATACCAGCCCATGAGTGCGCTGAAGCTCCGTTCGCCAGCTTACTGGCGTTCGCTGCCAGTATTTTGGTGGTGATGGATTCGCATCTGGGCGCAAAAGCGCTCATGTCCAACCCTGCAATGCCGCGCACCAATGCCTTGCGATAGTCGCGATGAGTGGTTCCTTGCATACCGCGCATAAAGCCCTGAGGAAATAAAGATTCAAGTTGAATGGAAACGGCTTGCAGCGATTGCGCGTGGTCGCGTAGTAGATTACGACCCAGGGAGTGACCGACCACACAAACAACCAGTCGCCGCTCCATCAGGCCCTTGAATACGGGCCCATGCTGTTGGGCATAATCGAGCAACAAGCTACGGTTCCCACGCTCTAGCGCGCCGATGTCGACCAGCTTTCCTGGCGGTAGCCGTTGACGGTGCCACAGTGCCCGGCTGTGCGCCTTGGCTACGGCAAGCCACGGTTTAAACTCAGATAGCGGTTTGCTAACGGCTTTTTTCATCACCCGACTATCTGATGCAGTAGTCTTCAATCATAAGGCATGTCAGCCCAAATAATTAAATAAACGCCATGGGTAGAAAATCGGTGTCAGGACTTCATCAATTGCCGCTCATCCAGCCCGAGGCTGCGGGCAATGATTTCCTTCATGATTTCTGTGCTGCCGGCATAGATGCGTGAGACACGGGCATCGGTGAACATGTGCGAGATGCGGTACTCATCCATGTAACCGGAACCGCCGTGCAGTTGAACGCATTCGTCCATCACTTTGGATTCAACTTCCGTGTTGTGGTATTTCAGCTCAGCCGCCAACTCGGCGGTCAGCTTGCCGTCGTTGTGAAGCAGCACACACTGGTCGGTGAAGGTTTGTGCCACATCCAGCTGGGTGCGCAATTCGGCCATCTTGAAGCGGGTGTTCTGGAAAGCCGCAATCGGCCTGCCAAAAGCCTTGCGATCGAGGATGTAGGGCATGGTGATATCGAAAGCCACCTGGGCATGGCAGAGTGACTGGCCGCCGCTGATCAATCGTTCTTCAGCCAGGAAGTGCATCAGGCTGTAAAAACCCCGTTCCGGATCACCCAGTACGTTTTCGGCCGGTACCCGGACGTTTTCAAAAAACAGCTCAGCGGTGTCCTGCGCCTTGAGGCCCATTTTCTTCAGGTTGCGGCCGCGCTGGAAACCAGGCATATCGGCTTCAACCACGAATAGCCCGATGCCGTGACGCTTGTCCGGCACAGTACGCGCGGCCACCACGAAATGTGTGCCATTGATGCCGTTGGAAATAAAGGTTTTGCTACCGCTGATGAGCCAGTCATCACCGTCGCGTACGGCGCGGGTCTTGATGCCGGACACATCGCTGCCGGCACCCGGTTCGGTCATGGCCACGCCCAGTATGGCTTCGCCCGTGATGCACTTGGGTATCAATTTTTCTTTCAGTGCTTCGCTACCCAGTTCGCCTATATAAGGCCCCACCAGTCGGCTGTGCAGGGTCAGGAACAAGCCCGGGTCGGCATGGCGTATGGTTTCCTCAGCTACGATCAGCTCGAAGCGGAAATCCTTCATCCCCAGGCCGCCGTATTTTTCGTCAGCCCACATGAACAACAAACCTTGCTCACCGGCTTTTAGAAAGGCTTCCTTGTCGCAACAACCCTGTTCGCGCCAGCGCTCTACATGCGGCTCATACTCGGCCTGCATGAAGCGCCGCACCTGGTCACGGAACAGCTCGTGTTCCTCTTCGAATATCAGTCGTTGCATGCCCATAATCTTTCCTTAATATCCTCTCAGGCAGCCGCTTTGGGTGCCGGGTAGAAGGCTTGGCCGGATTCCGCTCGGGCGCGCAGCCAGGCAGAAACTTCAAATCGCTCACCGAATTGTTTGGCCAACTGGTCACAATCAGAAACAAATTGCTGAACACCAATGGTGTCTATATAAGACAGCGCCCCTCCGGTCCAGGCCGGGAAGCCGATGCCAAAAATAGAACCGATATCGCCATCTTCGGCATGACTGAGCACACCTTCTTCCAGGCAACGAGCCGATTCCAATGCCTGGCGGTGCAGTAATCGCTGTTTCACTTGCTCGACGGTTGGTTGTTCTGCTGCCATTGGGAATTGTTCAGCCAGGCCGGTCCACAAGTGCTTTTTGGCTTCTTGAGGATAATCGTAGAATCCTTTGCCAGCTTTCTTGCCCAGCCGCCCCAGTTCCTTAACCATTTTCACAGTAACTTCCTGCGAAGGATCATTGGGGTAGGGCTGGCCCAGGGCTTCGGCGGTTGCAATGCCGACTTTCCAGCCCAGTTCCAGACTGACTTCATCGCTGACGGCCAGTGGCCCCACTGGCATTCCCGCCATTTTGGCAGCGTTCTCGATCAAAGCCGGATTCACGCCTTCCGCCAGCATGCGTATGCCTTCGCTGGTAAAGGTGCCGAACACGCGACTGGTAAAAAAGCCGCGGCTGTCATTGACCACGATCGGGGTTTTACGGATTTGCTGAATGTAATCCAGGCTACGGGCAATGGCTTCATCGGAGGTTTTTTCACCGACAATCACTTCCACCAGCGGCATCTTGTCTACCGGTGAGAAAAAGTGAATACCGATGAACGACTCTGGACGCTTCGATGCTTTGGCCAGCCCGGTGATGGGCAGGGTGGAAGTGTTACTGGCAAAAATCGCTGTGTCCGGAATCACCGCTTCGGTTCTGGCTGTGACTTCGGCCTTGATCTTGACGCTTTCGAACACGGCTTCGATGACCAGGTCGCAGCCTTCAAGTTGTGCATAGTCGGTGGTCGGCGTAATTTTCTCCAGCAAAGCCGCTTTCTTGTCTTCGGTGGATTTGCCACGTGCAATGGCCTTGTCCAACAAGCCAGCTGAATAGGCTTTGCCTTTTTCGGCATTGGCCTGGTCAGTATCGAGCAGAACCACTTCCATGCCGGCTTTGGCAGACACAAAGGCAATACCCGCACCCATCATGCCCGCGCCCAGCACGCCGAGCTTTTTCACGGCGGATTTCTTGACGCCAGCCGGACGGCGTGCCAGCTTGTCAGCTGCACTTTTGTGCATGAACAGCGTGCGCATCATATTGCGTGCCACCGGGCCTGCCAGCAGTTTGCCGAAGTATTGCGATTCGATATCCAGGCCCACATCGATAGGGACTATGCAGCCTTCGTAAATGGCCGACAGGGCTGAAATTGGTGCCGGATAGTTATGCTGGGTTTTGCCTGCTACCAAGGATGTGCCGACCATGTAGTTCTGTGCCGTCTTGGGGGTCATGGCACCGGCACCGCCGGGTATCCGGTAACCCTTTTTGTCCCAGGGTTGTTCCGCATCGCCGGTATTTAGTACCCACTGTCGGGCGCGCTCAACAATCTCCGCGACCGGTGCAATTTCGTGTACCAGGCCGAGCTTCAGGGCCTGTTCCGGTGTCTGGTTGATGCACTGCAGAATCATGGGCAACGCAGCTTCCACGCCAATCAGTCGCGGTGCACGCTGGGTGCCACCGGCGCCAGGCAAAAGGCCAATGTTCACTTCCGGAAAGCCCAGCACCGCACCAGTGTCACTGGCCAGCACGCGGTAATGGCAGGCCAGGCAGATTTCCAGGCCGCCACCCAGCGCCAGGCCGTTGATGGCCACAGCAAAAGGTTTACCGCAGGTTTCCAGCTTGCGCAGCCGCCGGTTCAGCGTACGGCTGAAATCGCAGGCTTCCTGTTCACTCATGCCGCGGTCATAAGCGGTCACCATGTCCTTGATATCGGCACCGGCGATGAAGGATTTCTTGGCCGAAGTAATCACAGCACCTTTGACGTCCGCGTCGCTGACCACCTGCTCAATCAGTTGGTCCAGATCAGCCATCAACTCGGGTGTGAGTACATTCATGGACTTGCCGGGCAGGTCTATGGTGAGTAAGGCGATACCGTCTTTGTCTACCGCGTATTGAATCGTAGTTGTCATATTCTCTGTCTCTGTTGCGTATTTCTTTGTCGCTGAATGGGGCGTGCGTTCAACCGCGTTCGATGATGGTGGCGGTGCCCATACCGGCGCCTATACACAGGGTGACCAGTGCAGTGCCCAAATTGCGTCGTTCCAGTTCATCCAGCACCGTGCCGAATATCATCGCGCCAGTGGCACCCAGCGGATGGCCCATGGCAATGGCGCCACCGTTTACATTGATCTTGTCGTGGGGGATATTCAGCTGCTGCATATACCGCAGCACCACAGCCGCAAATGCCTCGTTCAGTTCAAACAGGTCGATATCGGAGGTGCTCATGCCGGCACGCGCCAGTACTTTTTCAGTCGCCGGAGCCGGACCGGTCAGCATGATGGTGGGCTCAGAACCGATGGAAGCAAAGGCCCGAATGCGTGCACGTGGCTTCAGGCCCATGCGTTTGCCGGCTTCAACATTACCCAGCAAAACCGTTGCTGCACCATCGACGATGCCGCTGGAATTGGCGGCGGTGTGGCGGTGATCAATTCGTTCGACTTCCGGATATCGCTGCAGCGCAACCGCATCAAAACCACCCTGTTCCCCGTGCATGGTAAAGGCGGGCTTCAGGCTGGCCAGGCTTTCCAGGGTGGAATCAGGTCGCATATGCTCGTCATGATCCAGCACCACTTCACCGACGTGATTGCGAATGGGCGCGATGGATTTGCTGAAAAATTCGTTCTTCCAGGCATGGGCTGCCCGCTGCTGACTTTCCAGCGCGTAGGCATCGAGGTCCTGGCGGCTGAAGCCATACTTGCTGGCGATCAGGTCGGCGCTGATACCCTGCGGTACGAAATACAGGTCGTAAGCGACTTGTGGATCAGTGGCCATGGCGCCGCCATCCGAACCCATGGGAACCCGCGACATGGATTCCACTCCGCCACCGATCACCGCGTCGGACTGTCCCGACATGATCTGCGCAGCAGCCGTATTGACGGCTTCCAGGCCGGAAGCACAGAAGCGGTTGAGTTGCTTGCCCGGTACCGACTCCGCATAAGCTGCATTCAGTGCAGCGACGCGGGCGATGTCCGAGCCTTGTTCACCCACCGGCATCACGCAGCCTAGAATCACATCGTCCAGTATCGAAGTATCGAGGCCGATGCGGTCGCGTTGGGCCGCCAACACCTGGCTTGCCAGGTTGGTGGGTGTGATGCCATGCAATGAACCGTTGGGCCGGCCGCGGCCGCGGGGTGAACGTACATGGTCGTAAATGAATGCATCAGTCATGAAGGTAGCCTCTTAATGCCCCAATTCAGGGCGTCATCAATAAAATCGTTGTCAGTCGGGCTGCAGCAAGCGCAGCATATTGTCTTTCATATCCCGGTAGGCTTCTTGCAAATCCAATTCCGGGTCCACCAGCCATTGGTGGTTGATGCCGATCAGGCTGGCGTAAAACTGCAGGGCCATTCGGCGCGGGTTGATTGCGGACGAAATTTCTCCGGCCTTCTGGCCGTCACGTATCCACTCCGCCATGGTTTCGCGCTGCCGTTCCATAAAACGGGCCACATTGGGTTTGAATTCCGAGCCCGGATCCAGCGAGCCAAACCACAGGATGTACATGGCGCGCAATCGATTGGGGTGGCTTAACACCCAATCCCGGTACGTTTCATTGGCCACCATCAGTGCCGCTTTGCCGCTGAGTTCACCCACGCGGTCGTGCAGGTCGTCGATGAATTCAGCATGCACCTGGCGCAGCAGCTGTCTGAACAGACCGGCTTTGCTGCCAAAATGATGCGTGGCCAGGCCGCGACTGTAGCCGGCCGATTCACCAATGGCCCTGAGCGTAGTGCCTTCAATACCCTGTGCGTTCAGCAGTTCGATAGCCGAATCAATCATGCTGGAAGCCGCCAAAGCGCTGCGTTCAGCCTGGGTGCGCGGGGAATCGATAGGGGCTTGATTGCTCTGCGACATGGGTGTGCAATTAACTTGTTAGCGACAAGCAAGTCTAACGGCAGCCAGCAGAATGTCAACCGCCTGGGGGCCGCGGCTCAGATCAGGATCTGGTCAGATTGGCATCTGATCCTTGCCGGCGCATGGCAGGATTGAGGCTGTTCAATCCTGCAATTCAGGCCGACCGGTCAGGCCTTGGCAGGATGAGAATCTTCATTCTGCATGCGCACGGTCAGGGGCGAATCGGGATCCAGATGAACATCGAGTTGCGGGAAGGCAATCACAATGCCGGCTTCATTGAAGGCCGTATAAATTTGCTGGTGCAGTTCGCTGACCCGCTTCAGGCGGTCTTCGAGATCGCCGAGGAAACAGCGGGCCGACAGGTTCAGTGAATTGTCACCAAACTGGGTAAACAGGACGTTGGGCAGTGGCTCCTTCAGCACCGCCGGATGGCTGCTGATCACTTTTTCAAGTATCTGCATGGCTGCAGTCACGTCACTGCCATAGGCAATGCCTACGTCGATTACAATGCGATTGTTGGTGTCGGACAGAGTCCAGTTCAGCAGCCGCCCGGTAATAAACTCCTTGTTGGGTACCAGCAACTCCTTGCCGTCCCAGTCACGTATGGTAGTGGCGCGTATCTGGATGCGGGTAACCGTGCCGGAGCTTTCGCCAATCGTCACCACATCACCCACCCGTATCGGTCGCTCAAACAGGATGATCAGGCCGCTGATGAAGTTGGCGACAATTTCCTGCAAACCAAAACCGATGCCCACACCCATGGCTGCCACCAACCATTGCACTTGTGACCAGCTCATCTTCAATGTGGAGAAAAACACCATGGTGCCGATTGCGATGATCACATAGTTGGTTATGGTCGATACGGTGTAACGGGTGGCCGGTGTTGAGTTGCCGGTGCTGCGCATGATCAATTCGATCAGAGCCGGTATTCGCCGGGCCGCGTAGAACGTGGCAATAAAGATCAGGGTGGCCAGCAAAATGGTGGCCAGGGTGATCTGGGTTTGCAGTGGTGCACCATTGATGGTTTGACTGACGGACCAAAGGGTGAATCGCTGCAAGCCCTGAATGGCTGGTAACAAAGGTTTCCAGATCATTATGATGGACAAGGCAGCCGCAACATAGACCAGCGATTTGATGAGTTGTGCGGTTGAGTCACTGAGATCGCCGAGACTGGTATGCCGGGCTTCTGTATCGGCCTTTTCCTCGCCCTCTGACCCGGGTTGTGCTGCCAGCAATTGCTGGAAGCGAATGCGCCTGCGTGCCACCAGCAACCAGCGCATCAGCATTTCATGCAGGAAGATCACTGCTACAAAGGTCAATGCGGTGACTGCCAGGCTGTAATAAATGATGCGGGCGGGCAGGAGGAAACCGCTGAGTACGATGAATATCAGGAAACCGGTCAGCGTCCAGACGATGCTGTCCTGCACCCAGGCCGGGAAGCCCTTGCTCGACTGCTTGCTTGCCGCCTGGCTCAATTGCAGTTTGCGTTGCATGGCTATCATGCGCAAAACCTTGAAGGCCACCATGATTGCGATGACGCATAAGAACAGGCGACCCAGTACTGCATGGGGTGTGTTCTGCTCCAGATGAACCAGGAAGCTGGCCACCATCACCACCGGCATCAGCCGTATCAGTATCCAGGTCATCAGCGAAGACGTGGCTTTGCAGCGATTTTCTGGCCAATTGAAATGCGCTCTGCAGATACCGCCCGCTGCCGTTGCATCGCGCAGGAACAAGCTGGTCATCACACCGCCAGATGCCAGCAGCAGCGCCAATGCCAGTGGCTGTAACAGGCCTTGCTGGGAGGTATCAATGCTCAGCCCCAAACCCAGCATGATCAAGGGTACGGCGGCACTACGCAGCAGGGTCAAAATCAGAATTTCCACTGAATAGACTATGGAATCATTGCGCGGTTTACCTGTTTTGCTGTTGATGATTTCCATGTGCCGCCACATGTGCCTGCGCAACAATAACAACAACAGGCCAGCCAACATGGCAACGATGGCCATGGTCTTGCTGTTGAAAGCCATCGATGCCTTCAATGAGTTAATGGCCAGACGAGTATCCAGCCCTACCTGCTGAAAGAAATTCCGGTCTATCGGTAAATGGCTGCGTACCCACAATATGTGGCCAATGAGAAAAGCCTTGAATTCTGCAACCAGGGAATCCAGTTGCTCATAGCTGATGTCAATTTTGCCCAGCAGCTGGATCAGTTCAGTCTCGCCGCTCAACAACTCGTTGAGCAAACTGCTGCGTTCCCTCAGCAGCTTTTTGGCTGATTTCATTACATCAGTGGAAAGTGGTTCAGATAGACCCAACAATTGCATCTGCTGGTCGATGAACTGATCCTTGTTGAGCATTTCGGACAACTGTTGCTCATGCCGCGCACGGTCAACGACGATCTCGCCGATGTCATTGCTTTGCCTCAGCTTGTCGGCAGGCGGGCGGTACTGATCCAGCTGCATGTAGTAATTCATCAGGAAAGGGCCAAACATCGTAGCCCTGCCGCCCGATTCAACCAGTCGTCGTGCTGAATTGAAATGTTCCATCAGCTCAAACAGCTTGCCATCAGTACCGGTTTTCTCGGTATCGGCCCGGGTGAATTCCAACTTGAGCTGCGTGCGGTGCTCAGTTAGAGCGGTATTCTCATTAACCAACTGCAGCAGCAGTTCATACCCCGGTGTACCGGCCTGGGATTCCAGCAATGCCTGCTCGGTCTCTGCCGGGCGTTTGTTCGCTTGTAAAGCCTCCAGCAAGCCAATGTCTTGCTGCAACTGTTCAATGTTACGCACCAGTTCTTCACGTTCAGCCCGGCGGACACGGCTGCGAGCAGGTTGATTGGTCAGCTGCGCATTGAGCGCTCGCCGCTCGGCATCCAGCGCATCACGGTGTGCTGCCAGCTGCCATTGCGATGCTTCGAACTGCGTTGGGGATCCGCCCTTTTCAAAACGGGCATGACTTTCAGGCAGGCCCTTTTCTTCCAGGTCAATGGCGCTGAGGCGGGCCCGAATGTTTTCCGAATTTTTCGCTTCGGTGGCAATCTGTTGGTCAAGCGAGTCACGCTTGTTGAGCAAAGCCTGCAATGATTTCCGCCGTTCGTTGGCTTTTTTGTCCAATGCGGCCCAGCTCAGTTTCTGCAGGGCACTGCTATCTGCGAGTTGCGCTTGTGTGCTGCCCGAACTGATGCGCGCCTGAATAGTGGCTTCGTCTTGAGAGGCTGAACTCAATTCACTGACAAATTGCTCAGCCAGTTGCTCGTAATTTTCGGTCTCACGCAACCAATTCAGAGTGGACTGGTAGGCCTGCAAGGTGGCGCTGTCTTCTGCTTTTGCGCCTTGCTGCTTCAGCGTGCTGATGCGCTGTTCTACCAGCTTCAGTTGTATCTCCGTGGCCTCGGAAGCCCAAGCCACTGCGCCGCCCAGTTGCAACAGCACGACGGCAGCCGTTAGCTGCAAGGCCAGAAATAATGGTGGTGTACTTAAGCGCTTCATCAATGCAGCCCTAAGCTGCCGCCTCCGGGGTAAAGAATCAGGGCATCGTAACAAAGCGCGCAGTCAGGCGACACTTGCTCCAGTGCACAAATGTTGAGTTCGACCCATCGTTGTAAAACGCCAGAGTCGTGTTCGGGATATTGCGATAGATTTCCTATCGGTCGCAGCGGGTACCGACGGCTGTGGGGAATAGGTCAGGCCGAGCACGTCTGACCATCATCATTGTTGGAATTTCTGTAAGATTTTTGCGGATTTCCGATGCTTGAACTCAAGGAAGTGCTTGTTTTCAAACAGCCGAATTCCCAGAGCTTTTTCCACCCAGTAAAGCAGGCGATATCTCAGGCTGAATCGTTTCTTTTTGGCTGAAAGCCCTGGGTGCCAATTCAGTTGCTCCAGCCTGGCTTGCATGACCGCTGGATGGGTTCCCTCGAATCGGCTGAGGCTGTCATAGCCGTCCTCGAACTGGAATTCCTCGGTGGCCTGGTCGACGCTTTTGAGGTGTTTTGATTCGGGTGACCAATAGTCCTTGGCGCCATCCACTTTCGCTTTCATCAGTCGTGGCGGGCGAACCCAGCCGTAGTGAAACATTTCTGCCGTGGTGCTGGCGGCCGTCAGTTTGCGGCCATCGGACCAGCGAAATCCCTGCGCGTCATTCCAGGAACGGATGGACTTGTCGTTACGGACGATTCGCACTTCATTGCGATACCAGCGGCGGGAATCGCCGACGTAGTCGTAGGTCCCGTAAAAATGCAGATAGCGAAAAAACAGCCCCTCGACTCCATGCTCTTCGAGGTGAGCCTGCATGGCTGCGCGGACCGCTTCGTGATACCGCTCGTGCATGACTTCGTCGGCCTGGATGTAGAAACACCAGTCCATATCGGGCGGGACGGCGTCCAGGGCTTTGTTGGTTTCAGCGGCCAGAACCCGGCCGCCCTCCCGCAATTCCGGGTCCCATACCGTATCGATGATTTGAATTTTGGGATCGCCAATTGAGGCTATCAGTTCGCGAGTGCCGTCGTCGCTGTCTCCGACTGCCACAATGAAGTGCTCACAAACCGGCAGTATGGACTTGATGGACTCAATGACCGGGTAGTCATACTTGACTGCATTCTTGACGATGCTGAATCCACAAACTTTCATGGAGGGCATTATAAGGACTATTGACTGCCAATCAGTGCCTGGCACATCCAGTTGATCGCAATGCGCGCGCCGCCCTGCGGAGATTCTTCGGCATGGACCGTGCCACCATGCAGTGCAGCTATGCGCGCCACGATGGCCAGGCCAAGCCCATAGCCACCGGTCTCCCGGTTGCGGCTGCTGTCGAGACGGGTAAAGGCTTTGAAGACGGTCTTTCGATCGGCCTCCGGAATGCCAGGCCCATCATCATCTACAGTCAGTTCACATTGCCCTGCCGTAGTGGCAAAGCTGACCTGTACCTGTGTGCTGGCGTAGCGGCAGGCATTCACCAGCAAACTGCTGACCGCCAGCTCCATCAGGTACGGGTCGATCTGAACCTGCTCCGGTGCAGCGTGATGCTCAATTCGCAAATCCGGATTGGACGGTCGGGCCTTGTTCACCACCTGTTCCAGCCATTCATTCATGGGCGTGAGTTCCGGACTGATTTCCATGTCGGAGTGATCGAGCCGGGCATAGTCCAGCATGGTGGCAATCAACAGGTCGATTTCCTGGACGTCCTGATTGATGGATTTCAGTTCATCGGAAAATTGGGCTTTGTCCCCAATCATGGCCATGGCGAAGCGGATACGCGTCAAGGGCGTGCGCATTTCGTGCGACAGCGCGCCGGTCAGGTCTTTCTGCCCCTGGATCAGGCGACGAATGCGTGTGGACATGGCATCGAAACTTCCAGCCAGGTCACTCAGGCTGGATACTTGGCCCAGGGTGCTGATGGGTTGACGGTAATCGGCAGCAAAGGCCTTGGCCGAATCGCTGAGTAGGTTGAGGTCGCGGATCAGGGGCCGCAGCCAAAGGCCGACGAAGATGAAGATCGACAGGTAAAACAAGGGCGGGATCAGTCGGACCATCCAGCTTTCAGCTGCAGCAGTGGGCGTGACCGGTCCGATCTGCATGACGGAATTCAGAATAACAGAGTGCCGTACAAAGGCAGAACGTCCTTGCGCATCAAACACTTCCTGCGTCGCATTCTGCGCTTCGCTCTGTTGCACGACGTGATCGCTGGGCAGGATTCGAACGGCAAAACCCAGTTTGCTCTCCAACTCGTCAACCGCTGCGGGCCACTGCTCCTCGGGTTGCTGTGACAGATGAAGTTCGATCAGGTCCAGATTGCTATCGACCCACTGGCTGGGGGCCGGTGATGAGGTGCTCAGTAAATGCTGGAAGCCGAGATCCAGCAGGCCAGCAAAAATGACCAGACCGCCCACCATGACCAGGTAGGAGCGGAACAACAGGCGGCGATTTTGCCGCGCGATCTGAAATTTCACCCGGCCCGTTCCCAGGCATCAGGAACCAGCAGATAGCCTTTACCCCACACGGTCTTGATACGGGTAGGTGTTACGGCATCATCGCCCAGCTTCTTACGCAGTTTGGAGATGCGTCCGTCTATCGAGCGGTCCAGGCCGTTGTATTCAATGCCGCGAATTTGCTGGAACAAGGCTTCGCGGCTCAGAATAGTCCCCGCACTGCGGGCCAGAACCAGCAACAGCTCAAACTCCTGGGTGCTGAGCAAAACCTCTTCGTCATCCAGCCACACGCGGTGTGATGCTTCGTGGATGCGCAGCCCTCCCAGTTGCAGCTCCGCCTGGCTGTGGGCGGCATCCGGTTGAGCCTCCAGGCGGCGTAGCAGGGCACGGATACGCGCCAGTAAAACCATGGGTTCGACCGGTTTGGAAACAAAATCGTCTGCACCCGCCTCCAGCCCGATCACCTGGTCGATATCGGAATCCTTGGCGGTAAAAATCAGTATGGGCCCGCTGAACAATTTCCGTAGTTCCCGGCAGATGCTCAGACCATCCCGGCCAGGCAGCATCCAGTCCAGCAGTACAATGCGGGGTTGTTCACGTTGGAAACTGGTAATTGCATGATCTCCGTGCGACTCAACGGCCACTTTCAGTCCGTTTTGTTGCAGGTACCGGGCGGTCAGTTCGGCCAGGCGCAGGTCATCTTCAACCAGCAGCACATCCACTGTACTGGCGTTCACAATATGCTCCAGGCATGCCGGCTGCGGCGGTTTCTGCGTCGGTCGGAATTGTCGATAGTCATCAGTTCCACCCGGGCCTCGGCAACCGGGGCAAGCTGACCGGGCCGCAGCAGAAGGTACCTGAAACTCTGATCTACCACCCGTTGCTCAACAAAATCACCCGAATCCGCATCTTCCCAACAATCCAGCGGTGATGGGGAACCGTCGTCGCCCAGGCAGAAGTTTCCTGGCTGTCCGCTTTTCCATTCCACCTCGAACAGTAAATCGCAATCGGGATTGCGTTCGTCGGTGATGCACAACAGCGGTTTCACCCGCAGAGTCACGGGTGCTTCTGCCGCTTGGCCCTCGAAGGCCAATATCGTACCGGCAAGGGCCAACAATGTGGTGGATAAGCGATTCATGTCAGTAGGTGTATTTGAGGCCCGCAAAGGCCCCATAAACTGACGATTCATCGACAATCGGACTACTTGCTGCATCGGAATTCAGGTGTTCATACTCTGCAACAACCAGGGCCATCCAGTGCCGGTTGAGCTGGTAGCCCACCTTGAAACGCGCCTGCCAATTCAAGCCGGCACCGGCTTCGTAGGCTGGGAAAACTTTACTGGATTCACTTTTCCGCACTCCATAATAATAGTCGTTCAGTTCCTGGCTTTTCCAGCTCAGTCCCGCAGAAGGTTCGAAAACCCAGCGTTGTTTACGCAACAGATAACTGTATTCTGCGAATAATTCATAGCCTTCGTGTTTGCCACTCACATCGTGAAAAGCGGCTGCCTGCAAATAACCCCAGTCACCTTCGGCCAGAAGCTCCACTCCCAACTCGATCGCGTAGTCCCGGTCGGGCACTTCCGCTTCAACCAGCATCGGTTCATTGACGTTATTGCTGATGGAAACAAAGCGGGTGTTGGTCTTGCTGAAAAATACCCGGTCGCTGTTGATACGGCCAATCAGGTTAAGGGTGTAGTTCTCTTTATCCTGCAGTGTCAGTCCCAGATCACCGTTGTCAAAAAACCAGTGTTCACCAAACCAGGCAATGTCCAGGTCCAGTACCACCACAATATTATCTGAGTTGACCAGCGGGTTGGTGCGTTGTCCGTATCCCAGGGCTGCTCCGAGCCGCCATGACGATTGCTGGTCTGGTTCCGGGTAGGTGTTGTCGGCCATAGCGGTGGATGACCCAAAAAGAGCCAGCAAAAGGCTCAGTGAAAACAGGGCCTTGCCCAGTACCCTGAGCCGCGAATTACGGTGCTTGGATGGATGTCGAAAACGCATAACTGATGATGACAGAATCCCGGTTGCGGCATTGATCAGAGCTGTATCAAATTTGTAACAAAGTGTCGATGTAGCCGAGCTCATTCGAACCTTTACCGCTTAGGGCTAACACGCCAATCCGATCCTGTCAGGGGCCGGATTCTGCTCTGGATTAGTACCAAAAAGCAATAAAAATTGAAAATTATCAGGTGCTTCAGAAGTTCAAACGCTGTACGAAAGGGAAATCAGGGCTGTTTCCGTCGCTGCGGTCCATGCCGTGGGACCAAATCCGCGGCGGTATAAATCCGCACAATCAGGCTGCACTTTCCATACAGACCTGGCATACCAACCCGCTTAAGCTCCATTCCGCAGTTTGATTGGTTTTTTTGTTTCTCATAATGGAGTTCATAACATGTATACCGTGTTCGAGAAGTTCCCGCTTCTGCTACTGAGTGCGTTGCTTTTGATGGTTACGTTTCCCACGCTTTATGCGGCCAGTTTCAACGATTCCGGGGATAGCGCCTGGTATGTGGAAGCCGCTGTCAGCCGGGTCGATGTATCACACAACCAGGGGCAGTTTCTGCTTGATGACGATAAGACCGGCTGGTCCTTGAGCCTGGGTTATGCCTTCAACCGCTATTTTTCTGTGCAGGCCGGCTACCACAGTTTCGGCCGCAACTATCTCACCGACGACTGCCCTGCGCCCCAGCAATGCATCGTGATTAATACCGAGGAAGCGGACATTGATGGCCTGTCGATTGCAGGCGTAGTCAGCTGGCCGATCAGCGACGTGTTTGATGTGTTTGGCACCGTGGGTGTTATCAGTTGGGACACTAACTTCCGTCAAGGCAACCGGGATGAGTCGGGTGAGGACCTCATGTACGGCGCAGGCATCGGCGCCAACCTGACACCCCATTGGCGCATGGTTCTGAAATATGAGCGCTTCGATTTCGACGCGGACACAGCCAGCCTGGGCATTGCCTACCGGTTCTGATGGTCCTGCGCCGAAATTGGAACTGACCAGCTCAAGCTTTTTGGAGAATTCGGAATGAGTCAAGTTGAATCAGTGCGACGTTTCATGAGCGGCTCAGGGCGTCATGGGCTGCCGGGGCATCGAGTGCCCCGGCAGCGCTTTCCTGATACCGGCAGACAAAGCAGCCATCCATCGGTTGATGTCCGAATCTGGCTAAGCCTGGTGGCCACGCTGGTACTGCAGACCATGTCATTACCGGCGCCTTCCGTGGTGAAACAGGGCATTTCATGGAAAAGCCCTGTATGGGTATGGCCTGTTAATCAACAGGCCAACATCCATGACCGGCAAGATCTGGTTGCACTGGAAATTTCAGAGCCGAAGACGCCGCGTTAAGTGGCGAGTCCTGGCTGACCTTGTTCCAGGCCCAGCAGGTATTGTTTTACCGGCAGCCCACCACCAAAGCCGGTCAGGCTGCCGTTTGAACCGATCACCCGATGGCAGGGAATCACGATGGGCAGGGGGTTTCGTCCATTGGCAGCGCCTACGGCCCGAACCGCCTTAGGCTTGCCAATTCGGCTGGCAATATCGCTGTAGCTACAGGTTTTGCCGTAGGGAATTTGTTGCAGCGCATTCAGCACGGCCAGCTGAAAAGGCGTTCCGGTGGGTGCCAGCTTGAGATCGAAGCGGGTGCGCTTGCCGGCAAAGTATTCGCCCAACTGGCTCACGACGTCTTCAAACGCGGTGGCCTGTTTCGTCCAACCGGCTTCTGGCTCAATGCGACCTTTTCCTTCGGGAAAGCCGATAAACCGGAGCCCCTCATCATCACCCGCGATCAGGATGTCGCCTATCGGGCTGCTTGCGTAGCGGTATTTCATTGGGTCACCTCATGCTTCATCATCGGTTTGTGAAGTCTATCCTGTCAAAGATTCTGGGCTTGGAAACAACCTATGTCTATCCGAAACCCACCCGAAATTCTGTAGGATTTTGCCGATCGATGTAGTGGTGCTGATACATGAACGTAGTCTGGTGCTGCCGCCTTCGGTGAGTAATCTGGACGCCGCAACAAAGTAACATGCCAGGCGTAAGCGGGTAGCCTGAGGTTTCGCTTATTGCTTGGCCTGGTTGAAATCCGCCAGTAAAGCAGCCAGATTTTGTTCAGGCAAGTTGACGCTGTGCTTATACAGGTCATGGTTCACACCCATGCTCATGCCGGTGCCGCTGGCCAGTGCATTGATCATGTCTGCACTCAGCTCAAAGCGCATGAAGTGCACGGCTGAAGTTTTTTCGTCGTTGGAGCGCGGCAGGTCTTCATTGGCAATGGCAAAAACCTGGTCAAATCCTTCGACTTGTAACCACACCCTATCCTCAACGCCACGTAAATCGACCAGTCGGCGGCGGCGCTCTTCTTCATCGGGAAACTCAAACATGGCGGTGCATTTCAGATTGCTGCCATCGGGAATCAAAGGATTGTAAGCCGATAACTCCTCTTCAATGCCGGCTGCCTCAAACACCTTTTCGATGCGCAACATTTCCTGCACCTGGTACTGGATGGTCAGGCGGTCTTCAAAGTAGAGGGTAAAGTTCGGCCCAACATCGATGCGGCGGGGCTTCTTGTGCTCCAGAACGCGCTGGCGGAATTCTGCCCGTTGTTCCGAATATTGTTCCAGGCTCATCAGGTCTGAGCGCTTGAGTGGTTTCATTTATATTCCTTTATTGGGGTCAGAGAACCATTTTTGATTGATTCAACTAGCAAAGTCTTGCTTACAAAAAATGGTTCTCTGACCCCTGTTTGCTGTTTCTCAGATTCCGTAGGCTTTACGCAACAAGCTCAGGGGGTTGGTTTCGCCGTGTTTCAGCTCCAGCCCATCGGCAATCTGGGTGGCGGCCATGGGGCAATCGGAGACCAGATAATCGACCTCCATCTTGGCCACCCGGCTGATCACCGGCTTGGCAATTTTCTGCGAACGTTCCCAGGTCTCTTTACGTACGCCATAGGTTCCGTCATGGCCGGAGCAGCGTTCAACCACGGTGATTTCCGTGTCGGGCAGCAGTGACAATACATCCTTGGTCTTGGGGCCTATGTTCTGTACCCGTTGATGGCAGGGCACATGCCAGGCCACTTTGCCCAGGCCGGTTTTGAAATCGGTGTTGAGCAGGCCGGCCTTGTGCCGATGCACCAGGTATTCGAAGGGGTCATAAATATTCGCCTTGACCTTCTGCACATCGGCATCATCCGGGTACATCAGCGGCAGTTCCTGCTTGAACATCAGCACGCAGGATGGAATCGCCGCGACGATATCCCAGCCCTCGTCGATCAGGCGCACCAGTTCGGGGATATTGGTTTTGCGGTATTTGTCCACCGTGGCCAGGTCGCCCTGTTCCAGCTTGGGCATACCGCAACACTCTTCTTTTTCGGTCAACCGTACGGGTATTCCGTTGTGCTCAAACACGCGGATCAGGTCGGCGGCGATGTCGGGTGTGTTTACATTGCAGTAACAGGTGGCAAACAGCGCGACTTTGCCGCTGGTGGGTTCGGCAGCAATGGCATCAGAACCCAAAGGCTGGCGAGCCTGGTCACGTTTGCGCAAAGTGTCTGAATGGAATTCCGGCAAATGCGCACGTTGATCGACACCCAGGGTCTTTTCCAGCAGCTTACGCATGGTCGGGCTTTGGCTGGCGGCATTGATGGCATTGGATACCACCGGCAGGCTGCCCACTTTGCCCTGGATTTTGGTATTGCTGAGTAATCGGTGGCTGAGTTTGCGCTCACCCTTTTTGAACTGAGTGGCCTTGGCGCGCAACATCAGGTGGGGAAAATCCACATTCCATTCGTGTGGCGGCACATAGGGGCATTTGGTCTGGTAACACAGGTCGCAGAGGTAACACTGGTCTACGACTTTCCAGTAATCGGTTTTGGCAACGCCATCGACTTCCAGCGTGGCGGACTCATCGACCAGGTCAAACAGGGTGGGAAAGGCATCGCACAAGGAAACGCAGCGACGGCAACCGTGGCAGATGTCGTACACCCGTTCCAGTTCGTCGAACAGAAGCTTTTCTTCGTAAAACTCAGGTTCCTGCCAGCCCAGGGCGTGGCGGGTAGGTGCCTCAAGACTGCCTTCGCGCATGGTGTGATTTCCTGTTGGGTTTACTGATGAAGCGGCAGCTCTGGTCAGAATTCTGCGAACCAAGTCTTGGGCTTATGGACCCCGGATCGAGTCCGGGGTGACGGCCCAAGGGATGAACTCCTTCAAGGCGGCGTTTCGCTCGTGATTCAGTCATTCCGCCATTCCGTCATTCCGTAGGTCCGTTGACAGTCGGCATCCAGAGCCTACGCAAGTGGACCCCGGATCGAGTCCGGGGTGACGGTCTAAGGGATGATCTCCTTCAAGGCCGTGCTTCACTCGTGATTCCGGCCCCAACGACATCCGTCATCCCGGCCTCTGAGCCGGGATCCAATCCGCAGTGTCAGCGTAAAAACGGCTGCAACTCAGTCCATTTCATCCAGGGCTTTCGTGAAACGGTTGGCGTGGGAGCGCTCAGCCTTGGCCAGGGTTTCGAACCAGTCGGCGATTTCATCAAAATCTTCATCGCGGGCTGAACGGGCCATCCCTGGGTACATGTCGGTGTACTCGTGGGTTTCACCGGCAATGGCCGCCTTCAGGTTGTCGGCAGTCGGGCCTATCGGCAAGCCGGTAGCCGGGTCACCGGTTTCCAACAGGTAATCCAGATGGCCGTGTGCGTGGCCGGTTTCACCTTCAGCAGTGGAGCGGAATACCGCTGCTACATCGTTGTAACCCTCAACATCGGCACGTTGTGCGAAATACAGGTAGCGGCGATTGGCCTGGGATTCACCTGCAAATGCATCTTTCAGATTTTGTTCGGTTTTGGAGCCTTTGAGTGACATGTTCTAGCAACCTCCGTGGTCTTGATAACAGGAATGAACAGGCGCATGGCCTGGACTACCTAAGCGCCGGCCGGATCGACCGGGAGTTTTTCCTCATGGTTACTATAGCCACCTGCGGGCAATAGTAGAAATTGATTTTCTTAATTATCTGAATAGCCATAGGCAATAGTCTTGCGGGCTAAAGTGCCGCCGGGTGCCCAGTTGCTACTGCAGCCGAGCTGTGGTGCAATCCCCCGTTCACCCAAGGTATCGAGATCGCGAGACAAAGCCGTTGCATGAATACTCGTGATCGCCAGCCCCAAAGCAGTTCAAGCCGCAATCCTGAAGGTTTTCTGCTCCTGTGCTCTGCTGCAGCCGCTCTGGCTTTCGCGGTTTGGGATGTGTTGCTGAATAATTTTGTGATCGAGCAGGCCGCTTTTACCGGCCGCGAGATCGGCATCTTGCAAAGCCTGCGCGAAGTGCCGGGTTTCCTGGCTTTTACCACGGTATTTGTACTGCTGGTGATCAAGGAACAGAGTTTTGCCTTGATTTCCCTGCTGCTGCTGGGCCTGGGTGTGTCGCTTACCGGCTATTTGCCCACCGAGTACGGCCTGTATTTCACCACGGTATTGATGTCCATTGGTTTTCACTATTTTTATACGGTGCAGCAATCGCTGACCCTGCAATGGTTTGACCAGGCGCAAACTCCTCTGGTGCTGGGGCGCATATCGGCAGTCTCATCCATGGCGGCGCTGGTGGGTTTCGCTTTGGTGTGGCTGTGCATGGAATGGCTGGACCTGGGCTATGTGGTTCTCTACGTGCTGGCCGGTGGTGTGGCCATGTTAGTCGCGGTTTTTGCCTGGCGATGGTTCCCCAACTTTGCCCAGACCGTACCGCAACATAAACACCTGCTGATGCGCAAACGCTATTGGCTGTACTACGGGCTGACTTTCCTCAGCGGCGCCAGGCGGCAGATTTTCATGGTATTTGCCACTTTCCTGATGGTGGAAAAGTTTGGTTATTCAGCGGCTGAAATTGCCTTGCTTTACCTGCTCAATCACAGCATCAATACGCTTTTGGCGCCGCGTATCGGATACTTTGTTGCCCGCTTTGGCGAACGACTGACACTGACCATTGAATACGTTGGGTTGATTATTGTTTTCACTGCTTACGCATTCGTGGAAGTGGCCTGGATGGCCGCCGTGTTGTTCGTGGTGGACCATGTCTTTTTTGCCATGGCCATCGCGATCCGGAGTTATTTCAAGAAAATCGCCGACCCGGCGGATATGGCTTCAACTGCCAGTGTGGCTTTCACCATCAACCACATTGCAGCTGTGATCATTCCAGTGAGTTTTGGCTTGTTGTGGTTAATCGCACCGGCTGCCGTGTTCCTTGCCGGTGCTGGCCTGGCGGGCTGTTCCCTGGTACTGGCGCGGCTGGTTCCACGCCACCCCGATACGGGCAATGAGGTGCAGTTTCTGCACCGAACTGCCAGGGAAGTGGGCTGATGCACGGAACAACTGACTTCAGTCAAAGGGTGTTAAGCATTGAGGATCTGCGTTTTGATCCGCCGCGCTTGCCGCTGGATGAAGTACAACAGCTGGCCCAGCTTCATTACGGGGTAGCAGGCGAGTTTTCGGCCCTGGCCGGTGAGAGGGACCAGAACTTCCGCGTCCGCTGCGACGATGGCCGCCAGTTTGTGTTCAAGATTGCCGGCAGCTCGGAAGACCCCGATGTGGTTGAAATGCAGGTGCAGGCGCTGTGTCATATCGCGCAGCAGGATAGTGAGTTGCCGGTTCCACGCATGATCCCCGGCCTGGATGGGCGCATGATCTGTATGGCGCAAAGTGCGGGCAACAGACATGCTTTGCGCTTGCTCAGCTGGTTGCCGGGCCGACCTTATCAGGAAGGACCGTTTCCCTCGCCAGCTGGTTTGCAGGGCCTGGGTGGCTTTATCGCCCGCCTCGGTCGTGCGCTGCAAGACTTTGATCACCCGGCAGCGCGGCACTTCATGCCCTGGAGCATAGCCAATGGCCTGGTGTTTTCAGAACAGCTACGCAGCCTGTTGCCGGTAGAGCTGGGTGATTGGGTGCCGGCCTATTTCGAGCGACTGGAGACGGAGGTCTTTCCGCAACTCGCCCGTCAACGCTGGCAGGTGATTCACCAGGATGGCCATGGTGCCAATCTCCTGCGCCGGGCAGAAACGGGCGAAGAGGTCAGTGGCGTCATCGACTTTGGCGATATGATTTATGGTCCGCTGGTCTGTGACCTGGCAGCCTGTGTTTCGGATTTCATGGAGCTTTCTGATGATCCGGTGGCGGCTGCCACGGAAATCTGCCGTGGTTACTGCAAAATCCTGCCTTTGCTGGATGAAGAGCTGGATTTGTTACTGGACCTGGTGATGGTGCGGCAGATCATGGTGCTGCAGCTGTTTGAGTTCAGACGGCAGAACATGGAGCACCCACCGGCATTTGTTACTGATGACCAGCCCGGTGTGATCGCCATGCTGCAGCAACTGGCTAAACTGGACCGGCGGGATTTTGCCCATCAATTGAAAGAGGCAGTCAAAAATGCTTGAAAAAAGTGCTGAAAATCAGACTTTGCTGCAACGTCGCGAGCAGGCCATGGGCCCGACTTACCGCCTGTTCTATGAAGAGCCCGTGCACCTGGTAAAAGGCGAGGGCGTGTGGCTGTTTGATGCCAATGGTAAAAAGTATCTCGATTGCTACAACAACGTGGCCTCGGTTGGGCATTGCCATCCGCATGTGGTTGCTGCGCTGTCGAAGCAGGCGGCTACCCTGAACACGCATACCCGCTACCTGCATGAGAACGTGGTGAATTACGCCGAGAGATTGAGTGCCACGCTGCCCGGTGAATTATCGGTTTGCATGTTTGTATGCACCGGTACTGAAGCGAACGATCTGGCCTTTCGCATCGCCCGTACCGTAAGCGGGCACCAAGGCGCCATCGTCTCTGATTGTTCCTACCACGGCAATTCCATAGTCGTAACGGAATTGTCCACGGCTGAATACCCCGCAGCCGAACAGCCAGACTGGCTGGCAACGGCCGAGCCGCCCAATGGTTTTCGTGGCAGTTATCGCTATGGTGAATCAGACCTGGGCCCAAAGTATGCGGGTAAGATAGATACCGCCATTGGTGAGTTACGCGACCGTGGCCATGAGCCCGCCATGTTTATGACCTGCAATATTTTTGATTCCAACGGTGCACTGCTGGCGCCGGAAGGCTATTTCCGTGAAGCCTATGCGAAAGTCCGTGCGGCCGGTGGGCTGTGTGTCGCTGATGAAGTGCAGTCCGGCCTCTGTCGTCTGGGCGATCATATGTGGGGCTTTGAAGACTCCGGCGTGGTGCCCGATATCGTCACCATGGGCAAACCCATAGGCGATGGTCATCCGCTGGCTGCTGTTGTCACCACGCCCGCAATTGCCCAGGCCTTCTCGGAGAAATTCCACTACTTCAACACCTTCGGCGGCAACCCGGTTTCAGCCGCAGCCGGCTTGGCCGTGCTGGATGTAATCGAGCAGGAAAACATCCTGCAGAATGTGCACGATGTGGGTCTGCACCTGGTGGAGAACCTGCGCGCATTGGCGAGGCAATATCCGCGCATCGCCGATGTGCGCGGCAAAGGCCTGTTTTATGGTCTCGAGATTGTCAAAGAACCCGGCAGCATAGTCGCCGACCACGATTTGGCCAGCGCCATTGCTGAAGGCATGCGTGAAGCCGGAGTCTTACTCAGCACCACCGGGCTTTACGATAACGTGGTTAAGATTCGCCCGCCCATGGTGTTTTCCAAAGCCAATGCGGATCAGTTGGTAAGCTCATTGGACCAGGTTCTGGCAAAGCAATAGGCTGATCAGGTGCAGCTCAAGATTTGCGCGATGCCGATATCAACCTGCACAAGAGCTTTCGTGAAGGGTGCTTGAGCATGGCGGTTCAGGCAAATCGGCTGGGAAATGAATGAAAATGGGCCGTTTTACGGTCTCTAATTCCATGAACCCATTGACACAGACATTGCCGCAGCTGGTACTGACCCTGCTGCTGACCTGCTCCATCCCCACATTGAGCGCCGAAGAAACCCAGCCGCACTGGCAACCACCGGGCTTCGCCATCGAGAATACCGATGGTTCCGAGTTCCGCTATCCGCAGGACCTGAAAGGTCCGACGATCGTGTTTTTCTGGGCCAGTTGGTGCCCCTATTGCAAGGCATTGATGCCACATCTGCAAAGCCTGTTGGAAGAGTATCCGGGCGAGTTGGAAGTACTGGCGCTGAACTTCCGGGAAGACCAGGACCCAGCAGTGGTATTGGCAGAGCTGGGTTATGAGTTTCATTTATTGCCTTTGGCCGAGCCCGTTGCAGAAGCCTGGGGCGTGAAAACCACACCCGGCTTATTCCTGGCTGATGCCAAAGGCAAAGTGCTGTTCGATATTCAGCGCATACCCGAACAAGCCTTTGAACGACCTGCTGAAGCGCAGGCAGATTCTGCCAAGCATTTTCAACGTGCCGCGCGGCGCGCGCCGGTATGGGCAGCACAGCTGCGCATCGCCCTGGATGAATTGCGCGATCAGTAGCTTTTTGATTCCCCGGCGATGATTTTCCTGCGAAGGTTAAGCAGCCCGCGCAATCTGATCGGCGACAGAAGCGGGCAGGTCAACCGGGAAGAAGTAAGAGATGGGATAAAGATAATCTTCACCGGACTCATCAATGACACGAAATTGACCGACTGAGAAAGCCGCAGGGTCAGGGACAAGTTGATACAGCTTGCGAAGTTCCAGTGAAGCTTCGTAGCCGGAATTATCAGTACAAAGAGCAAATTTTGTGTGAGTCATATTTTCGAGATCAATTTTTTGATCTTAATTTCGCGTTTGCCAACACCGTTGGCTTCATACCAGTGTAGCTCAGCTCGAAAGGTCGAGCCATCTTCGAATCTGATATTCGCCGTTCCCTTTCTTTTCCGCCAATTGGCTATCCCATGGATACTCCGCAGTTTCTTCAGTTCGCGAATCCCTCGGCCCCTCGCAATGGTCTCAATTTCCATGAAATCTGAAATGACTCTGAAGTGCATTGAGCCATGCTATGAAAAAGCCATCCACTTCGAATCCGGTAGTTGCCTCGCT
>JBBKVS010000011.1:0-4325 GCA_037968555.1 Lysobacterales bacterium | reverse complement strand
CGTGACCCATGGCATTCATGGTGTGGTGCGACATATGGCAATGAAACGCCCAGTCACCTGGCACCGCAGTAAATTCAAAATCACGCATCTGCCCTACGCCAACGATTTCCGTTACTTCGGAGCGCCACAGGTTCTGCGGCCAACGCCCGCCATCCGAGCCAGTAACTTTGTACTGCACCCCATGCATATGGATGGGGTGATTCCACATGGACAGATTGCCAATGCGCACCCGAACCCGGTCTCCGGTACGCGCCACCAGGGGCTCAATAGCCGGGAATACCTTGCTGTTAAAAGTCCACAGATCGAAATCCACCATGATCGAAGGATCCGGTCTATAGGTTCCCGGATGCATGGCCCAGTTGTGCAACAGCAGGCAATAATCACGATCAATGGGCACCTCTTCACCTGCTTTGGGGTGAATAATGAATGAGCCCATCATCCCTACCGCAAGCTGCACCATTTCGTCTGCGTGGGGATGGTACATATGGCTGCCGTGCTGAATCAGGTCGTATTCATAGGCAAAAGTCTCTCCGGGTTGAATCGCCGGCTGGCTCAGCCCACTCACACCATCCATGCCACTGGGCAGCAACAAACCATGCCAATGGATGGAGGTATGCTCTTTCAAATTGTTGGTAACCAGGATGCGGATGCGGTCGCCTTCAACTGCCTCGATGGTGGGGCCAGGTGTGCTGCCGTTGTAACCCCAGCATTTGGCCGTATTGCCCGGTGCAAACTCATGATCTACTTCTTCAGCAACCAGGTGAAACTCTTTTACACCGTCTTTCATGGTGAATGGCAGGGTCCAGCCGTTGAGGGTTTGTACGGGAAGATAGGAACCAGGCTTAGCAGCCGCAGGTGCTCTCGGCGCAGCCGCTGAATCCACCTGCCCACTAACGGGGCCTACCGCAACGGCCATGGCGCCGGCGCCGGTGTAAGTCAGAAATTGGCGTCGTGATGTCATTGTCTTTCTCCGTTATCCGTATCATCCATGGCTTTATGCTGGCTGTGGTCCATAGGTTCATCCACTTCTTTATCCATCGATTTGTGTTGGCTATGGTCCATGGGTTTATCCGCACCTTTATCCATTGATTTGTGTTGACTATGGTCCATAGGTTTATCCGCACCTTTATCCATAGCCTTATGTTGGCTGTGATCCATGGATTTATCCATGCCATCTTCCATCGATCCATCCATGCCGCGGTCCATTGCAGGTTCTTGCGGGCTGGTGAAATCTTCAACGTCTAGGACACTTGACCTCACTGCACCGCTGGTCGGCAGCTCGTTGCCAGCAGCCAGGCTCAGCTGTACTCGGCTCACCCAGTAATCCCGGATGGCTTCCAGGTAGTCCTGGTAGGTATCGTATTCATCACGTTTCAGAGCGATCAGTTCAAAAACGCCAATCAGCATGTAGTTCACTTCCCGCTGAGCCTGATCCACCGTCTCCAGTCGCTGCGGAATCAACACTTCACTGATTTCAATCACTCGCTCCTGTGCATTTTGTACCGCTGCAAAAGCAAGCCGCACATCATTATCTACGGTAATGGTCAAACGCCTGACTTCAGCGATGGCCATTTGCAGATCCGCATTGGCGCGCAGCAACTGGTCCTGTTGGGTATTGAAGATGGGAATTTCCCAGGCCAGAGAGGGCCCGGTCAAGCGCACACCATCGGTTTCCCTTTCACGCTCGATCCCAACCTCAAGCTCTCCCAGCCAGCGGGTCCAATTAACAACTCCCAGGCTATCCGCCAGCACGTCAGCCTCAGCTCGGGCTGCAGCCAGATCAAGGCGGGAATTACGCGCCAATTCAAGCAGATCCATCAGGTCTTGCTGCTCTTGAGAAGGCATTTGCAACTGAGCCGGAGCCGCCCATTTTCCACCCACCGAAAGACCCAACATATTGGCCAGAGCCGTACGGGCTGCAAAGGCTTCTGCATTCGCCTGCAGTGCCGTAAGGCGTGCCTCTGAAGCTTCCGCTCGCTCCATGGCCAGTTCCCGCGCATTGATGTTGCCCGCATCAAAAAAGCGTTCGGCCAAAGTGGCGGATAATTTAGCTGCCTTGGCGGTTTGCCAACGCAACGCTGCCACTTGTTGGGCAGATACATAATCGTAGTAGGCAATGGCCGTTTCGGCAGCGATATGTAAAACCTCGTCACCAATGGACTGCTTCAGTACCGCAAATGCCCCTTCAGACAGCCGTTTGCGTGACTTGAGCGTTATCAGGTCGGTAAAAGAAGCCGCCAGGCCCATGGTGATCTGGTCTTGATCACCCGCCATACTGGAATTCAATATGGAAAGACTGAATACCGGATTTCGAATCCGGCCGGCCTGATACACATCAGCCGCGCCAAAACCCAGGCGGGCATAGGCAGCCTCAAGATCCGGGTTATTGATCAAAGCGATGCGAACTGCGCTTTCCGGTGTCAGTGGCTTGCTGACCAGACTGGCCAGCAGCTCATCCGATTCTGCAGTTTTGATGGTTACGGGAACATGGGTTCCCCGATCCGCCAGCATCTGATCGACATCGCTGCGCCCCAAGTCTTCAGGCACTGCGGCACAGCCAAGCGTCAGCAACAGTGTCAGTGGTAAAACTGCTCGCCAGCTAATGGAATACCTTGTCATCGCCGTTTCTCTCTTTTCTGCCAGGCTTTGCATGCCTGTTGCTCCAGTCATCGGGCGATTATCAATGTTTGTGTTCATGATGAGATTCCGCTTCTGGTTCTTCAGCAGGCTCAGATGTGCTGTCTGGGCTTGCCTGGGAAGTGCCAGGATCATGTTGATGCGCTTCTGTGTGAGGGGCCTCATCAGCTCCGGATTCCATCTCATTGTGGTGATTGTCAGAATGAGAATGTGGCGTTGCCGAGGCGCTACTGGTTTCTGCTTGCGAGTGATGCTCCGTAGCCTGATGAGATTGGGTGCCCCCCGTAGAATGATGGCCCATACCACCAGCCTGTTTCAGCATGGTTTGATATTCATCTGATTCCATTCCGGGTAATACGGTCAGAAACGCGACAACTGGCCAGATATCCGCATCTTCATGGGATGCTCCCCAGGCCGGCATCCCGGTCATCCTGACTCCATTTTTTGTCGTCCAGAATAATTCTGCAGCCGTCATTTGCTTCGCAGACTCTGCAAGATCAGCCGGTGGAGGGTTCAGCCCTTGCCCCATGGGCTCTGGCCGAATGCCCGGACCCCCATGGCAACTGACACACATCGATTGATAATCGTTTGCGCCGGCAAATATCAGTTCTTTATCACTGAGGTAGGGCACAGATATGCCACGGGCTTGGCGTTCTATTGAGTTGCGGGACGTGGTGGATAACACCCAGGTCATAAAACTGCTGTGCTTTGGTAAAGCACTGACGTTGTAATGGCCTGAATAGGCAACTCCGACTGCTACCAGCATCAGGGCCAAGGCACCTAACACCAATGTGGTAATGCTTTTCATAATACTTCTCTGTTTCTAATTTTGAATTAGACGAACCCAATTCATACTGGGCCTGAGTGCATGAGGCCATCAACGGCTGACACGCACATCCATCTGCGCACGGGGCGCAGGAATCAGAGTGTTTTGGTCGAAGGGGGTCGAAACAATGGGGCTAAAGAGGGACTGCTGTGTGAATTACTGGCAAAAATGATGAATGAATCTGGCTGATGAAAATTGACATCCATGGCAGAAACGATAAGGGCTGCTGAACCACTGCTGGAAGCAGCACATAAGCTGATACAGCCCCCACAACAGGCGCAATCACCGTTGTAGTCGTCGAGTTGCTTGTTAACGGAACTTTCCAGTGGTAAATCCACCTCAGAATCAATCGAATCAAGCGCTGCTTCACCATGATGTTCGTGATGCGGCGACTTCAGGCCACTTTCTACCACCAGGCTACTTTCGGAATCGGTGACCTGGCATGCCATGCTGGTGCTTGCCCAACTGGACATACTCATCATGGTGATGATCAAACAGGCTAAGAATGTACGGGCAAAATTCATTGGCTCAATCGTATGCCACTAAGGTTTGGGTCGCAAGGTTCTGGTTCGATGCAGTATTGACCCATATTGCAAGGAAAAGCTTACAAAAATACGTTTTTTCAGGCAAATCTGGATCGTCATGGTTGATCAGCCTGATCATGGTGTTTGACTTTTGCAGGCCTGGAGGAACTGTGGGTATGAACCACTTTCCATTGGTCATCAACTTTTCGAAACAGGAATGTCTCATGGCCGGTGTTGTGAATTTTCCTGCCATCACTCTTCAAAGTGATCATGATCTCTGTGTTCACAATCGCCCAGGCGAAATCACCTTCAATATGAGTCTCAATTTTTGAAAAGTT
>JBBKVS010000010.1:0-5837 GCA_037968555.1 Lysobacterales bacterium | reverse complement strand
GCAGCCGGGCTGAGCGATTCAATCTCGGCGGGCAGAATATTCAATATGCTGCTGTCTGTGGGTTTGCTCAGGGTCAGGCTGACATCGCGCGCAGCGATGAGTAAACGTGCTGAATCACCGGTGGTCAGGGTGGCGCCCGGCACTACAAATTCCGCAGAGCCACAACGGAAGCTGGTTAATTCGTATTGACTGTCCACGGCTGTCACCTGTGCATCGAATATGCTGGCAGCGGCTTCTTCGTGAGCCAGCGGCAAGTCGAGGCGCACCAGCAGATCCTGACAGCGGTCACTGGCTACGATCTGGCCTGATCGCATCAAAAGCAGGTGATCTGCCAGCCTGCTGATTTCGGTCCGGTCATGCGATACGTAAATGATGGGCAGCTCAAACTCCCGGTGCAGGGTCAGCAAATAGGGCAGGATTTCATCGCGCCGCTGTTGATCCAGCGAAGCCAGGGGCTCATCCATCAACAACAGTTGTGGGCTGACCGCCAGCGCCCTTCCTATCGCCACGCGTTGGCGCTCACCGCCTGAAAGTGTGGCTGGCCGACGCTGGGCCAGGCTGTTCAGGTCCAGTAACTCGCAGATGCGCGGCAGCGAAATACGGCGCATTTCTTTGGCAATGCGGCGCCAGCCGTATTCGAGGTTGGCTTGCACCGACAGGTGCTCGAACAGGTTGGCTTCCTGGAATACATAGGCCACTGGCCGAATATGCGGCGGCATGAAATAACCCGGTTTTTGCCAGTGATCTTCGCCTAACTGGAATACACCGTTGCTATGGTGGTCAAGACCCGCAATAGCACGTAACAAACTGGTCTTGCCACAACCTGATGGCCCGTAAATAGCGGAGATTCCGCTGCCGGGCAAAGAGAATTCAGCCTGCAGGTGGAAGTCACCCAGCCAGCTGTCAAAGCTCCCGGCAATCGTCATGTACGCAACAGCCGTAGTCGGCGGTTGCCGGCAAAAACCAGCACCAGCAACAGGAATGAAATCAATAACAGCAGTCCGGCCAGCCAATGGGCACTGGAGTAGTCCATGGCTTCTACATGATCGTAAATCGCAATGGAAGCCACGCGGGTTTCTCCCGGAATATTGCCGCCTATCATCAGCACCACGCCGAATTCACCCAGGGTATGGGCAAAGCCCAATACGGCTGCGGTTATAAATCCAGGTCTCGCTAGTGGCATGGCCACTGTAATAAACCGGTCGATTGGGCTGGCGCGCAAAGTGGCCGCTGCTTCCAGAGGGCGAGGTCCTATGCTTTCAAAAGCCGCTTGCAAAGGCTGCACCACGAAGGGCATGGAGTAGATAACCGAACCGACCAACAGGCCAGTGAACGTGAAGGCCAATGGCCCTATGCCGAAGGCAGCCAGCAACTGGCCCGTTGTGCCTTCAGAGGAAAAAGCCAGTAGCAGGTAAAAGCCCAACACGGTGGGCGGCAACACCAAGGGTAAAGCCACCAGTGCTTCGCAGAGGAAGCGCCAGCGCCAGCGTGAACGTGCCAGCCACCAGGCCATGGGTGTGCCTATGATCAGCAGTATCAGGGTACTGAGCAAGGCCAGCCTTAGCGTAATGAACAGGGCCTGCAAGTCGCCTTCACTGAACATCAGGGCAAATCGTAACCATGTGACTGGATCAACTGCCGTGCAGCGGGGCTGGACAGTAAAGCCATGAATTTCCTGGCCGCAGGTTTGTCATGAATCAACACGGCTTGTTGTTCTATGGGCGTATACAAGGAATCAGGTACATCCCAGCGTGAGCCCTGGCTGCCCCAGATGGATTGGGCCAGTTGCGCACGGGCGACAAATCCCAAATCTACATTACCGCTGGTGATGTATTGAAAAGCCTGTTCGATATTTCCACCCAGAACGATTTTTCCCTTCAACGCTGCTTCCAGTTGCAGCTTTTGCAGAACTTCTCTGGCGGCTGCACCATAAGGTGCGTGGCGTGGATTGGCCATGGTGATTTTGTTAAACCCACCACTGCGCAGTATTTCACCCTGGGCATCGACCAGCCCGGTTTTGCTGCTCCAAAGCACCAGTTTGCCTATGGCGTAGGTGACACGGGTGCCCGCGATGGCATGGCCATCGGCTTCCAGTTTTTGCGGCCGCTCTGCGTCGGCCGACAGCAAAACATCAAAAGGCGCACCTTTGCTTATTTGTGAATAAAGTTTGCCGCTGGAGCCGAATATCATGACCACCTGTTCGCTGTGGCTGGCATTGAACTGCTCCGCCAACATGCGTCCGGTGTTGCGGAAATTACTGGCAGCTGCCACACGGATTTCCTCCGCCTGAACCGCTTGAGCCACTGTCAGCCACAGCAAGGCACTCAGAAATAATAAACAATATTTACAGGACTGATTCATGAGCGGGTTCTGGGCCTGCAGGCTAATTGATAAGAGGGAATATAAAGGTATGCACCAGCCCAGCCAGCATACCAAATATTAAAACCGGCATGATGCCGGTCTTTCCCGAAAAGAGCAGACCGCCCGCCAATATCCCCACGACTGCGGAATAGGCATCAAAGGAGCCTTGCCAGCCTTGCGGCCACAAGACATGCCAGGCAAAGAATACGGCCAGGTTGAGTATCACGCCGACAACAGCAGCTGTAATGGCAGCCAGCGGGGCAGTCAGGTGAATTTCATCGCGACTGGCTTCAACCAGAGGCCCGCCGATCAGGATGAACAGGAACGAGGGCAAAAAAGTAAAAAATGTGACCACACCCGCAGCAGCCATGCCGGCCAGAGCCAGCGATTCCGGGCCGAATATTTCTTTGCTCCAGCCACCTACAAAGCCAACAAAAGCCACCACCATGATCAACGGGCCGGGTGTGGTTTCGCCCAATGCCAGGCCATCGATCATTTGCGTTGCAGTGATCCAACCATATTGTTCCACGCCACCCTGGTAGACATAAGGCAGCACGGCGTAGGCACCACCAAAAGTAACCAGGGCGGCTTTGCTGAAAAACCAGGCCATCTGACTGAGTACGCCATCGAAGCCAAACTGCCAGATCAACATACCCATGGCGCTCAACCAGATACCAATGCCACTCACCAGGAAAGCTATAAATCCAGCCATTGAAAATCGTGCGTGGCTGGGTGGTGGTGTGTCGTCGTCAATCAGCGCCGGGCCATAATGTTGAACCGTAGTCCCATGGCCGCCACCCAGTCGAAATTGTTCCGGTGCCAGTCGCGACCCGATCAAACCCACGCCTGCGGCGGCGACGACGATAAACGGGAAGGGCAGCCTGAACACACTGATGGCAATGAAAGAGCACAAGGCCAATACCAGCAGACTGTTGTTTTGCAGTGTCCTTCTGCCTATGCGCCAGGCGGCGTGAGCGACAATGGCGATGACTACCGGTTTAACTCCATACAAAACACCCGCTACGGCAGAAACATCACCATAGGCCAGGTATAGCCAGCTCAGCGCCATCAGGATCAGCAAGGAAGGCAATACAAACAGGCTGCCCGCCATAATGCCACCCCAGCTGCCGTGCATCAGCCAGCCTATGTAAGTGGCCAACTGCTGTGCTTCGGGGCCTGGCAAAACCATGGTGTAGTTCAAAGCGTGTAGAAAGCGCTGCTCGGAAATCCAGCGTCGTCGTTCCACCAATTCCTGGTGCATGATGCTGATTTGTCCGGCGGGTCCGCCAAAACTGATCAGGCCCAGTTTCAGCCACCACCAGAAGGCTTCAATTGCTCCAACCGGCTGAGGCGCGGTCATGGGTTGATCTGGGTGGGGAGCCGGTTTGTTCATAGTGCAATGTGCGCGGTAAACAAGCTCTCAGGCAGGTTGCAATAAATCCCACAAGTTGCCGTATAAATCACGAAATACCGCAACCGTGCCGTAGACCTCTTCCCGCGGTGAGCCATTGAATTCAACACCCCTGCCGGTGTAAGCCTGGTAATCGCGCCAGAAATCATCGGTATACAGGAAGAACCCAACCCGGCCGCCAGTCTGATCGCCAATGCGCTCCGACTGTGCCTTGGTGGATGCCTGTGCCAACAACAACTTGCAACCGGAGCCGTCGGCTGGGGCCACCACTACCCAACGCTTGTCCTGTGCGGCAATGTACTGATCTTCCAGTAGTTGAAAGCCCAGCTTGCCCACATAAAATTCGATGGCTTCATCGTAGTCCTTGACGACCAGTGATACCTGGAATATTTTTTGAGTCATCGCCTAAGGTCCTTGAGGGAGTTCAGCAGCGCGTACCTGGCTCCGCATCTGCCCCCGTCATTCAGTAGCTGGTGAAGTGGCATTAGATTAGCCGAAACCCGCGACAATTGAGAAAAAATCCCCCTGGAGAGCAGAAAAGTTCGAGGAAAGCATGCCTTCTTCCGCTGAATGACTTAAAGTGACACCCCAAATTTGAAATCCACGCAGCCAGCAGAGTATCCAGATGTCAGACCCCAATGTTTATAGAAGCAGTTATTCCAAGGAAGACCTGGTGCGATGTGGCACAGGCGATCTTTTCGGCTCCGATACCGGGAAGTTACCCAGCGGCAATATGTTGATGGTCGATCGAATTGTTGATATCAATAATTCCGGTGGCACAGTGGGCAAAGGAGCGGTTACGGCGGAGCTGGATATACGCCCGGACCTGTGGTTTTTCGGTTGTCATTTTCAGGACGATCCGGTCATGCCGGGTTGCCTCGGTCTCGACTCTCTGTGGCAGCTCTGTGGATTTTTTCTCTCCTGGTCAGGTTGCAAAGGCAAGGGTAGAGCGCTGGGGGCAGGTGAAGTAAAATTTACCGGACAGGTTTTGCCTACAGCGAAAAAAGTTGAGTACAAACTGGATATCAAACGCATCATTGCCCGCAAGCTCAGCATGGTGATTGCCGACGGCACAGTCTCTGTGGATGGCCGCTTGATCTATACTGCCTCCGATCTTAAAGTCGGTTTATTTGCGTCCACCGACAGTTTTTGAGGACTAGCCAGTGCGTCGAGTAGTAGTCAGTGGTATCGGTATTGTTTCCTGTCTGGGGAACTCCAAAAATGATGTGACCAGCGCATTGCGCGAGGGCAAATCAGGCATCCGCCATAACGACCTGTATGCAGAAATGGGGCTGCGCAGCCACGTTTGTGGTTCGGTCGATATCGATCTGCAAGCCCTGATTGATCGCAAACATTTGAGATTCATGGGAGACGCGGCTGCTTATGCCTATGTTTCCATGCAGGACGCCATCAGCGACGCTGGATTGACCACCGCTGAAGTTTCCAATGAACGTACCGGCTTGATCGCCGGCTCTGGTGGCGCCTCCAGCAAAAACATAGTTTGGGGAGCAGACACCTTACGCGCCAAAGGCATACGCCGTTTGGGACCCTACCTGGTGCCTAAAACCATGAGCAGTACGGTATCAGCCTGCCTGGCGACACATTTCGGCATACGCGGCATCAACTATTCGGTGACCTCGGCCTGTGCCACCAGCACCCATTGCATCGGCAGCGCAGTAGAGCAGATTCAGTGGGGTAAACAGGATGTGGTTTTTGCCGGTGGCGGTGAGGAAGAAGACTGGTCATTGACCATGATGTTCGATGCCATGGGCGCTTTGTCTTCTGGCTACAATGATACGCCCCATTTGGCATCACGAGCCTATGACGCGGCCCGCGATGGCTTTGTCATCGCTGCGGGTGGCGGAATGATGGTTCTGGAAGAGTTGGAACACGCCAAGGCGCGTGGTGCACGGATTTATGCTGAAGTTACCGGCTATGGCGCTACTTCTGATGGCGACAACATGGTCGCGCCTTCGGGCGAAGGTGCGGTGCGCTGCATGCAGCAGGCCATTGCCACAGTGCAGCAACCCATTGATTACATCAATACCCATGGCACCAGTACGCC
>JBBKVS010000009.1:0-6236 GCA_037968555.1 Lysobacterales bacterium | reverse complement strand
AGATAGTGCAGGCATTCCGCAGGATCTGGAAGTTGTCCAGTCCGAGCCGTCCGGATTGCCGGGCAGGGAAGCACGTAATGTGCTGCGGAAATGGCGCTTCGCTGCCGACAACAAGGTGCGATCAACTGAACTGACATTTGTGTTCCTTGCCCAGCCTTCCGATGTGGATGCGGCAACACGCCAGGCGGTGGCCTGCGGAGGAGAGCTGGAGTCCAGTTTTCTGGTGTCCCCAACCGGCACCGCTGACCCCAATCGACTGCCTCAATTCCAGCAGCAAGCAGCACCTGCACGACGCTATTAAAGTTATGGGGTCACTTTGAGTCACTCCCTCCACGCTAAAAGGGACGGAGTGCATTAATTGCCATTTAATTTGCCTCGCCCCATTTAGCCAGACTAAAAAAGGTGTAACCTTGAATCAATCGAACTAGAATCAAAGCATAATCGGCATCTGGGCCTTGCTCAAAATGACGCCCTGATACTGCATCTGATAAGAAACGAATACTCAAGAGAGTCCCATGCAAATCAAACTGATTTTGATGACAGGCATTTTTATGGTGTCGGCTCCACTTTATGCCGGGGTTGACCCGGACCTTATCATGCAGTCTGGATTCGAGTTCGATGAGGGCTGCAGTATCTTTGATGGCTTCAATGACCGGGTCGATATTCGCTCCGTGACCATCAGAGGCGATCTCAAGCTCAATGGGCAATTCTTTCCCTTAAGTGAATACGACGATGCTTTATTCAGCCTACGTGACCGCACTACAGGCGACGTGTTTGAATTCGCAAATTCTCATGACCTCGATTACGAGATCAACGTGGTGGCGGGAAATTACGATGTGCTGTACAGCGTGCAAACCCCGGGGCCCACTGTTCCCAAAAACATAAATGCCGTGGTGATATCCAATGTGGGGTTGTGGGCCGATCAAACGTTGAACATCAACCTGACCAGTCACATGCTCAGCGGTACGTTTCAGCACAACGGAGCAGCGTTCCCTCAGTCAGAATACGATGATGCGCTTATTTATCTGGATTCCGCTGTCCTCGGAACCGCTGAGGTAGGCAATACCCACGATCAGACCTTTTCCGATGTAGTGGTGTTGGCGGGCAACTATGAGGTCCGATATCAACTGCAATCGCCGGGCGAAACGGTGCCGTGGAATCAATGGGGCTTCGTTGGTTTACGCAATATCAACAGCAATAATGCCAATCTGAATTTGAATATTCAGTCCATTAATGTGAGCGGCAGCTTGAAACACAATAATGTCGCGATGCCGGCATCTGAATATGATGATGGCTTGTTTTACATGGAAACCAGCTCGGGCGACCGGGTGTTGCTGGAGAACAGTCATTCACAGTCTTATAGCAAAAGGATAATTCTGGGTAGCTATGACGTGTTTTGGGAGTTACAGACTCAAGGAGATACGGTGCCGTTCAACAAACGTGCCCGGGTGATGAGCAACGTCAACCTCCAAACCAACCCGCACAATATCAATATGACTTCTGTTCCCATTAGCGGCAATTTCACTTTGAATGGGGCAGCTTTTTCAAACTCCGTTCAGCAAACAGGACAGATGGTGCTGCGGGACTTGGTTGCTGAGGCGGATAACGTGTTGTCCCTGACCACCGCTGGCACCTATAGCAAAAAGGTGATTGCGGGTTCTTACGACATTGTCTACCAGCATATGCAGGGAGAGCTGGTTCCGCAGAATAAAAATGCCGTTTTATATAAGAACGTGAGCATGAACTCTGCATCGGTCATCAATATCAATGTGATTTCAAAGCTGCATATTGCCAACGTGTATCACAATGGAGTGTTGTTTCCCGCATCTGCTGACAATATGGGGAATATCATTTACCGCAACGACGGCAGTGGTGACTACCTGGTGCTGGGTAAGACATCCCAACAGAATTTTTCTGTGCGCATCATTCCGGGTACTTACGATGGCTATTACAGCCACCTTACCGGTAGCCTGGTACCGCAGAACAAGATGGCCAGATTCAAGCAGAATATTGTGGTCCCGGTACCCGGCCCAAGTCTGGTTGAGATTGCAACGATTTTGCAGATCGATAGTATGCAGGTCAGCGGCCTATTCAACTTGAATGATGCGATACCACCGGTTTCTCAATATGACGATGGACTGGTCAGCCTCAAGTGGGAAGAGGACAGTGTTTTGTTGGGTAATACCCATGATGGGAGCTATCTGGTTCGCTTGATAAAAAATCCTTCCTGGAACTACTTTTGGGCTTCCTATGGGGTGCAAACAAAGGGCCCGAAAATGCCCATCAATAATGATGCAAGGCTGCATTGCGTAAAAATTGTACCGTTTATTGTGTAGGGGGCAGTTTTGGGGTCGGAGTATAGGGACAGAGTAAAAACGAAGAACAGGGTTTCTGTTTAAAGGGACGGGGCAAATTAAATAGCACTTAATTTGCCCCGTCCCCTTTAGCCCGATGGAAAATTTTGGGCCAGTATGAATTAGCCCCTTACCATTAGGGCGCGCTGTATTGATTTACAAAGCTGATCAGCGTCAGATCAAGCTGTGTAACCATCCATTTATTTTTGATCTTTTCAACGTTGAGCGTGTAAGTGCCATTGGCAACTGCAACATTGGTTACAACTCCGTTTGCATTATGAGTTGCTCGAGTCGCGTTCAGGTAGGCTTTGAGCGTTCCCGTATTACCATTTACGTCAACAATGAAATTACTCAACATATGTTGGCCCAGAGAATTACCGGTCAAGCCGTCAGCAACAAAATGAGCCCAGGCTTCTATGCCATATACGATAATGGGGGCAGTATTGTTGAAGTCCGCACCCGGCGGCCAGAAACGGAAAACGGCGTCATTTGTAAAACATACCTCATAAATGTCTAATCCGTCGTCGAAGGAGTTTGGGTTGCTGGCATCACCAAAAGTATCAGTGCCGGTTCCATAACACAGCATGAGATTGATGACGTCATTTTTGACCTGCAGGTTTTCCGCAGCCATGACGGAGCTTGAAAGTAGCCCAGCTGCCATCACTAGAGCGAGAAGCAGACAAGCCTTTGAAATCAATTGTGATGTGAATTTATTTACCAATTTTCCAGTCATGGTGTTACTCCTTTATTAGTAAAAATCAGTTTATATCTCATGGTGCAATAACTCGCTGAATAGCTATGCCAACGCAGTGACATTGTCTTACTTCATCGACTTACCAACCTACCATAACCTTGCAGAAAATTGAATTGAATTAAATTAAAACCGGAGTCAGACCAGAGTACCAACCATTCTGTCCGCCTCATCACGCCCCCAAAAAAACGTTGCATGAAATTGGACAGATTAGGTGCTACAAAAACGGCCATTTCATGTGCTACCTACCTACGCACCTCCCACTCTTGACCTTGCGGAATATTTGAACTAAAGTCAAGATTGAATCTAATTCAAATGTTTGCACCAATGCCGACCGCGAAACCCGCCACTCATGTGGTTGTGGATTGGAATAGGGACGTTTTTTAACCGTAAACGAAGTGGCTTTTTGTGCCTGGAGAAATATGTTTATGTCTAGAATCAAGAGTACCCTCACCCGTCTAGCCGTGGGTCGCAGAGCAGCCGGATCAGCGCTGCTTCTGGGCTTTTTGGTGCTTGCTCCCGCCGCCTCGGCGAACGAGGCTAACCTCACTCGCTTCGGGCCGGAGACCTACGAACGCGGGCAAGGAAAACCGACAAGCGACTTGGCTACATTCAGGGCCATCGACGGGCCGGCGGAGCTGGTCCTTCAGGACAACGGCATCGTCAACGCGCAGATCAAGATCAACGGCCACGACGTTGTCTTGCCGCAGGACTTTGCCGGGGACGGCGAAGTCGTCGTACCGTTGAACCTCAATCAGGAGAACACTATCGAGGTGAGAGTTCTCGGCAAGCCCGGCGGCAAGCTCGGCGTCCGCGTGACCCAGTTCACCCAGGCCGATCTCAATATCAAGGCCCAAGTGTATTTCGGAGTCAACACAAGCGACTTTTTTAATCAGCTAGCTTTCTATGACACGTTGGGATTCGCACCCGACATATATCCGGCAGGACCGGAGGAGTGCAAAACCTTTGCGCAGTCACTCGGGTTTCCGGACAACTACCTTATCCGCGTCGCGCTGACGAGCTTGAGCGGCGCGCCACCATGGATCGACACGGTGGGTTTTAGGGACTTTTCGTATCGTGATGATCCGCCCTATGCGAACCTGAACCACATCGGAATGGCCTACGCTACCTACTCGACGACGGACCTCGATGGCGACTACGCATACCTGATGAGCCAAGGCGTCGAGTTCGTTTCAGAGCCGACGATAGCGCCCAACGGTGAGCGGTTCGTGTTCCTAAAGGACCAGGACGGCACCTTCCTAAAGTTAATCGAGGAGAGTGGGGCCACAACTGCAGGGCCTGACCTGGTGCGGCTGGTGAACACGAACATGAATGTGGCTGATCTGGAGAGATCGCGTGAATTTTACCGATTGCTCGGGTTCACTGAAGAGGAGGACGGCTCGCAAGAAGGCTCCGGAGCATTCGCCGAAGCCCATGGGTTTGGCAATCCGATCGAGTTCGAGGGTGTGGACGTAAGCCTTCCTGGCAGCCTCCCTCCCTTTGTCGGTGACAACGAGGCGACGCTCCAACTGCGGCAATGGAATACTCCCTTTAACAGCGCGCCGGCCTACTCACCACCGGTAAATCACCTCGGCATCGATAGGATTGCGTTCTACGTACCCGATCTGAACGCGGCCATAAATGAGATGAACAGGCTCGGTTTTGAGCAATTGGGCCCGATCGGCGGTGGCGGCCGCGTTGGTGGTGTCGGCATCGTGTTTTTCTACGACCCTGACAGAATTAAAGTCGAGCTTTGGGGTCCGGTTAGTGAGGTGAACCCATTGTCATCATGCTTTTAGGGTCGCGCAGCAACTGAAGTGAACCAACCAAGCCTCCACCACTTGTGTTTAGCGAGTGGTGGAGGTTTTTTTTTGCTCAAAATATTTGAGGTCAGAGTAAAGAGACAGACTAAAAAGGAGCATAGGGTCTCAGTGTAGGGCTCAAGGAGTGACCACAAATTAGTCCTGATTCCATCACTTTTCTCGATTCTGTTCAGCTTAGGAACAGGGTGGCCCCTGTATAAAGACACTGTCGCGGCCACTTTGCCGCCAGGAGGAAGCCACCATGAGATCCCTCAAAACACTGTTTTTTGCAACGTTTATTGCGCTGTCAGGACTTATTTCTGTTGCTGTCACAGCTCAGGAGTCGGAAGTGTACAGCCAGGCTGAGCTCGATCAGATGCTCGCGCCCATCGCGTTGTACCCCGATACGGTCCTTTCTCATGTGTTAATTGCCGCAACTTATCCTCTGGAAGTCGTCCAGGCAGCACGCTGGACCCGCAACAACCCGGGTTACAGTGGTCAGGATGCGGTTGCCATGGTGGAAAATCAGGACTGGGATCCGAGCGTCAAGGCACTGGTTGCCTTCCCGGAACTGCTGGACAAAATGGACAGAGACATAGGCTGGACTCAGGGTCTGGGCGATGCTTTCCTGGTGCAGGAAGGTGAAGTCACTGACACGATCCAATACCTGCGTAACCAGGCTTACGATAACGGCCAGCTGCAGAGCAACGCGCAGGTGAATGTGGTGCGAGAAACCAAGTACATCTATATCGAACCTGCTCAGCCCCAGGTAGTTTATGTGCCTTACTACGATCCCCGGGTTGTGTACGGCCATTGGCGCTATGCTGCTTACCCACCCGTATATTGGCATCATCCGCCCGGATTCTCCGTGAGCCTTGGCTTTCACTGGGGTATCGGTTATCACATTCAACCGTCTTTCTTCTTCAGCTCTTTCTTTTGGCCTAGCCGGCACGTGGTGGTCGTGAATAACCATTATCACAATAGCCACCGGAATTATGGTCATGGAAGCGGACACGGTGGCTACCGCCCCGGTTACAACATGGCGCACCACGATGGGTCGCGTCGCTGGAAGCACGACTCGCAGCATCGTCGTGGTGTCAGCTACCGCGGTGATGTAAACCAGGATCGCTTCAGCCAGCATGACGGCAATCGTGACCGCGATCATTCGGCATCTGGCCGCACCGGACAGACCAGGGGAGAGCATCGGGACTGGGCCGACCAGCAGCGGACACGATACGTTGACAGCGCGGAAAAGCCACTGCGGGGAGATCGTTCACGGGATCATTCCGGTGCCGATAGGGCTCGCGGGAACAACCGCTCTACCAATCG
>JBBKVS010000008.1:0-13833 GCA_037968555.1 Lysobacterales bacterium | reverse complement strand
TAAATTGTCCCCGATTTCCGCCGGGGACCTGGCGCGTAGTGTATATTCAATTCGCGCAACTGGATATCTTCGTTGATGCCCTACAGATGAGTTCGATTAACGATAGTGACTGAACCATTCATACTCCGTAAAGATATCGTAGCCTGGTTATTAAGCGCAGGAGCACTATTGCTTCTGCTTTATCTCGATCTGTTGCCAGCCCTGATAGCAGGCCTGTTGGTTTATGCCCTGGTCAACCTGCTAACCCCACTGCTTCATATTCGTGTGCTGCGGGGCGAAGGGCCGCGTTTGTTAGCCGTGTCCATCATCGCCGGAATAGTGATCGCACTGATCGTCCTCCTCGGTATGCTCATCAGTTCCTTTCTGCGCGAGAGTAATGAAAGTATACCGGCCTTGATCAATCGCATGGCTGAAATCATCGAGCAGTCGCGTGATCAGATGCCAGTCTGGTTTTCGAATTATTTACCGGCAGATGCTGAACAGTTGCGCCAAGCCCTGGTCGAGTGGCTGCGGGAGAATGCAGACCTGTTTCAGGTGGCGGGCACTGGGCTCGGACGCGTACTTGTTAACATCCTGATCGGCATGGTGATAGGTGCGCTCCTATCGCTGGAAAAAGCAGTTTCCTCACCCTCAAGCGGGCCCCTGGCTGTCGGAATTGCAAATCGTGGTCAACGTCTCAATATCGCTTTTCGTAACGTAGTGTTTGCGCAAGTATGGATTTCAGGAATCAACACTGCCCTGACGGCCCTCTATCTGCTGGTTGCGCTGCCGCTCTGGGGTATTGAGCTGCCGTTCGCCAAGACCTTGATCGTATTGACATTTGTGGTTGGCTTGCTTCCTATCCTTGGCAATCTGATTTCGAATACGATGATTTTTGTCGTCAGTCTGAGTCATTCGCTTGCAGTCGCAGTGGCGGCACTTGTCTATCTCATCATGATTCACAAGTTGGAGTATTTCCTGAATGCCCGGATTATCGGAACTCACATCCGGGCCAAAGCCTGGGAGATGTTGGTGGCAATGCTGGTGATGGAGGCGGCGTTCGGTATTCCGGGTTTGATTGCGGCCCCCATTTACTACGCTTTCCTGAAGGACGAACTGCGCGAAAAGGGCTTGATCTAAGCACCCTGCTTAAACGCCCTGTTTCAATCCAGGGTAAAGGAAGCAATCTCATTTTTGTCGCCGATCAGCTTTTCCAACCTGGCTTTATCTACCCGGTGCCCCTTGATCTCCAGCACCGTCATACGGAAGTTGCAACAGGTAATGGTTGCGCCCGAGTGCGGTACTTCCCGCAAAAAATACATGAATAAGCCCGATAGCGTATTGGCATCCAAATCATCCGGGAGGTCGATATCGAGTACTTTTTCCATATCTGACAGAGGTAACAAGCCATGTGCCTCCCAGACCATCTCTGAGAGCTGGGTGATTGGATATTGAGTTTCCTGTTCATCCAATTCGTCCGCAATCTCGCCCACAATTTCTTCCAATAAATCTTCCATGGTCACCTGACCAACAAAAGAGCCATATTCATCGACCACAAATGCCATGTGCGCCCGTTGGGCGCGCATGTTCTCAAACAGTCGGGAAACCAGCATTGATTTCGGTGCAATCAGCGGCTCGCGAAGGTAGTTGCGAATATTTTCCCACGGCCTGATCTTGCCCTCCAGCGTCGCATTGAACAAGTCCTTGGTCAGGATCATCCCGAGCAGCTGGTCACTATTTCCTTCAATCACCGGGAAGCGTGAATGCGAAGTGTTCAGTACTATCGCGATGTTTTCTTCGGGGGTATTCCCCATGTCGATCATGTCAATTTCGGTGCGCGAAACCATTACTTCCTCAACGGTAAGCTCGCCAAAATCGAACAGGTTGTTCAGCATGTCGACATTCCCACTGGCCAACTGGCCGTGTTCTCCGGAGACCTCAATCATGTCCCGCAGTTCGTCGCCGGTCATGACATCGGCGTGCGATGCCTCCGCAACCCTGAAGCAGCGCAGAATAAAAGAGGTGCTGATACTCAGCACGCGGTTCAACGGCCAGGCCAGTAGAAAAAACAGCTGCAAGGGATAGGCCACCCACAACGACACCGGTTCCGGTTTTCGAATGGCAAGGGTCTTAGGAACCTGTTCACCAATTACAATATGCAGGGATGAGAAAATCAAAAATCCAACAATAAAGGCGCTGGTGTGCAGCACCTCTTGCGACATGCCCCAGCTATGGAATAAGGGTTCGAGCAGGGTAGCCACAGCAGGCTCACCCACCCAACCCAGACCCAATGACGCCATGGTGATCCCCAACTGGCAAGCAGCAAGATATGATTCCAGACGATCCAGAATCTTGCGGGTCAAAAGCGCGCTGCGATTTCCTCGTTTGGCCAGCTTGTCAATTCGAATCCCCTTGGCCTTTACCAGGGCAAATTCAGCGGCAACAAAGAAACCGTTAATGGCCAACAAGAGAACCACCAGGAACAGGCTGGTTAATGTGCTATCCATGGTTATTGCTCACTCATTTCAAATTTCGTTTAAGGGCTATTTGGGCAGCTTCCCAAGGCATTGTAATTCTTCTGCGGACGCCAAACTGTGCAAGCTCAACGGTTGATCCGCCATTCAACAATTATTCGTGTCTGCCTCGTTGTACCGGACTTCACTTCATTGGTGGCTGCGGCTCGTTAACCGGCCAGAAAAAGAGCCGTATTCGCCGACGACAAACGCCAGGTGCGCTTGTTAGATTGCCTGAGGCGAGATGGCAGTACTTTTGGAGTGGAAGTCGATTGGTGTAACTTTGGATGCTTTTCTCCAACACAATCAGGACAGGCAGAGCTACAAAACTACACGATGGATTGAAGGGGCTGGATAAATTTGTTGAACTAAAAGAGTCCTGATTACGTTGGTCTAAAATTCGTTATGGTTACGGTCCATATCGGACAAGAATATTTTCAACTTACAAATTGTGGAATTCATAGCCATAGATGTACACCATGAGGATTAAGTGCCACCTTTGTCGCCTCGCTTCAGCTGACAGCCAGCGAGGCGATGGCCTGCAGGAAAGCTGCTCCGTAACGTTCCAGCTTTACTTGCCCAACGCCATTGATGTCGATAAATTCGGCTTCGCTGGCAGGTCGTCGCTGGCTCATTTCCACCAGGCTGGCATCACTGAAAATGACATAAGGTGGAACACCTTTTTCATCTGCCAGCTTTTTGCGCAGGCTGCGAAGGGCTTCGAACAGATCCATCGAGCTGTCGTCCAGCTTAAGTGCCGCTGCCGGTTTTTTCGCCGCTTTTTCGCGGATGCGCGGGCGTGCCAGTTCCAGGCTCTGTTCTGAACGCAGTAAGCCCTGGGCATCTGCGGTGAGTTTCAAAACAGAATAATGCTCGATGTCCTGGATCAGGAAGCCGTGGTGGATCAGTTGTCGCGTGATGGAGGTCCACTCGGCATGTGAATGCTCCATGCCAATTCCGTAAGTGGACAAGCGTTCGTGACCAAAATTTCGAATGCGCTCACTGTCCGAACCGCGCAGTACATCCACCACATGCTTGATGCCGAAAGACTGGCCCACCCGGAACACACAGGACAGAATTTTGCGCGCGGCTTCGCTGGCATCAAAGCGCTCTGGCGGATTCAGGCAGACATCGCAATTGCCGCAGTCCCTCGCCATGTTCTCGCCCAGGTAGCCCATCAGTACCCGACGCCGGCAGGTCAGGCTCTCGGCAAAACCCACCATGGCGTTGAGCTTGTGGGATTCGATGCGCCGCTGTTCGTCGTTGTTGCCCTGTTCCAGTTGAAAGCGCGCGGTCGCAACATCCTGGGTGCCGAACAGCAGCAGTGCATCGGCAGCCAGTCCGTCACGCCCGGCACGTCCGGTTTCCTGGTAATAGCCTTCCAGGTGCCGGGGCATGTCGTAATGCACCACAAATCGTACATTGGGTTTGTCTATGCCCATTCCAAAAGCCACCGTGGCCACCACGATGGTGATGTCATCCCGCAGGAATCCTTCCTGTACGGTTTTGCGGGTTTCGGCGCCCAGCCCGGCATGATAGGCCGCAGCCTTGAAACCCCGGTCTGCCAGGTGATCGGCAACTTCCTGAACCCGCTTGCGGGACAGGGCGTAGATAATGCCGGATTGCTCCGTTTTACCTTCCAGAAAACGCAATAGCTGCACTTGTGGGCGGTGTTTTTCCAGCACGGTGTAGCGAATATTGGGTCGGTCAAAACTGGTGATAAAGCGTTGAGCGTTCTGCAAACCCAGCACCCGTACTATGTCTTCACGGGTTTGCGGATCGGCGGTGGCGGTCAGGGCAATAAACGGAACCTCGGGAAAATGCTCCCGCAAGCCACCCAGGGCGGCGTATTCCGGCCGGAAATCATGGCCCCAATGGGAAACGCAGTGAGCCTCATCAATCGCAACCAGTGACAGCGGCAGTGCGTTCAGGCTGTGGATGAAACCCGACATCATCATGCGCTCGGGGGCCACGTACAACAGATCCAATTCACCGTTGTACAGGCGCTCGAGTACATCCCTGCCTTCGTTCATATCCAGCGAGGAATTGTACATGGCGGCTCTCACGCCATTGGCCTGCAAAGCATCCACCTGGTCTTTCATCAGGGAAATCAAAGGCGAGATGACAATGGCCAAGCCGGGCCTTTGCAGGGCCGGCAACTGGTAGCACAGGGATTTGCCGCCACCGGTGGGCATCAGCACGAAGGCGTCACCGCCGTCGATCACGCGCTCAATAATGTCCTGCTGCATGGGTCTGAACTGCTGCAGGCCAAAGACGCTGTGCAGTGTGTCAAAGATAGAACTCATGGGCAGGTATTCAATTCCGGGCAGCGCATCAGGCGAGGCTCAACAGCCCGGAAGTATAAACCAGCGGTCTGCACGAGGTTGGGTCAATAGGGGATTGAATCCAATTTCCTACATGGGGCACCCGACCTGTTCGAGATTACCCCGCTAATGCCGGTCGCGAGTGCCAATCAGCGTCGCACAGCAGGATCACTTCATGCCAGACCGCGGATCGGGTAGTCCTTGTCCATCACGTACCGAACTTCGCGTAGGACAATCCCAGCACCGCGCCGAAGATCAGATGCAGAACAAGCGTCATCAGCGGCGCCATGACACCCAAGCTCATGCCGAAAAGACCGGCGCCTGCCATCGGCATCAGCATTACCATCATGATCAACACTGATACGTGTCAAGAGAGGTCATCAGAGAATTGATGATTGACGTCTCGATGATTTGCTTCATCTTTCCGCACCGCCAGAACCACTTCTCTCAAGCGGGCATCAGGCGCCAAATTCCAGTATTCAATCGCGATTTGCGGAGCAACGACATTCTCGGAAACGCCATTATCAATATCTGCGAGGTATTCGGTGTAACTGAATACTGCTTCTTCCTCGAAGTATCCGACAATACGGTGCGCAGTTCTCGGCGAGCACAAATAGACCAAAAAGAAAAAATTATAGAAGATTACCTGCGCTATCAAGATGAGAATGCGTTCGAATTTAGACGGTTTCGCAATCTCAACGAACGTCATAAGGTGCATCCTCTCGTTTTCCGCCTCATTCAGCAGCGTCTGGATCCATCCGTTATCGCTCTCCAACCTGCGAAGTGCGCGCAAATGCTGAAGGGCTCCTGCCACCATGCCTGGAACAGCCGCAACTGTTTCCAATACGACAGCACGATGTCCATAACGCTTCACGAAGAAAGTATCTGCAAAAAACCGGAGAAATTTCGTGAACGCGAGAGCCAATCGATCCGAGATGCCAACCGGAGTGTGATGCCTTGTGAGCGGAGACGCCGATTCCATATCAACCCCAATTGGAGAGTTCCCTTGAAACAGTGTACACCTGCCGGTTAGTTGCATTGCATAACCTTCGTCGGTGTTCCATAGCCCGGAAATGAATGAAATCGCTCCTTACTGTAAAAGTCGACATAGCTCTTGATAGCCTGGTAGCAGCTGATCCTCAATAGTTTTGATTGCGCTCCAGGGTGTGCCAACGCACGGAATGCCGGCTTGCGGTCCTGTACAAGTGAGGCAGACTGATGAACAGGCAGGCATATGACAACCTCCGGGAATGCGCCATCCATCCGGGAAGCAGTAGGCATTTTTCTCAATGCAGAACCCCTGAAAGCGGCGATCAAGGATTTACTGACTTCAGGCTACGAAGCGGAAGAGCTGGGACTTTTGGCCAGCGAACAGGTTGTCGAACGCTCGCTGGGCGACCTCTATGCCCGCACCAACCAGGATCATGCCTCATCCGAGGCGCCAGCGATTGCCTTTATTCGCAAGGAATCCATTGGTGAGACGCCCCGAACCGTGGGTGGCAGCCTGTTCTTTGTAGGCACTTCGGCCCTCGTGGGAGGCGTAGTGGCTTCTGCTGCAGTGTTCGGCGGCGCCTTGCTCGCCGCCATCGGCGGTATCGTCGGAACGAGCGTCGTTGGGGCGCTGGTCGCCAACATCATTCATCAAAGTGATGCCGAGTATCTGCAGCAACAAGTCGATGAAGGCCACATCTTGCTGTTTGTACGCATGGCTGATTCCACCCGGGAACAACAAGCTATGGACATACTGACCCGGCATTGTGGCGTTGACGTCAAAATGTACGACATTCCCGTCGAGCGCACCGTCCCTAATGCTCCAGAAGTGCTGGATACCTGAGCACATCAAAAATAGTTTTCTCCACGAGGATTCCCATGCAAGTAAAAATCTTCATTTTCCTGACCATGACCAGTGTTGCCTTTTCTGGTGTGGCCAAAGCAGACATCACTGTGAACATGCAAGCGGTCAGTGACTCGGGAAGCACAGAGTCACTGGGAGCTGTGGTCATAAGCGAAGCGACCCATGGCCTTGTCTTCACCCCCTCGCTGATGGGCTTGAGCCCTGGCCTGCACGGTTTCCATGTGCACGAAAATCCGAGTTGCGAACCTGCAAGCGATGATGAAGACAGGCAGGTTGCAGCCTGGTCGGCCGGCGGACATTACGACCCGGAAGGCAGTCAACATCATGGCTCGCCCCTGACGGACGGGCATCTGGGCGATTTGCCGGCCTTGAGCGTTGATGACTGTGGCCATGCCAACACTCCCGTGAGTGCGGCCAGACTATCTATGGCCGACATCCATAATCGCGCATTGATGATTCACGTTGGCGGTGACAACTATTCGGATCAACCTGCGCTGCTCGGCGGTGGCGGGGCACGTTTTGCCTGCGGGGTTATTCTATGAGCACGATCACGACCAAAGACGGCACACAAATTTTCTACAAGGACTGGGGCACGGGGCCACCGGTTGTGTTCAGCCATGGCTGGCCGCTGAGCGCTGACAGTTGGGAGTCACAGATGCTGTTTCTGGCCTCCAACGGCTTTCGCTGCATTGCGCATGATCGTCGCGGCCATGGGCGCTCGAGCCAACCCTGGCAGGGCAACGACATGAATACCTATGCTGACGACCTCTCCGAGCTGATCGTATCACTCGACCTGAAAGCAGCATTGCTGGTCGGCTTTTCCGCCGGTGGTGGTGAAGTGGCACGCTACATTGGCCGCCACGGTACCAAACGCCTGGCCAAGGTTGCCTTGGTATCTGCGGTCACGCCGTTTATGCTGAAAACGTCGGGGAATCCCATCGGTTTGCCGATTGCCAAATACGATGAGAACCGCGCGCATTCGATTGCTGACCGCTCGCAATTCTACAAGGATATCGCCGGCGGCCCCTTCTATGGTGCCAACCGGCCGGGTGCCAGGGTTTCGCAGGGTGTGATGGACAGGTTCTGGCTGCAGGGAGTCATGGCCGGGCACAAGAATACGCTGGATTGCATCAAGGCCTTTTCGGAAACGGATTTCTCCGACGACCTGAAGAAATTCAATATCCCGACGCTGATCATCCACGGCAACGATGACCAGATCGTGCCAATTGAGGTTTCAGCCATGCGCGCAGCGGAGCTCATCAGTCATGCGACTCTGAAGGTCTACGAGGGCGCACCACATGGTCTTACTGACACACACAAGGACCAGCTCAATGCTGACCTGCTTGCTTTCGTCCAGGTTGATCAGCAGGAGCGCCCGAAGAGATAAAGCATCTCGCGATCCGGATCATGGTGCTGCACATGAGCAAATGACTTTTGAGTGGGCCTATCTGGGTCTGCCTGGATCGTTGCTGTTTTATCTTGCTTACGTGCTGCTGAAAAGAAGCTGGCTGATGGGAAAGCTCTGCCCGATTAGTGGCTTAATTAATCTGTCCGAGAAACCGGGTTAGTCCAATCTGACCCCTTTGATTACCCTTTGATTACCCTTTGATTGTTAAGTGTTTGTGTCAGGCCGTGCTTGGAGATACAAAATCAGGGTACCAATAACGGCGGCGATGGATGATGCCGCGAGAATCGCGAGTTTTACTGACTCGAGTTGCGGGCCTTGAAAGGCCGCAGAGGCAATGAAAATGGACATGGTGAACCCGACGCCGGCAAGGCATCCCGCGCCAAGCAGTTGGGGCCAGGATATATCGGGAGACAATTTGGCCAGACCGAATTTAATGGCCAGCCAGCAGAACAGCACTATGCCGAGTGGTTTGCCAACGACGAGGCCAGCGATGACACCCAGGGCCGCAGGCGCCAGTATGTCGAAGTGGGACCCAATAATCAGAACTCCAGTGCTGAAGAACGCAAACAGGGGCAAGACCAGAAAGTTTGTCCAGCCCTCAAGTGCGTGCTGTAAGTGAAAGCCAGGTTCCCGTAATCGATCGACGGCTTGTTGTATCGATCGCAGGGACTTTGCACGCAATGGTTTTGATGTGTCTTTTGTGTGCTGCAATTCAGCCGTGAACACCGCCGACGTTTGCGCGGCGACACCTGCTACGTTGCCGCTACGACGAGAGGGTATTGCGGCGGCCGTCAGCACGCCTGCCAGGGTCGCATGCAATCCTGCCTTGTAGATAAGCACCCAAAGCACAACACCGAAGAACAGATACAGTACTCGCGAGTACACCAATCCCCGGTTCAGGATCATCATTGCGGCGAATACAAGTGCGGCCCAGAGTAGTGCCTGTGGGTTGAAGGTGTCGCCATAGAAAATGGCAATGACCAGTATCGCGCCGAGATCATCGGCAATCGCGAGTGCAGAAAGGAATATTTTGAGTGCCATCGGCACGCGCTTGCCCAATACGGCGAGAATGCCAAGCGTAAACGCGATGTCGGTGGCCATCGGGACACCCCAACCACGTGCGCCCGACTCGCCATAGTTGATGGCAGCGTAAATAAGAGCAGGTACGAGCATACCGCCAAGCGCACCGAATAGAGGCAGCGCAGCGTTTGAGACATCGGACAGCTGACCGTCAACCAGTTCGTGTTTAATCTCAATCCCAACGATGAGGAAAAAGATCGCCATCAACCCGTCGTTGATCCAGACACCCAGAGACAGGGCGAAAACGTGTTCGCCAAAGCTCAATCCCAAGAGTGTATCGCGTAATTCAACGTAGGCGTTGTGAAAGCCCAGATTAACGTACAAGAGTGCCGCAATGGTCGCGACAAGCAGCACCAACCCGGTCGATGTGGCCCATCGGAAAAAGTCTGAGCCCGCTATCTTGAGACGGAAGCCCAGCGGCTTTTCAAGCGCCTCGACCAGCGAACTTTCGTCCCAGACTCCGGTATACAGTCGGCCGTCAATAAAGAGGCCGCCACGTTCGCTGAGACCGGAGCGCACGGCGGATTCACGATCCTCGACGATTCTGTTCCAGGTCCTGTCGGATTTGAAGTCTTTATCAAATCGCTGCATGTCGAGACCGACAGATTTCGCCAGTTTTCGCACCGTTGTCTCGTCATAGTCACCGTCGTGGGTGATGAGCGCACGATGCATGTCGAGGTATCGATCCTGCCATCCAGCCGCAACGGCACTGCGTGCGGCGAGGTCTCTTTGGTCCGAGGGCTCCGCCGCAGGAGCTTGCCGAATAGCCGCTATGGCATTCTTTTCGCCCAAGCAAGAAATTGCCGAATGCAGGATGTTACGGATACGGCGAGAATGTTCAAAAGTGTAGTCGACGTACCAGACGAGCAGCGCCTCGGCACCTTGGGGGCCGACCAGGAAGTCTCGTTGTTGATTGAGGCGTTTTTCTAAATGTTCGGCCACAGGTTTCCAATTTGACGTACAAGGGATCCACCCGGGCGCTCGACCTGTTCGATCACCCCGCGCGCGCCGGTCGCGAGTTCCAGGCAGGGTCGCACCGCAGTATCACTTCATGCCAGACCGCGGATCGGATAGTCCTTGTCCATTACGAACCGGATCCCTTTTAGCAGCGACTTTAAATCCGGTCGCGCGAATGGCGCGTTGGAGATGTCGATGATCTGCACCCGGCCATCCGGGTTCAGTACGAACAGCCCCGGTTCGGCGAACGGTCGGTCGGTTTCCTCCGGCGAGCGCGGCTCAGAGACGTACAGGCCAAGTTTGCGCATCTGTTCCACCGTCAACCCGTACCCGACCGGAAATTTCCAGCCGCATTCCGCCACCTCGGCCTGTGCCTTCTCGCTCGGGTCGGCCGAAACCGTTGACACCGTGATGTTGGCTGATTCGAATTCGTCAAACAGTTCGCCAAGCGTGTTCAGGTAGGCCTTGCAAAGTGGGCAATGCTTCCCTCGGTAGACGATCAGAAGGCGCCAGCCGCTACCTTCCATGGGCGCCAGGCGTTCGCCCGCCACCGTATCCCAGGCCAGCGCAGGAAAAACCGTGCCAGCTTCCATCTTGGTTGCGTTCATTGAGCCACCACCGCAGGCACCCGGGCCGACAACACGATAGTCGCGACCAGTCCGGCCATCAATCCTCTTGCAATATTCGACATAACAAGCTCCTTAGAAGAAGGCAACGACTCACCTTGCGAACGGATAGTCGTTGCCAGAAGGGCGATCAGATCTATCGAGCCATCAGCGCGCCGCGACTTTGTCGGGATCCTTCGACTTGGACGGGTCTGCGGGAGTGAACACAAGCTCCTTCATATACGGGTCCATCTTTTTCTCTTGCATGAACGTGTCAATCGCTGTGCTGTAATAGTCTCTGGCGTCATCGACGCTTTTGGCTCCAGTAGCCACGTCGTTCGCCAAATTTAATGCGAGGAAATTGGCAGCTTCTTTGTCGCAACGCGCTGAGAGTTCACCCTGCGTGCGGTTTGCGACCACGCTGCCATCATAGTTCGCGAGCTCATCAACCTTGTCAGCGGGAATGTCATACGATATGGCCTGCTCCAGGACATCCTCGTGCTTGACCGGAAAATGGTGGGGAGTGGGGTCGTTGGTCAGAATCGACCATTTCCATGGGCCATTGTTCAGCCAGACCATTCGGGTGGCAGTCATTTCATTTGGCGGGCCGTACTTATCGATGATAGCCTCGCCAGTCTTGCGGGGCGTTTCCTGCCATCCTTTAAGCACTGCAAGAGCGCTTTCCTTGCTCGGCTCCATCATTGCGTTGGTAACGTCATGCTGCATGTTTGCCATGGAGACCTGCGCTAACTCGTTCTTGCCATCTGTGTTTTGCGCGAAAGCGGGCGCTGCTACCAGCAAGGCCGCAGCGGCAGCAACCCTGAAAGTGTAAATATTGCGAATCATGAAGGTTCTCCTTAGAAGTAAATTAAACAAAATACCGTGAATTGAGTCCACAGTTAGATCGTGAGTTACCGATCCAGGTAACAGATTCGTCCTGCTCATCGCTTGGGTGAAGTTGGAACAGAAGTTCGTAGGCTAGCGCCATCCAGCGTGAAGCACCGTGCGATGGCACACATGAGCGTGCGGCGTTTTACCCTGAATCAAAGGGATCAGAACAATCTTGATCTAATCATGTTGCTTCGTTCGATAGGCGTCGATCAACTCAACCAGTTTTAAGGACTTATCAAGTTGATCTGACCCCTTTGATTCCGAAGGCTGCCAGTTCACGCGCACAAGTGGCCTGTGGACGCCAGTTCAGTACCATCTGATCGCCAGCGCACAGAACGCAGGCTGACATTGGCGCACTATCGCCGGATAGATTCAACGTATCAGCCAGGAATAGGATCCGGGCTGAGCAGCGCGCAGGGTTCACCGACTTTCTGGAAAAGGGCAAGCGGGCCAGATCGGGTTTATGAAATGGTCAGGCAGAAATGGAACTGAATGGATAAGGAACTGGGAATTGCCGTGGAGACCAGCAATCGCGACTGGTGGACAGTCAACAGAGGTGCGTGCCCTATTCTGGGGACGGCGATTCATAATGGTCACGAGCTTGGCCCGGCGCTGGAAGAGCATATATCCCTGCCTGAAGCGGACCGCTTGCGTGAGGAAGATCCTTATACCGAATACACCATTCGCGATCTTCCCAACAGGATTGCAGTCCACTGCTCACGCTTTGCCGTCGATCTCAATCGGTCGCGAGACCAGGCTGTCTATCTTTCACCCGAACAATCCTGGGGACTTCAGGTTTGGAATGATAAACCCACGCCCGACATGGTCGAGCAGTCACTTCAATTGCACGATCATTACTACCATATGCTCAAAAACATGTTGCGCGAACTGGAGCAGCAATACGGTCATTTCGTCGTGTTGGACGTTCACAGCTACAACCACCGCCGCGCCGGACCCGATGCGCCACCCGCCGACCCGGACATCATGCCCCAAATCAATATTGGCACCTATTCCATGGACCGCAAAAAGTGGGCGCATGTGGTCGATCCATTCATGGAACATTTACGCAGCTGCACGTTTCGCGGTCGTCATATGGATGTGCGCGAAAATGTGGCATTCCAGGGCAAGGGCGAACAGACGCGCTTTGTTCACGCCACTTTCCCCCAAACAGGCTGCGCAATTGCCATCGAATTCAAGAAATTTTTTATGGACGAGTGGACAGGCAAACCCGACCAGGAGGCACTTGTTGCCATGCGGACCATGATTCGCTCCAGCCTCCCACAGTTCGAAAACATTCTGAAAGAAAGATCATGATCAGGGCGGCCAACGAGAAAAAGTGCCAGGAAACGCCTGAAAATTCTCACGACAGGGTTTTGAGCAGTCTGGAGGCTGGCAAATCGGTTCGGATAAAAATCGGGTCCGGTGGGCGTATCCACATGGATCGCCCGCTTCCCTTTATTTTTGTTTCTGAATTGAGCAGCGGAGGTACATCAGCGGCCTACGATGTGACAACCTCGAATGCGTCGTATTTGATCGAGCCCGATCTCGGGGCGCAAGCGGGGCTTTTGAATGCTGTTGGCCAGGAGATGTACAAACAGTTCGGTGCCTTTCTGGTTATCCAGGTGTCCGAATTTGAACAGGACCGATTGCTGACCGACGACAGCCCGTATCTGCCAGAGTTCGAGGTCGATCTTCATGGTGACGAATCTCCCGCCACGCATGCTGCTATTCACGCGACTGCCCAGGCCATCGAAAGTGTAAAGGTTAAATACCGCTCGCCGGTGGTCAACAAACTCGATAGTCCTCCGTATGACGGTATGACGATCGAGGGCCTTGATCCGTCATTTGCGTTTTTGTCGATCCGGTTCGCGCCGATCCATCAGCAGCCCGACGGTGAAGGCATCTATCCCGACCTGCGGGAGCGGCTGGTTGCGAACATCTTTGACGCATTGCTTCAGGGTATCGATGCTTATGCCAGAGTTGCCTGTGCGCTGGATCTCCCAACCCACCGGGCCTTCGGGCGCCGGGTATTTGTCGAGACCGTAAAAAAGCTCGATACCCAGCTTGATGAGATTTGCGGAACATTCGATTTCTTGATGGCGGTAACACCGATTAATTCCGATGCAGCGTGGGCGGAGTTCGAGAGCTGTGGGCAGCAATCTGCGCCTGAATTTCTGTATCGCCCATTGACCCTTGAGATCGATGCCCAGAAACGGGCTCT
>JBBKVS010000007.1:0-10672 GCA_037968555.1 Lysobacterales bacterium | reverse complement strand
GAGCCAGGCTCAATCAGACATCATTCCACACGCGGGACCGGCTGCAAACCATCGGGCGCCGAAATGGGTTCCATGCCCTGGCTGGCCAGTACTTCGTTCAGTTTCGGCAGGTCGGTGTCCAGAATCTCATCCATCTCAGCTTTGATCGTACTCCAGGTATTCTGGAACTCGATAGCTTGCTGCAAGGCTGCACTGGAAACCGGTGGTCCCTGATCGACAATACCCATCAAATGCAAAACCTGGGTACTGAGCAAACGACTGGGTATGGAGATGCGGTCTTCCGTGCCATCCGGCAGTGGCGGCTGTGGCATATGGATTTCCCATTCCTGCGTACGTTGCAACAGAGCAGTGGCCTGACTGCTCAGGGTAGTGGGTGCTGCGCCGGACTCAGACGGCGTCGACAAATCCCTGGCTTGTGCACCAATAGCGCGCATCTGGTTGGTCGAGCGATGAATGTCATTCACGAGTTCGGTCAGAGTAGCCAGCAGTCCTTCGGTTTTGTTCCATTGTTCCAGCTCACCCGCTGGCCCACCGGCTGGTGCATAGGGCACCACCTTCAAAGGCTGCCGAACCGTTTTACCAGCGGCACTGAATTCGACCGTGTAGTTACCGGGAATGGCCCGATACGGCCGTGTACTCACATAAATAATGGTGTCGGAAACCTCGGTAGCAGGCTGAGTGCGCAGATTCCATTCATAGCGATTCTGGCCAACTGCCGTGGGCAAAGCTTTGGCAGGCGGTTCACCGCGCACACCTTTGACAAAGCCCTGCTTTTCCTCAGCATCACTGACATTGGAAAATTCGCGAACCACCTTATTGTTCTCATCCAGAATGCGCATGCTCACTTCGCCTTCGGGCACTTCATCCAGGCTGTAATAAATCATCGCACCATAAGGTGGATTTTTGCCCTGGTCGCCACGGCCCCAGCCTTCATTGGCTCGCACTGCATCGCCCGGCGTAAACACGAACACATCCTGGGCGGCTTTCTTCTGTCCCAGTTGCCGCAAGGGCTCCAGGCCATCCAGTATCCAGAAAGCCCGGCCCTGGGTGGCTGCAACCAAATCGTTGCCTTGCACCTGCAAGTCGGTAATCGGTACCACCGGCAGATTCAGCTGCAGCGGCATCCAGCTGCTGCCATCATTGAATGAAACGAACACACCCGCCTCGGTACCGGCATACAACAAGCCACGACGTTTGCTGTCTTCGCGTATCACGCGGGCAAAGGTATCGGCCGGAATGCCCTTTGTGATCAAGGTCCAGCTTTTTCCATAATCGCTGGTCTTGTACATATAGGGTTTGAATTCATTGAGTTTGTAGCGGGTCATCGTCACGTAAGCGGCAGCCGGATCATGCGGTGAAATATCGATGGTATTGATCTGTCCTTCCGGCATTCCTTTGGGGGTGACATTGCTCCAGCTCTTGCCACCGTTGCGCGTGACATGCACCAGGCCATCATCCGATCCCACCCACAGCACATCGGCATCATGGGGTGATTCAGCCATATACATGATGGTGGCGTAATGCTCTCCACCTGCACCCTCGATCATGATGGGGCCACCGGTAGTACCCAGGGTTGCGCTGTTATTGCGGGTCAGATCCTTTGACAGCTCCGCCCAGTTGACCCCCTGGTCACTGGACTTCAATACCATTTGCGCACCGTGGTAAATCACCTTGGGATCATGCTGCGAAACCAGCACCGGGGCATTCCAGTTAAAGCGATATTTTAATTCCTCACCAGAACGGAAACCGGCAAAGAAGGGGTAGGCGTCTATGCGGCGCACCAGGCCGGTGGCATCATCGTACTCCGTAATGCCGCCCAGCAAACCCGTGCCATAAACCAGTCTCGGGTTATCGCGATCAAAGCCGAAAGTCGAGCTTTCACCACCGCCTACAGCCTGCCAGTCTTCCTCACCAATACCACCGTCTACGGCTGAACTGGCAATGCGGATGGAGCTGTTGTCCTGCTGTCCCGAATACAAGCGATACGGCTTCATATTGTCCGTAACCACCCGGTAGAACTGTCCGGTGGGCTGATTGGATTGGGTGGACCAGGACTTACCCGCATTCAATGACACATTGGCGCCACCGTCATTGCCCTCCACCATCAAGTCCGGGTTTTGCGGATTGATCCACAGGTCATGGTTATCGCCATGCGGGGTGCGAATACCCTCAAAGTTTTCGCCGCCATCCTTTGATACCACCATGGAAGCGGCCAGTACATAAACGGTATTTTCTTCTGTGGGGTGGGCAAAAATGTGGGTGTAATACCATCCGCGATCGCGTATGCCGTTATCCGAATTGACCCGCTTCCAACTCAAGCCGCCATCATCAGAGCGGAAGATGCCACCTTCGGTAGCTTCAACCATGGCATAAACCCGCTCAGGGTTGACGGGTGAAACGCTGATGCCGGTATTGCCCATCAGCTCCGGCAAGCCCTGGGTCAACTTGGTCCAGTTGGCGCCACCATCGGTGGTTTTCCACAGGCTGCTACCCGGCCCACCGCTGCGGATATACCAGGGCAGTCTCTGGTGATCCCACATGCCGACGTAGATGGTTTGCGGATTATTCGGGTCCATGCTCAGGAAACTTGCCCCGGTGGTCGGGTTTACAAACAGAACCTTGGTCCAGCTCTGTCCACCATCGATGGACTTGTAAACACCGCGCTCATCGCTGCCACCCCAGGGATTGCCCTGAGCGCCGATATAAACGATGTCGGCATTATTCGGGTCGATGACTATTTTTGCGATCTGGCGCGTCCCTTCCAGCCCAAGGTGCGTCCAGGTTTTACCGGCATCGGTGGACTTGTAAACACCATCGCCATGCGAGGTACTGACCCCGCGCACCGGCGACTCACCCATGCCCACATAAATCGTGTTCTCATCCGAAGGAGCCACTGCTATGGCGCCTACGGTGCCGGTTTTGAAGAACCCATCGGAGATGTTCTGCCAATTGAGGCCCGCATCTTCTGTCTTCCAGACTCCACCACCGGTAGCACCCTGGTAATAGGTGTAGATCTGGTTGGCATGACCGGCAACGGCGGTAACCCGACCGCCCCTGAAAGGCCCCACCAAACGCCATTCCATGGCCTGGTAATCGCTGCTGCGGACAGCCTGCTGTGCAAAAACCGGGGCGGGGCTGCTGAGGGCGGCCAGCAGCGGGAACAATAGCACCAGCAGGGCTTTTGGAAAATGGCAGGTTTTTGACATATCGAATCTCACAAGCAGATGAGCCAAGCGGGCAAGTCCGTTTCGCCCGCTCTCACGCGGTGAAAACGAATAGCGCATAAATCAACCCGGTTTTCAGCCGGGGTCTCTGCGCTGCAGACATCCTTGTCGCAGCGCAGAGATTCTGGCAACTACTGCACTTCAGCTCTTGCTTTCCTGCAGCTCAGTCAAGTTCATCAGCCCAAGCATCAATAGTGAGCAGTAAAGCTGAAGAAGTACAAACGCCCGAATGGATCATAGGTACTGGGGAAAGTATTCAACTGCTCCTGCGAGCTACCGATGATGGGTTGGGTCTTATCAAAGACATTCTCAATTCCCAGGGTCATGGAATAGTTATCGTTGAATTCATAGAAACTGGTCAGATCGAAGTAGTTCACATCACCGGTTTCCGGTGCTGCCAGTTGCGAGGGCTGGGATTTACCACTGGTGATCTTGTCATCGGTGACACTGGCCAGCCAACGCCAGCGCAGGCTCATGGTCAGAGGTCCGGTATGCCAGTTCAAACGCGTGGTGGATTTGAATTCCGGCAGGGGCTCGCCGCAAGTCAGGCCGAAGCTGTCGGCACATTCATTTACCAGTTGAGGCAATTCGGCTACCGGTGTGACATCAAACGTGTTCAACCAGGTGGCACCAAAACTGACATCCCATGAGCTTCCGGTACCAAACATTCCGAAATCCGTTTCCCAGGAATAGCCAGCATAGAGGTCGATACCATCGGTTTTGATTTTGCCGATGTTTTCATTCAGCACAAAAACACCACCGGGTGTGCCGATAATGCCATTGGACTGCCTGACCACGGACCGGCAGAACACACTGTTGACGTTTTGGATCTGGTTGTAGCACAGGTCCAGAACATTGTTCACAGAGCCACCGCTTTGGGCAATCGCATCATCAACCGTGATGTTGTAATAGTCGATGGTGATATTCAGGCCCTTGATGGCTTCCGGGGTGAATACCATACCGAAGGTATAGGTATTGGTACTCTCTTCCTGCAGATTGGGATTGCCACCCGTGACACCGGTGATCTGGAAATTGGGTTGCAAGCCCGGGTCACCTACCAGCGCAATCGGTACACCGGTTGCGATACACAGATCCTTGATCTTCTGGTTGGTTGCCGCGCTGGGCCGGGCACAGGGATCAACAGCAGCTGGACCGGAGCCGGTTTGAGCAGCAAACAACTCATCTACGCTGGGCGCACGAACCGCATGCTGGTACTGGGCACGGAGCATGAAGCTGTTGGTTGCATGCCAGGTCAAGCCGCTGCCATAAGTCCAGACGCCAGCCACATTGCTCAGGGAGTAATCGGAATAGCGCACTGCCGCACTGGCTTCAAACGTATCGGTAATCGGTACCAGAACCTCGGCAAACAATTCCCAGACATCGTAATCACCGCCGGTAGGACCCTGGTTGAGATCACCTACACCACCCTGGGACGGAACGAACAGCCCGTCCACCTTGCGATACTCAGTACCAAAGGCCGCGCCGATATTACCAGCAGGCAGGGCAAACAGATCACCGGTCATGACCGCAGAAGCTACTTGCATGGATGCTTCCTCGCTGCTGGTCTGACTGGTGGTGATATAGGCAGATGCTTCAGGTGAAATAAAGGGACCAAACATATTGATGGGCACACAACCGCCGGCCGGATTGGTACAAACCAGCTTGCCAGTGGCATCAAATTTGGTAGTCAGGCCCTGAGTGAAGTTCGCTGCTATCGTGCTGCCGAATGAATTGGTGACATTGCGGGTGCGGGCATAGGAATAGTACATGTCGTAATCCGCATTTTTCAGGAAGCCGACATCTCCCAGATCACCGCGCAAACCAAACAAGGCGCGAAAGGCATTACGCTCATAGGTAACATCCCGGGTTGCAACTTCCGCCAAACGACGGGCATAACCTACGGTGGTGTAACCGTCATTTCGGGTAGCAGCCGGAGTGATAATGGGCCGACCATCCGGACCCAGCACAGGAGCACCCGTAGAATCACGCTGCACCGTGCCTTCTGACGCATCAAGCGCCCTTAAAATTTCTTGCACAGACAACGGCAGGAAGGGGCTGTTCACCTGGAACAAGGCGCTGCCACCCACCGGTGTAGGCGCGCGCTTGGTTTTCACAATATTCTGCGTGAACATGCCTTCAACATAGGCTTCTGCCTTGTCAGAAACGGTGTAGCGAGCCAGTGTGCCGACCATTTTCCGCTCTTGCGGCAACTGCAGGTAATTGAGTGGGTTGAAGTTGTATTGATCGCCCGGGCTGACGAATGGGCTGACGACTTTACCGGTGTCATCAAACTTGAAACCCAGGGAACCGACGCCCGTCAATCCTGCGTTGGCTAATGCGGTCGCCAAACCAGGTCTGGCCAGAAATTCCGGGCCCGTGGTGGGGAAGCCCGAAATTCGGCCATTGGGTATGGATGAACTGCCACCCGGTGTCAGAATGGGATTACCGGCAGCATCTTTACCGTCAACCAAAAAGAACTCCGATTGTTTGCGCGCATCGGCCAGCACGGCTTCACGATCCAGGTAGTTGAAATAGACTACGGCATTGCCCCGGTCATCAGCGAAATTTCCACCCATGGTCACGTCAAAGTTGACCTGGTCTCCATCGCCATGCCGGCTGACATCGTATTGGCCGGTTACAGCCAGGCCTTCGAAGTCATCTTTGAGCAGGAAGTTGACCACACCGCCAATCGCGTCTGAACCGTATACGGCCGATGAACCACCTGTTACCAATTCCGTCCCGGCAACCAGTGCTGCAGGAATGGTATTGAGGTCGGTTACCTGTGTGGAGTCATAGAAAATGTAGCGGCGACCATTCACCAACACCAGGGAGCGCTGCACACCCAGACCGCGCAGATCGACCGTGGCAACACCATTACTGTCATTGTTGGTGTAGCCACCCTCGCCTGGCACGACTTGCGGCATGGAGTTGAGTAGTTGCTCAACGTTGGTGGTGCCGGACAGGGCATAATCCTGCGCCCCGATCACCGTGATCGGCGTGCTGGTAATCAGCTCCTGGCGCTTGATGCGTGAGCCGGTAACCGTCACTTCTTCCAGCGTTTTTCCGTCCGCATCTTCATCTTCCACTGAAGCAGCAGCCGAACCTTGAGCCAGCGCCAAAGTCGGCAGCAGAATTAGTCCCATCAGGCTTGTGGCACAAACAAGTCCACTTGTAAAAAATAGTCCCCTGAAACGATCCCATTTGATAGTCATTTCATTTCCTCTCTATGTTTACCTGCTATTCGCAGGAAGTACTAAACGTTCGGATTTCTGTGCCTAATGCCCGAATCCTGGTATTTCAAATTCATCCTGCTCCACGGCTTGTTCAAGAGCCGTTGGGCAGAATGGCCGGTACCGACTGCTCTGATGTGATGGAGTTTAATTTCGCCAACTCCTCACTCAGAATGCGGTTGTATGCGTCTTGCTCAACGCGATAGCGAGCGCGAACATCCGCAACCCGATTCAATACACCCTGGTTGAGCGGCGTTGCTGCACGATCAACCAGGTTAAGAATTTCAAACAAACTGAAATCGAGTCGGCTGGGGGAATGGCCGGCTTCAACAAAATTCTCATCACCCTCCTCAACCACTCGAACCAGCCAACCATCGATCTCTTGCAATAAGGCTGATTGGGCAGCGTCGTATTCTGGGGATTGAGCCCTGGACATGATTTTCGACATGGCCTCAACGTCGCTGCGTACCGTACGCATGTTGATTACCTCCGCCCTGAGTCCGGCTGCTTCGGCATAGATGGCTGCCAGCAATTCCTGTTTCCGGGCCGCATCCGCAGCGTTGACCGGTGTGCGTGGATCGTCCAGAACCTCGAAGCTCTGGCTGGTACTTTGATCGCCGACCTGCAAGCGAGCGGTGTAACGCTCTGGCTGAACCCGGTAAGCAAGCGGCGCGCGATAAGTGGCAAGATCCGGTTCTTTATTGGCCATACCAGCCACCTGCCAATTCCAAACGAAACGATTCAGGCCAGCCTTGGTAGTCAGACCACTACCGCCTTCACCGGCCTTGATGGTATTGAGCAGCTCACCATCTGCCGTGAGAATCTGCAAAGATACGGGCGAATTCTTGAGATCCGGCGCTGCATCAAAAGAGTAATAAATGATGCTGCCAGATGGTGGATTCTTGCCTACGCCTGCAGCTGCACCACCCCAACCCTCAATCTGCACCTGCTCGGTGGCGGCAGGTTGATAGAGATGGAACTTGGCGGTACTCGTGGTGGAACTCATCTGGCGCAAAACCGACAGGTCATCCAGTATCCAGAAAGCACGGCCTTCGGTAGCCGCCAGCAAGTCATCCTTATGCACTTTCAGATCGGTGACCGGAACATGCGGCAGGTTCAGCTGCAAAGAACTCCAGCTGCCACCATCGTCGGCTGAAACATAAGCCGAGGTTTGTGTGCCCGCAAACAGCAAGCCGGGCTTGACTGTGTCTTCGCGCACCACACGCACCCAATCACCCGCCGGCAAATTACTGGCTATCTGGCTCCAGCTTTTACCGTAGTTATCGGTTCTGAAAATACTCGGTGAGCGGTCATCAAATTTGTAACGAGTCACCACGGCATAGGCTTTCCCCGCTTCATGAGGAGAGAGTTCGATCATGTTGATCTGGGCTTCACCAATGCCCTCGGGTGTAATGGCCTGCCAGTTTTCGCCGCCATCGCGGGTCAGGTAGATGCTGCCGTCATCGGTGCCGACCCACAGCTCAGCATCGGTATGCGGGCTTTCCGCAATATAAAAAATGGTGTTGTACATGGCACCGGCTGTGCCCTCAAACGTGAACTCACCCTCCACCACACCCTGGTGCTGCTTGTCGTTACGTGTCAGGTCAGAGCTGATCTCCTGCCAATTCTGGCCCCGGTCTACAGATTTCAGCACCATCTGCGCACCGTGATAAATCACCGCCGGATCGTGTTGCGAAACCACGATGGGTGCGTTCCAGTTGAAGCGGAAGGGATACTCTTCCGGGCGACGATAAGCCGTGCCCAGCGGATAGCGGCGGATATCACGCTCGACGCCGTTTCTGTCGTCATATTCGGTGATCTGGCCCTGGTAATTTCCGGCGTAGATCAGCTGAGGATTGTCACGATCAAAGGCGACATGCGCGCTTTCACCGCCACCTACCGGATACCAGTCTTCAACTCCTATTCCACTACCAAAGTTGCGGCTTTTGATTTTTACCGTGGAGTTGTCCTGCTGGCCGCCATACAGGTTGTAAGGAAAAAGATTGTCGGCATTGATGCGATAGAACTGTGCAGTGGGCTGGTTGCCCTGGGTAGACCAGGTTTCGCCACCGTTGTAGGAAACATTAACGCCGCCGTCATTGGCTTCAATCATCCAGTCCGAGTGTTGTGGATGTATCCAGATCGCATGGTTATCGCCATGCGGCACACGCTGACGGCTGAAAGTCTTGCCGCCATCGATCGATTTGAGAAAGGGCGCATTGAGCACGTAAACCACATCGCGATCGAGCGGATCAGCTGCAATGTGCATGTAATAAGCCGATCGCTCGGTCATCACATGTTCTTTATTGACCTGCGTCCAGCTGTCACCTGCATCATTGGATACGTAAACACCGCTGGCAGCCGGCTTGGCTTCCACCAGGGCATAGAGCCGGTTGCTGTCGGCGGCAGAAACGGCAACGGCAAACTTGCCTACCGATGAGGGAAACCCTTTACTGAGCTTCTGCCAGCTTTCGCCGGCGTCGGTGGATTTGTATAAGGCAGAACCCGGACCACCACTGTTCATCTGGTAGCCGTGCCAGGGTTCACGATCGTGGTCCCACATGGCCGCGTAGAGTATGCGCGGGTTGTTCGGGTCCATCACCAGGTCGTTGATGCCGCTGGTGTTGTTGCTGTGCAGCAGCAAGGACCAGCTTTTGCCGCCATCGCTTGATTTATAAACGCCCCGCTCCGGATGCGGGCCCCAGGGACTGCCCTGTGCGCCCACATAAACAATGTCCGGATCAGCCGGGTGAATCTGTACGCTGGAAATGTGCAATGTTTTGGGCAGCCCAATGTGTGACCAGGACTTGCCACCATCGGTTGATTTGTAAACACCATCACCATGAGAAACGGTGACATCACGCACACAATGCTCACCCATACCCACGTAGATGACGTTGGGATCGGAAAGCGAGACAGCAATCGCGCCTACCGAACCGGTATTGAAATAGCCGTCAGAAATGTTGTTCCAGGAAGTTCCACCATCGGTGGTTTTCCACACGCCACCTCCGGGAGCACCCATGTAAAACGTGAATGGCTGGGATGGAACACCCTCAACATCGGTGGCGCGACCACCGCGAAAAGGACCCACATTGCGCCATTCCATGGCACTGATGGACTCTGGATCAATGCTGTCTGCATGGCTGTAGCCGCTGAACAGCAGACAACTTGCCAGGCAAAAACAAAAAAGCAGAGTTAATGGTCTTGCTACAAAGCTTGCTGAGTAACGTGCTGCAGTGTGTAGCAAATCGAAAAACACCAAACCTAACTCCTGTAGCAATCTATCGCCTGAGCCATGACAAAGGAAACCCGTCAATTTCAGCCACCTCATCCGCAAAATGCTCCGGAAAATACGTGCCTGATCTCATCGACGAGTTCGATTCGATCATAAGCTCCTGTAAGTGATGCGCAAGGAACTTTTTAGTCAACAAGGACTAACCACCGCCTTGCTTGAAATATGCTTATATGGGATTACTAGTCGCTCAAATTACCCTTGACCAAGGTTCACCCCCACATGATGAACAACACAGTCAGAATCCCTGAAAGCAAGGCTCTCACACTGGTCTTCGCACTGCTGGCAAGCGCAGGATTGCAGGCTGAAACCCTTATCGTTCATGCCGGAACCTTACTGGCCGAGCCTGGCAGCAAGGCAAAAACCGAACAGAGCATCATCATTGTTGACGGGGTGATCAAGGAAATCCGCGATGGCTTTGTAGCAGCGGATTCCAGTCAGGATTCAGCAAAAATAATCGACTTGTCGAAGCAGTTTGTGATGCCAGGCTTTATCGACTTGCATGTGCACCTTTCCAGCCAATCCGGTGATGGCGGTCGCAACGACCTGGTGACTCAAAGCGATGCCGACATAGCTCTCAACGCGGCCAAATATGCCAACCGGACACTGCTGGCTGGTTTCACTACCTTGCGGGATCTGGGCTCTCGCGGCGAACCGCTGTATGCCTTGCGTGATGCCATTCGGGACAACAAGGTTCCGGGGCCAAGACTGTTGGTTTCAGGACCAGCCATCACCCCCACCGGGGGCCACGCCGACGTCCACGGATATCGCGCTGAAGTGATGGAAGTGATGGCTTCACCCGCAGTTTGTGACGGCGCGGATGACTGCCGCCGCGCTGTACGCCAGGCGGTCAAGCTGGGCGCCGATGTGATCAAGGTCACGGCAACGGGCGGCGTACTGAGCAATACGGCTACCGGTACGGGACA
>JBBKVS010000006.1:0-16865 GCA_037968555.1 Lysobacterales bacterium | reverse complement strand
TCCAGTTGTCACATGCTGTGGTTCCTGTCCATTGCGGCCAAGCGCAAGTTTGTGGTTGATTCGTATCGCGATGTGGCCTTGGGCCTGATGGGTAAAAATTCCAATGGCAAGTTGGCCATGACGCGGGTCACTTTACGACCGGAAGTAAAATTCTCGGGTGAGAATTTGCCATCCCAGGCTGATATTGAGCAGATGCATGAGCAAGCGCATGACGAGTGTTTTATTGCCAATTCGGTAAAAACTGAACTGCGCTGCGAGCCGGTTTCAGTTCAGCTTTGAACGCCGAAGCTGGCTGCCGTGATACCGATTGGGTAAATGACATACTGATGACTTATGATGCCTCAATGGCATTAAAGGAATAATCAACATGCATGCAGATTTGATATTCATTCCCGTCATATTGCAGATATTCCTGGTTGTGTGGCTGTACCTGGTGCTCGGTGCCCGCAAGAAAAGAGCCGCTGCGACTGGTACAGTGGACGAAACCCGGAGAAGCCTGCACGCTGACGCCTGGCCTGACGATGTTGTGCAGGTGAACAATTGCATTCGCAACCAGTTCGAGTTACCGGTGCTGTTTTATGTCACTTGCATCATGCTGTGGGCCATGCATTTGGCCAATATTTTCACCCTGGTTCTTGCACTGGTCTTCGTTTTGTCACGTTATGTGCACGCAGCTATCCACATAGGTTCCAACTTTGTTCCCAATCGGCGCAGAGTATTTGCCCTGGGCGCGGTGCTGATTTTGCTGCTCGACCTGCTGATTGCCTACAGATTACTGCTACAGATATTGTTCTGATTACAACGTATATTCCCTGGTGGCTTGAATTGCTGCCATCAGCAGCCTCACAGGAAATTGATTCATGATCAGCTGGCAAACCCGATTGTTTAACTGGTATCTGCGCCTGATGGTTAGAAAGCCGCCGCAGGGAAAACAGGTGGAACACTTCCGGGCTTCAGTGACCCGAATGGATCAACGCCGTGACCTGATGCCCAGTCAGATGCAATGGCGTGAAGCTGAATTGGGTGGAATTGCTGCGCGTCATGTGACACCACGAAATGGCGATAGCAAAGGTACGGTTTTCCTGCTGCACGGCGGTGCATGGTGCCTTGAGTCTCCCAATATGCATGCAGCCCTGGCGGGTCGATTGGCCCTGGAGCTGGGTATGGATGCCTGGATTCCTGCCTATAGACTGGCGCCAGAACATCCTTTTCCTGCAGCCACAGAAGATTGCCTGGCAGCATGGAACGCTATGCTGGCAAGTGGCGTTGATCCGGGCCAGGTTGTGCTGTGCGGGGATTCCGCAGGTGGCGCTCTCAGTCTGGGTTTGCTGTCACAATTACGTGATGCCGGGAGGGAGATGCCTGCCTGTGCTTTATTGATTTCGCCTGCCACCGATTTGACCAGCATTGGCCGCTCCACAATAGATAATGAACAGTCTGACAGTATGTTTCTCCTGGCCACGGTCATGCTGTTTCGTCACTGGTATCTGGGTCACAATAACCCCAGCAACCCACTGGCCAGTCCCTACTGGGGGAGCTTCAGTGACTTTCCGCCATTGATGTTCCAGGTCAGTGGTGCAGAAGTATTGCTGGACAATAGCGTGCTGGCAGAAGCCAAAGCCCGCAGTCAGGGAGTAACTACAAAAATCGCTGTCTGGCCCGATATGCCGCATGATTTTACCCTTTTTGGATTCCTGCCCGAGTCCCGTAAGGCATTGATAGAGCTGGCAGAATTTGCCAGGACGCACATCAGTCCATGAGCACTATGTGGCTTTGATCAGTTCACCGACCCAGAGTGAGAAAGCTATGAAAAAATCGATACATTTAATCAAGCTGGCCGCTGCGCTGGCCGCAGGTTTTTCCGTCAACGCAACGGCCCATACTCCAGGCTGCGCGGATGTAGTCTGGAGCGCCGAGCTACTGGAGAGCACTCCAACTATAGCCAATCACTGTCTTGAATTGATCGAACGGGGTGGCGAGTGGTTTGCCAAGATTCAAGTCAAAATTGTTCGTCATGGCGCGAATTCCACCGTGGTTCGGTACCGGGAACCGGATGGCAGTTGGGGTGATCCGGAGAGAGTTTATCCGCAGCGCGGATTCAAGGCTGAAATTGGTGATGAAGAAGTTTCGATTTCAAAGACAGTTGAAGGCCAGGAATTGAATGTTTATGCCAGCAGCCAGGGCGGCGAGAACTTCACCATACCCATGTTGGCGGGCACTGAACTGGTACCAGTTCCTGCAGAAGATGTTGTTGAAGAATAAGTTTTCAAGTCAGCGGAAATAACCGCTCCGGTAATGCAATAGGAGCGCCCTCTTGGCGCTCTTTTTGGGTGCCCTGGATTTGGCTTGGAATGATCAGTGCGGGTCTATCCGCTAAAAATCAGGAAAACTCCCAGCGGTGATTTCCACATCGCCACCGATACAATCCAACAGAAGCAACTGATGGCAGCCGCAAAGGCCAGCTGTGAGTGTGGTTTACGAGGGGCGCTGCGCATGGCCACCGCGCCCAGGATGATGTAGGCCACCAGACCAATAATCTTGGCCCATAACCAGGCTGGAGGATTGGCAATCATTGCTGCCTGCCATGCCAGGCAAAGTCCGCTGACCAGGAACAGGGTGTCAATTATGTGTGGCAGGATTCTAGCCAGACGGGTTTGCGCCCACTGCGAAGACCGCATGCGCCAGCACCAGCGCAGCACAAAACCTGACAGGCTGATCAGTGCCAGAAAACGGTGGACAGATTTGAGCCACGTATAATCGAAAAAGCTCTCCAGGATATTCTCCAGTTCAGATACCGGGGTAAAGCATCAGGCGATTTTATGCTTGATACCCAGTATATCTTCGAGCTCTGGAGCCGGCTGCAGCAAATCCTCCAGTGTGTGACGCCGCAGGCACTTGATGTAGGCTTGCAGCGCCTGTTGCAGCACGGATCGCAAGTTGCAAACCGGTGTCATGACGCATTTGTTGGTGGGGCAGAAGCATTCGACCAGACCCAGGTCTTCTTCCATGTCGCTGACCACGTCAGCCAGGTTGATCTGGTTAGCGGGGCGGGCCAGGGCGAGGCCCCCGCCGGGCCCGCGTCGCGTTTCAACATAACCTTTGCGCGCTAAATTACTGACTACTTTCATCAGGTGGTTGCGTGAAACATCATAGGCTTGAGAAATTTCGCGAATGGTAACCCGCTCATCGCCCTGCATGCCGAGATAGATCAGAACCCGCAGTGAGTAGTCGGTAAATCGTGTCAGCTTCATAAAAATCTCGGACCATTCAAAAATCACCGCCAATCAATGCAACAAAACTAACCATTTAACACCCTGAGTCAGGTGATCCAGATCAACAAAGTGAGCGCTGGGGTCATGATGGCAAACTGGATTCACATTGATGTTCGAAACACTGCTTGATCCATGTCATAAATGATGCAATTAAATGCATCTATTCTGTACCTGCACTCGTGAACAACCGCGAAAGACCACAACTCAATGACCTTCAAATACGAACCTTGCAGCTCACTTTGTTTCTTTGTAAGCGCCCTGTTGGCGTCTGCGGTTCCAGCCATGGCGGCTCAGCAGGAGAGCAACGAAGACTATGCTATTGAGTTGGATCCGATAGTTGTTGTGGCCAGCAAACGTCAGCAACTCCTTTCCCAGGTTGCGGCCCAGGTAACGGTTATCGACGCGCTGCAAATCAGCGAAGCCCTGGTTGAAGACATCGATGGCTTGCTGCGTTACGAGCCGGGTTTGGACGTAGAAACTGCTGGCACCCGCTTTGGCGCCACTGCGATCAATATTCGCGGTATCGGTGGAAATCGTGTTGCCATAGAACAGGACGGAATACCGGTACGTGACCGCGTGGCGGTTGGTGCATTCTCCGATGCAGGCCGTGCCTTGCTGGAGTCTGACCGGATCAAACGGGTAGAGGTGCTGCACGGGCCGGCTTCAGTCATGTACGGTTCCAATGCCCTGGGTGGCATCATCAGCGTTACCAGTTGGGATCCGGATGACTTGCTGGCCACAACAGATGGCAGTGTAACTGGCCGCTTGCGCTCAGGTTACCGGGGCATGAACGACAGCTGGGTGGGATCGGGTATTGCGGCCTGGGGAGAAGGCAGCCATGCCTTGTTGGTCGCTGGCACATGGCGGGATGGACATGAGCGGGATAATACGGCGCCAGCTGCAGTGCCAAACGACCCGCAGTCCTGGGACAGCCAGGACTTCATGTTGCGCTACACCTTCGATACCACTACAGGAAACCGATTACGGCTGACTGCCCAGTCCGATCAGCGCGACGTGAACACGGAGATGCGCTCCCAGCTTGGATACGGCCGGCGTTTTCGCACCACCACGGAATTACTGGGCTCCGATCATGATGAAAGCCAACGACTCTCTGCCGATTATGAGTTTTCCTGGGGTAATTGGGAGCAAGGCGTACTGAGGGCTTATCACACCGATTTTAAAACCGACCAATTCACCCGTGAAACACGCGGCAAAGCCAACCCCCCGGTCGAAATCCAGCGGCGTTTCTATTATGAGCAGCAGCACGACGGTCTGGATGTAAACCTGTTTCGCACCATTGCGGCTGGTCAGGCGACACATCATCTGGGCTTGGGCCTTGAATGGTTGCAAACTACCAGCAAAGAATTTCGTGACGGCCTGCAAACCAACCTGCTGACAAGCCAAAGCAGTACATCCATACTCGGCGAAGAAATGCCGGTGCGTGATTTTCCCAATTCCCGCAGTCGCGAACTGGGCTTGTACATCCAGGATGAGATCAGCTTTGCCGGCAGTCGCTGGGACCTGGTTCCGGCGCTGCGCTGGGACCACTACGAACTGGAGCCAAAAGTGGATGGGCTTTGGTTGGAAGATTACCCGGACGTGGAAGTCGTGGACATCACCGACAGCCAGTTCACCCCCAGACTGGCCGCTTTGTATCGCTTCAATGAAGAATGGAGCATGTATGGGCAATACTCAGCAGGCTTCCGCGCGCCACCTTTTGAAGATGTCAATATTGGCTTGTTCATACCCTTGTTTGGCTACCGTGCCATTCCCAATCCGGACCTGAAATCAGAAACCTCCAACGGTTTCGAACTTGGCCACCGCTGGATCAGCTCCCATTCCCGGCTCAGCATGGCGTTGTTCCATACGGACTACGATGATTTCATCGATTCACGCGCCTTGATTGGTTTGGATGAATCTACGGGTGAACTGATATTCCAATCCCGTAACATCGGCCAGGCGCGTATTTATGGTGTGGATGTACGCTATGACCAGGACCTTGCAGCATGGCATGAGGGATTACAGGGTTGGATACTGCAGGCCGCCGCATACTGGTCTGAAGGCGATAACCGCGACACCGACCAGCCCTTGAATTCCATTGCACCACCACAGGCGGTAATTGGCGCTGCCTGGCATTCTGCCGATGACCGCTGGAACCTGGAGCTAATCGGCACCTTCACGGCGGCCAAAAAGGACCGTGACATTGATCAAACCACGGGCCCGCGATTTGCCACCGATCGCTGGACCAGCCTGGACCTCACGGCTGGCTGGAGCCCGGTGGATTGGCTGCAATTGCGCGTTGGTGTATTCAACCTGAGTGATGAAAGCTATTGGCGCTGGCTGGATGTGGCCAAGCTGGAAGCCAGTGATCCCATGATTCCGGTTTTGTCCCAGCCCGGGAGGAGCTATTCCGCGAGCTTCAGTATCAGCTTCTAGACAGGATCTTGTTATAGCAATTCTGTACTTGGTTGACATGCGTCAAGCGCAATACTCAGGTTAAAAACTAGAATTGAGGTAGATAGAAAGAATCTATTTCAGGTATTCAATCTTACGGAGCGAACAATGAAAATCCGCAATCCCATTCTTCTGGCGACAGCCATGATGATTTCGGTGTCTGCCTGCGGGCAGAATACCGATCAGGCTGTTAGCCAGAAACCCGTCAACAAAGTCGATCCCGCGCTTGCTGTGCACGCAGCCGAAGCGGCCACTGTTTCGCTGGAAGACCGCATTGCCAACGGGGCGAAACTGTATTCCACGAATTGTTCCGCCTGCCACCAGGCAGAGGGACAGGGGCTCAAGGGTGCGTTTCCTCCCTTGGCTGAATCGGATTACCTGGCCCAGGGTTCTGCGGCTGCTGTGAGTGCTGTGATTAACGGCCTGTCTGGTCCGGTTACTGTTAACGGTGTGGATTACAACTCCGTCATGCCGGCACTTGCTTACCTCAGCGACAGCGATGTGGCTGATGTCGTGACCTTTGTCATGAATTCCTGGGGCAACCCCGGTGGTGAAGTCAATTCAGCAGAAGTGGCTGCAGCCCGCGGCGGTGTAGCGGTTACCGCCCCATCCGACCACCCCGTCGCGGATGCGGGTGAGTTGGCTTACAGAGGTGCGCCCAGCGCCATTTCAGGTGAAGACACCAAGCGCTTTATCGACTCTGAAGGCCCGCAGATGACACAGGCCGAGTTTGATGTTGCCACGGAAGTTTATTTCCAGCGTTGTGCCGGCTGTCACGGCGTGTTGCGTAAAGGCGCTACGGGCAAACCCCTGACCACCGATATCACTCGTGAAAAGGGTGCAGATTACCTGAAGGCACTGATTACCTACGGATCGCCAGCAGGCATGCCTAACTGGGGTACATCCGGTGACCTGACCGATGAGCAGGTCGATATCATGGCCCGCTTCCTGCAGCATGAACCACCGGCACCTCCGGAGTGGGGCATGGCAGAAACGATGGCCAGCTGGAAAGTACTGGTAGCCCCGGAAGATCGACCTGGTAAGCCACAGCATAACCGCAACATCGATAATTTCTTTGCGGTAACCCTGCGTGATTCCGGCCAGGTCGCCATCATCGATGGTGATACCAAGGAAGTGGTCAATATCGTCAAGACCGGTTATGCGGTGCATATTTCCCGACCGTCAGCTTCGGGGCGCTATATGTTCACCATTGGTCGTGACGCCAGGATTGACATGATCGACCTGTGGATGAACCCACCGGATCGCGTGGCTGAAATCAAGGTGGGCCTGGAAGCCCGTTCGGTTGAATCCTCGAAGTATCATGGCTATGAAGACCGCTATGCAATTGCTGGTGCTTACTGGCCGCCGCAGTTCACCATCATGGACGGCGATACATTGAAGCCGCTGAAAATTGTTTCAACCCGCGGAATGACGGTGGATACCCAGGAGTACCACCCGGAACCCCGTGTGGCTGCCATCGTGGCATCGCATGAGCATCCTGAGTTCATCGTCAACGTCAAGGAAACCGGCAAGATCCTGCTGGTCAATTACGAAGACATCGATAACCTGGCTATAACCGAGATTGGGGCAGCCAGATTCCTGCATGACGGTGGCTGGGATTCGACCAAGCGCTACTTCCTCACGGCTGCCAATCAGTCGGACCGGATTGCGGTGGTTGACTCGAAAGAGCGCAAGCTGGCTGGTCTGATTGAAGTCACCAAGATCCCACATCCTGGGCGCGGCGCAAATATTGTGGATCCACAATTTGGACCGGTTTGGGTTACCAGTGCTTTGGGCAATCATAACATCACATTCATCGGTACAGACCCAGAGGAGCATGCCGGGCACGCTTGGAGAGTGGTGCGCACGATGGAAGGCCAGGGCGGAGGATCACTGTTTGTGAAGTCCCATCCCAACTCCAGCAACCTGTGGGTGGATACCACCCTAAACCCGGATCCCGGAATTTCACAGAGTGTGGCCGTGTATGACATCAACAATCTGGATGCCGGATTCAAGGTGTTGCCGATCGCCGAATGGGCAAAACTGGGTGAAGGGCCGAAGCGTGTGGTTCAACCTGAGTACAACAAAGCCGGTGACGAAGTCTGGTTCTCGGTCTGGAGTGGCCAGGATCAGGAATCTGCCATCGTAGTGGTAGACGATAAAACCCGCACCCTCAAAGCGGTGATAAAGGGCCCGGAAATTATTACACCTACCGGCAAGTTCAACGTCTACAACACCATCCACGACGTTTACTGAGTAAAAGCCAGATCACCCGGGGATAGCCCCGGGTGATCAGCCCGGTCCTGCAGCGCCTGGCTCGCAGGATAAAAGGAGAACCACCATGAACACCCAACTGAAGCTGCTCGCCTCATCGGCAGCAGTTCTTGTGGCTGCGCTCGCCACCACACCGGGCCCAGCTCTTGCTGCTGAGTCGTTTGCAGAAATGTTTACCCAGGGAAAAGCGGCTGTCGGTTTTCGCTATCGTTTCGAAACTGTTGACCAGGATAATTTTGCCGAGGATGCCGAGGCATCCACCTTGCGCGGCCGGTTGAACTTCAAAACCGATGACTGGAAGGGTTTTGGCGCTTTTGCCGAGTTTAATTATGTTGCCGATGTGATCTGGGATGACTACAACGCCGGGGGTGGCAATACACCGAATAGAACCCAGTATCCCGTTGTGGCCGATCCTACCGGCGCCAACCTCAACCAGGCGTTTTTACAGTGGCAAAACGGTGCTGCAGGTTCGTTGCTGCGCGCTGGCCGGCAAAGAATCATTTATGACACTGCGCGCTTCGTGGGTAACGTGGGATGGCGCCAGAACGAGCAGACTTACGATGCTGCCTATTTCCAGCAAAAAGTCGCCGCGATGGATTTTCAACTGGCCTATGTCTGGCAGGTTAATCGAATTTTTGGTGACGACGTACCCGCAGGTGAGAACGAGAATTCGACCTGGCTGGGCAATCTGGGCTACAACTGGGAAGGCGTGGGAAAACTGACCGGCTACTACTATGACATCGACAACGATGACCTGGCTGCTTTTTCCTCATCCACTTACGGTGCCCGTCTGGGGGGTTCGCATGCCTTTGGTGAAAACTCTTTTGGCTATGCCGCTGAGTACGCACACCAGACCGATGGGCATAACAACCCGGTGGATTACAGTGCCAATTACTATCGTGTTGATGCTTCCCTGGGGATAGGCAAGGTCACGCCTTATGCGGGTTATGAATCGCTGGGGGGCGATGACAACCGTGCTGGCGCTTCATTCCGTACACCATTGGCAACCCTGCATGCCTTCAATGGCTGGGCTGACATGTTCCTGACAACGCCTGATGCGGGTTTGAATGATCTTTTTGTCGGCATCAAGGGTCCACTGGCAAGCTGGAATTGGGATCTGCTATACCACGATTTCGATGCTGAATCGGGCAGTCAATCGTTTGGCTCGGAAATCGATGCCTCCATTGGTCGAAAGTTTGCCGAAAAATACACGCTGTTGTTCAAGGCCGCTTTCTTCGATGGCAAGGACGCATCACCGTATCCAGACACCACCAAGTTGTGGTTTCAGCTGACAGCGGATTTCTAGCTGCTGGGGTCAGAGAACCATTTTCAATCGGACTCAATCAGGGTTCATGCTTTGAGACCGAAAAATGGTTCTCTGACCCCTGTTTATCAAGCCAGAATATGTCGTTTCAGCCTGAAAATTATTCTCTGACCCAACATTCCCCCGCATTTCACGTCATTCCAGTGCTAATCTTCCGGTCTGTTGATGACTGATGCCCGGAGTCCTGTAATGCGCTTGTTTCCCATATGCCTGCTCTGCCTGCTGTTAGCCGCTTGTGACTCGCCCCGGCAAAGTCCCACTGAAACGCTCGGTGAAATCGAATCCAAGGTACAACAACAAGACGGAGAAACCTGGCGCGTGGTGATCGAATTGCCCGGAGTGGAATTGCCGGTGCAACTGCATCTGGCCAACGACTTTTCTGAGGCCTGGTTCAGCAACGGTATAGAGCGAGTACAGGTACCGGAAATAACGGCAGATGGTGATCGCCTGAAGCTGCGGTTTCCGCATTTCAACAACACCATCGAGTTGTTGCGTTCCGGCGACCAAATGCAGGGTGAATTGACACTGGTGAAGCTGGGCTACGAGCAAGTGATGCCGGTATCAGCCCAGCGCGGCCTTGAGTATCGTTATTCCGACTCACCGGTACCTGAAGTCAATGTTACCGGGCGTTGGGAAACCGTTTTTACTGATGAAGAGGGTGTAGATACCCAGGCAGTTGGGGTGCTGGATCAACAGGGCAGTAAAGTTACCGGCACCTTTTTGACGCCGACAGGCGACTACCGCTATCTGGAGGGCGAGGTCAGTGGCCGCAAACTTTTGTTATCAACTTTTGATGGCGCTCATGCCTTTGCATTCAGCGCTGATATCGATGTGGAGGGCAGAATGCAGGGCGAATTCTGGTCGGGAACACGCTCACATGAAACCTGGACGGCCGTGAGGAATTTCGATGCAACTCTGGCAGACCCTTACCAGCTCACCTATCTGAAAGACGGCTTTGACACAGTGGAGTTCAGTTTTCCCAATCTGGCTGGGGAACTGGTTTCACTGGACAGCCCAAAATTTGAGAACAAAGTGGTACTGGTCACCTTGTCGGGAACCTGGTGCCCGAATTGCGCTGATGAGGTGGCTTTCCTGTCTGAGTATTATGACCAGAATCGGGATCGTGGCCTGGAAGTGGTTACTTTGCTGTACGAACATTTCGAGGACTTTGATCTCGCAGCAAAGCAGGGCAAGGCCTTGAGGGATCAGTTCCAGATCAATTTTGAATTGTTGATCGCTGGTATTTCCGACAAAACTGCCGCTGCGGAAACCTTGCCCATGCTGAATCACGTGCTGGCTTATCCCACTATGATCTTCATGGATAGACAGGGGGTGGTGCGGCGCATCCACACCGGCTTCAACGGGCCAGGAACGGGTGAGTATTACCAGCAGTTTGTTGCCGACTTCAAACAGGAAATGGATGGCTTGTTGGCCGAAGAAAGCTGATTGGCAGGGCTGCCTGCTTGGCACCATCATTCCGGGATCGAGCGAAGCGAGATATCCGGAACCCATAAACAATTGGAAGCGCTCTATTGACCGGTAATCGACTAAATCTCCACCACGCCACGCGGCGTGGCCATCAGCACCACATCAGCCGGTCGCAAAGCGAACAGACCACAACAGACCACACCTGTCAGGTTATTAATCCGCTGTTCAATATCTTTTGGATCAACCAGGTTCATGTTGTGTACATCAAGGATTTCATTGCCATTGTCGGTCGTGAAACCCTCACGCAGAACCGGCTGCCCGCCAATAACCACCAACTGGCGCGCCACATAACTGCGGGCCATGGGAATGACTTCGATGGGTAATGGAAAATTGCCCAGCACGCCCACTTTCTTGCTTTCATCGACGATGCAGACAAATTTACGGCTGGCAGCAGCGATGATTTTTTCGCGAGTCAGTGCCCCTCCGCCGCCTTTGATCAGGCGCCGGTGCTTGTCAAACTCATCAGCGCCATCGATGTAAACATCCAGTGTGCCGGCGTGATTCAGTTCACGAACCTCTATGCCCACTTCCTGCAGCCGCTTTGTTGTGGCAACTGAGGAGGACACTGCTGCCGTAATTCGTTTGCCGCTGTTGGCCAGGGCATCGATAAAACAATTTACAGTACTGCCGGTGCCTACACCGAGGATGCTGTCCTCTTTGACCCAGGCCAAGGCAGCTTCTGCGACTCGCATTTTTTGCGCCAGATGTGGGTCGATGCTCATGCGTCTTGTTTCTCCAGTTCCAGCACAAAATCCCAGTGATCCTGTTCAACCGGCATAACCGAAAGCCGGTTGCCACGGCGTATCAGGGCAAAACCCGCCAGACTGTCATCGTGCTGTTTAAGCTCAGTCAGGCTGATCAGACGCCGGGTTTTGCGCTTAAAGCGTATGTCTACCATCAGCCAGCGCGGATTTTCCGGGTCACTGCCAGCATCGTAGTGATGGTCCTTGGGATCGAAAGCAGTATGGTCAGGATAAGCAGCTTTTGAAGCTACTTCGGCGATACCTACTATGCCCGGCGTTTCACAATTGGAATGATAGAAAAAAATCAGGTCACCCTTGCACATGCCATCACGCATGTAGTTGCGCGCCTGGTAGTTGCGCACACCATCCCAGTGTTCCTTTTTGCCAGGGGCGTTCTTCAAGTCATCAATGCTGAAAGCATCGGGCTCACTTTTCATCAACCAATATCGCATAGGAGGAAATTTCACATAGCCGGAATGACCGGCATTGTCGCGGATCAGGCCGGGAAGGTAAACCGTTGGCTGTTGCTGATCAATTCGTGCAGCGGTATATCGTGCGTGTCAGTGGGAATTTCGTCGGACCGTTGCACATCAAAGGCGATGCCTATGCGCAGCGGTAGTGCCAGCTCACGCAGAGGTGACAAGGCTTTGTCGTAATAGCCTGCACCCATGCCCAGCCGCGCACCGTTGCTGTCCCAGGCCACCAGGGGTAGCAGAATGACGCCCAGGTCGGCTGGGTTCAGCACCTCACCCTCACTGGGTTCCGCAAAGCCCAGTTGATTGTCGATCAAAGTATCGTCAGGCCGCCACAGCCGGAAAATCATGCGTGAAGCACCATCCTGCTGCTGAATAAAAGGCAAAGCCAGCTGAAAGCCAGCCTGGCGCAAGGGAGTAAAGGATGCAGCCAGGTCGGGCTCACCATCAAAGGCCAGGTAAGCTGAGACGATACAGGGTTGCAGGCTCAGTAAACGCTGCATCAGTTGCAGGTTCAGGGCCTGATTGTATTGTTCGCGCAGTCCGGATTCGATCTGCCTGCGTCTATCGCGCATGCTGCGCCGCAGGGCTTTTTTCTGCTGCAGGATCAATTCCGGTTCAGATGCTGGATGCTTCATGCAATGAAAATGTTTCGACCAAGCTAAGGAAACTCTGAATTATTCAGAGCTTCCTGACGTAAAAAAAGCGAATGAACACAAGTTCATTCGCCCATTGAAAGCAGAGCCCTCCGGAGTGCCGCTGCAGGCCGGCGACCTTGAACCATCGGTTCAGGTGGAGCAGTTGACTGGGCTTCAGGCTTTTCGCAACTTGCGAACATGCACAACAGCTCTCAGTTTCACCGCCCCGAGGTCATGATTAAGGGACAAGGCACTAACGTCCCACTGGCAAACACCTCAGAGGGCTGACTTGAGTATAACAGGACTGGACGGGGTGGGTATGTTGTCGGGTAGAACGTGAGACGAAGCGACTCAGTGATGCATCGCAGTTTGAAATTTCAGCTGCTCATTGCCTGTTCCAGCTCGTCAGCCAACAAGCGGATGCGGCTGTCTATCTGAACTTCACGAACATCGGCATGGCGTTGCATCTTGAGCAGTTCATCGCTGAAATTCAAGGCGGCCTGTAGTGCAATGCGTTCCAGCGACATCAGTCGACCGCTTTCGCGTATATCTCTCATGCGTTCGTCCAGTACCCGAGCAGCTTCAATCAAATCCTTGCGCTGATCTGCGGTGCAGGCAAACTGGTATTTCCGGTCGAGTATGGTGACGGAAACAGGTTCTGCTGGGACACTCATGATAATTCCTGTTGGCTCTCGGGTTAACTCAAGTCTGCTCGAGGGCCTTGAGGCGGTTGATCATGGCTTCGACTTTGCTGCGCGCTTCCTCATTTTTGGCAACCAGGCCGGCACGTTCTGCAACCAGTGATTCCTGGCGGGCCAGCAGTGAGTCATTTTCCTCACGCATCTTGCGGCACTGTTCCAGTAATTGCCTTAATTGCTGTTCCAGGCGCTTGAGGTCTTTGCTGGTCTGTTCGAGGGATTCCATGGCGTCACACTATATGTTGAGTCAGCAATAGCGTCAATCTCGGTAGACTACATGCTGCGGCAAGGCAGCTGCCAGTGGTAACATTACGGTTTTTCGGAGGACGGTAAATGTCTCCAGATCCCATGCCTGATTTCCACCACGCATTGTTACTCAGCCGCGGCACGCTGGACGCAGCCGAGCTGGCTGAATGTCACGGAGTGCTGTGTGGCCTGATTTGTCGTAATGGTGCGATTTCACATGCTGAATTCATGGCGCAGCTGGTCACTTTACAACTGGTGGTCGAGCCCGACCAGGCTTTAGGTGAGCTGTTTGCTGAAGCGCATGACAGCACTTTGCAGCAGCTGGCTGATATGGAAATGGGTTTTAACCTGTGGCTGCCGGATGATGATCAGCCCCTGTATGAGCGCACTGATTCGCTGGCCCAATGGTGTACCGGTATCCTGGCTGGGCTGGGTCTGGGGGGAGAATTGCCCGCATTGTCAGAAGAGGCCACTGAAGCGCTGAACGACATCAGGCACATTGCCAAGGCAGCCTATCCACAAGCCGGTATGACGGAAGCTGAGCGAGAGGAAGCTATGCAGCTGGATGCCGAGGCTGAGGAGAATCAGGATGAAGGCGAAGAAAGCGACGAAAACGCCTTCATGGAAATTGTTGAATATGTGCGTGTTGTGACCCTGATGCTTTGCGAAGAAATGCGTGGCCCGGGCGATGAAGACCTGATTCACTGATGAAGAATGAATTCAAAATGAGCAGAGTAGCGGAATGATAAAACAACAGGAATTTGCCCGGCGCCGTTTGCAGTTGATGCGCATGGCAGGTGAGGACTCCATCATTATCCTCTGCGCGGCAGCGGAGAAAATCCGCAATAGTGACGTGCATTACCCCTACCGCCAGAACAGTGACTTCATGTACTTGACCGGCTTTCACGAGCCGGACGCAGTACTGTGTCTGGTGCCGGATGAGAAAGCGCCAAAAAGCATATTATTCTGCCGCGAGCGTGATCCCGAGCGGGAAATGTGGGATGGCCCGATGACTGGGCTCAAGGGTGCCATCAGTCAATATGGCATGGATGAGGCCATCGATATTGAAGAACTGGGCAAGCGCTTACCGAAATTGCTGCAGGACAGGGACAGGATTTATTACGATCTGGGCAAGGCGCCCTTATTCGACCAGCGCCTGATTGGCTGGTTGAATGATTTCCGCGACAAGCCCCGCAAGACTTTTCATGCGCCTGAGGAAATTCATGCGCTGGACCACATGCTGCATGATCTGCGGCTGTATAAAAGCCGTGATGAAATCGCCGCCATGCGGCGTTCAGCAGCTGTTGCGATTGAAGCGCATGAGCGCGCCATGAAAGTCTGCCGGCCCGGCATGAACGAAGCTGAAATCCACGCTGAGCTGAACTACGTATTTGCCAAAAACCAATGCCAGGCTTCCTACAATGCCATCGTTGGCGGTGGCACCAATGCCTGTGTGCTGCACTATATTGCCAATCGTGATGTGCTCAATGATGGCGATTTGCTGTTGATCGATGCCGGTGCTGAATACGATGGCTATGCGTCGGACATTACCCGTACTTTTCCGGTCAATGGCAAATTTACTCCGGAGCAGAAGGACCTCTACGACGTGGTGCTGGAATCGCAACTGGCTGCCATAACCAAGGCCCGGGCTGGCAATCACTGGCAGGATGTGCACGACGAGGCGGTGCGGGTTGCCACCCAGGGCATGATAGATCTCGGCATACTCAAACTCAGCCTGGAAGAAGAACTGGAGCAGGAGGGCTATAAACACTTCTATGTACACAACACCGGCCACTGGCTGGGGCTGGATGTACACGATGTAGGCGATTACCTGGTGGATGGTGAGTCGCGTTTGCTGGAGCCGGGCATGGTGATGACGGTGGAACCCGGTATCTACATCCCGCCCAACGATACCAGCGTGCGCAAAGTGTTCCGCGGCATTGGTATACGCATCGAGGATAACGTGGCGGTCACCAAGGACCAGCCGCTGGTGCTGACCGCTGAGCTGGCCAAAACCACGGCCGATATCGAAGCTTTAATGGCCGGGTAAATCCGGACCGGATCAACATGACAGCCGTGCAAGCCCAATCTGAACATTCTGTTCCATCGGAGAGTTTTGACGTCGCGATTATTGGCGGCGGTCTGGTAGGTGCCAGCCTGGCCTGTGCCCTGGCACCATTGGGCCTGAAGCTATGCCTGCTGGAAGCGGTAACGCCAAAAGCCAGCCTACAGCCCAGCTACGATGATCGCACACTGGCTTTGAGCTCCAGCTCTTGCCGGATACTGGATGGCCTGGATTTGTGGGAAGGATTGCAGCCACATGCCACGGCGATCCGCGAAATTCATGTCAGGGAAATAAATCAGCCTGGCAGCGTGTTGCTGGCTCCCGCCGAATTGGGCCTGGAAAGTTTTGGTCATGTGGTTGAAGCACGCGCCTTTGGTGCGGTGGTATTGCAACGACTGGAAGAATTGCCGCAATTCAAATTGATTTGCCCGGCCCGGGTCAGCTCGCTGGAAAAAGACGGCGATGGTGTACAGATTCAATACACTTGTGGTGACGCTGAAAATTCATTGCGAGCCCGACTGGTGGTGGGTGCCGATGGCGCGGAGTCGCTGGTACGCGCAGCCATGGGGGTGGAAGTTGAACGCCACGACTATGGCCAGACCGCTATCATCTGTAATGTGACTCCCGAACAAGCACACCTTGGTCGGGCATTCGAAAGTTTTACTCCTACCGGTCCCTTTGCCTTGCTGCCGCATCGAGATGGACGCTGCGGCCTGGTCTGGTCAGTGGCCAGCTCGCAAGCTGCAGAGTGGATGGCAATGCCTGATGAGGAATTCCTGCGACTGGCCGAGCGCCGTTTTGGGCCTGGCCTTGGGGCCTGGCGAAAAATTGGCAAACGCTCTTCTTACCCGCTGAAACTGGTCAGGGCAAAAACGGATTGGCAGCCGCGAACCTTGATCTTGGGCAATGCGGCCCATGCTATTCACCCCGTAGGTGCGCAGGGTTTTAACCTGGGATTGCGCGATGTCGCAGTGCTGGCAGAGCTACTGGCAGAAGCCCGGATCTACAGGCAGGGAGCACCGGCGACAGAATTCGATGCGGGAGAAGAAAGCCTGCTGCGCGCCTACAGCGCATGGCGCAAGGATGATCAGGCAGAAACTATTGCCTATACCGACGGACTGGCGCGGCTGTATGCCAATCCCAGCACCCTGGCCAGCCTGGCGCGTCGGGCTGGCTTGTTGGCTCACAAA
>JBBKVS010000005.1:0-9048 GCA_037968555.1 Lysobacterales bacterium | reverse complement strand
GTTATCCTGGATCCGCAGCAGCCCATTGTGGGGCTGGACGATTCCAAGCGGCTGAGTAAAGCCCGGCGGGAAATCCTGTTTGAGCAGATCCAGCGCTACGCGTTGGGCTGGTCCATAGTGCATATCGAAGTTGCCGACATAGACCGTCTGAATATTCTGCAGGCGACCCTGTGGGGCATGCAATGCGCCCTGGCGAAACTATTGCCACAACCCCGGCGGGTTTTGATCGATGGCAACCGGGCACCTGAATTGGACTACGAGGTTCAAACCATCGTTCAGGGTGACCGGCTGGAACCAGCCATTTCAGCCGCTTCCATACTGGCCAAGGTGTCGCGTGACCGGCATATGCTCAGCTTGCACCAGGCATTTCCGCAATACGGCTTCGACCAGCACAAAGGCTACCCGACTGCCCTTCATCTGCAGTGTCTGGAGCAGCATGGCCCCTGTTCTGAGCACCGTAAATCTTTTGCACCGGTGCGTCGTCTGTTGCAATCCGAATTATTTGCCAGCGTTTGAGGCGTCGTCGACGTAAGTCTCAATATCCTGCCGGGTAACCGGGCCGAGGAAGACTTTTACTGAGCGCCCGGTGGGATCCAGAATAATGGTGGTAGGTAATACCCTGGGAGCGCCGAAGGGTTCCGGTGGTGCATAAACATCGGCTATGAGTATGGGGTAGCTGACAAAAAACTCCTGCAGGAATTCCTTGAACATCGCTTCATCAACGTCCTCATAGGCAATACCCAACACGGTGATATCGTCGCGTTGCTGGTGCAATTCAGAGAGTTCCGGAATTTCCTTGCGGCAAGGCGCGCACCAGGTAGCCCAATAGTTCAATACCACCCACTGCCCGCGATAGTCACTCAATGCCAGTGCCTCACCACTCAATTGCGGCAAAGAAAAATCTACCGGTTCCGCGGTTTCATACACCGCAGCCCATAACACCTGGCTGGCAAACAATAACCATAACAACGAGGCGAGGCTCAACTTGCCTGATGGCTTCATTCGACTGCACCCACATACATGGGTCGCAAGGGTCGATTCAATGCTTTGGTACCTTTATCCTGAACATCTTTCATGGCTGCCAAAAACTCCTTATCCCAGGCCGTTTCCTGGAACACTCTGTCCTCGCCCAGAATGGGCAAGTGATAGTTGCCGCTAAGATACAGGGAAGCCAGGCTCAATTCACCCAGGTCCCGGCTGAGCATCCAGTCGCCACTGTCATCAACGTTAGCAATTTTTGCCATGAACATGTTGTGCAGGATGAGATTGACCTGCAAGGCACCGGCGCGCGACTCCAGTGCGATCAATTGATCCTGGTTGAGTGGTTCGCCACGCGATTGCGCTTCCCACAGATGGCCCAGTATACGGTAGGCCAGTTGGAACCCGGCGCCTACGGGCCAGTCGGCCAATGCCAGGTTGCCGGTGCGGAAGGTGGTCAGTGAAGCAGCCAAAGAAGCGCCCAGCAGCACCACCACCCAAACCAGGTATAACCACAACAGGAAGATCGGTACCGTTGCCAGGGCTCCGTAGAGCACTGCGTAGTTGGCATTGCTGACCCAGGCCACAAAACCGAATTTGGCCAATTCAAACATAAATGCACTGAGAACCGCACCGGCCAAAGCTGCACGGAAACGCACGCGGCAATTCGGTACCAGCATAAAAATGAGGGTAAATATTACAGTAGTGATCAGGAACAAACCCATGCGGTAAAGACTGGGTGATACCAGCTCGTGCAGCCCCCGCCCAATAAACAGATTTTGCGCACTGAACACTACGGCGCTGCCAATCAGCAAAGGTGCCAGTGTCAGCACAGCCCAATACATGATGATGCGATTGACAAAAGAGCGTGAACGTTCCACACGCCAGATACGGTTGAAAGCTACTTCGATGCGGAATATCAGCATCAGGGCAGTCAACACCAAAGCAACCGTGCCGGGCAGCGTCAGACTGCTGACACTGGACAAAAAGGAACCAATACTGGAGCTAATCTGTTTGCTTGAGGTTGGCACCAGGTTTTCCAGCAATACAAGTTGTAAGCGCTCGGACCACTCATTGAACACCGGGAATGCAGCAACCACAACAAACACCACGGCCAGCAGGGGAACCATTGCCAACAGGCTGGTATAGCCCAGGGAAGCCGCCTCGTCGAAACAGCGATCTTCCTTGAAGTGCTTCCAGACATGCTGCGACAAATTCCGCATGCGCTTAAGTAGATGCTGCATTTCATCTGCAGCAATGGCAGCTTTAATTGTTTTGGTGATGGTCATTTTTGGCATTTCCGTTTACCCGCCGGTTGCCAGTCAATAGAATGGTCTGAAGACACATTCACAGAATGACATTGGATCACTTCGCTCTTAGCGGTGCGATACCCGTAATTCTAACTGAGGCCAAGATGACTGTCAGAATTCTGCATAATCCACGCTGTTCCAAATCGCGCGCCACCCTGGTTTTGTTACAGGACCGGGGCATCAATCCTCAGATTATCCCCTATCTGGAAAACCCTCCGGACGAAAAACAACTGGCCGAAATCTGCCAGGCTCTGGGTTTATCGGTTCGTGAACTGATTCGCAAAGGGGAATCTGAGTACCAGGAATTGGGACTGGATGACCCCTCATTGTCCGATCAGCACTTGTTGCAAGCCATGCATCAACACCCAAGACTGATAGAGCGGCCCATCGTATTGACCAATGGCAAGGCTGCTATTGGACGCCCCCCTGAAGCGGTGCTCGAAATCCTGTGAGTGACAACTTGCCATCCACCGAGGTACTGGTGCTTTACTACAGCCTGCATGGGCAAACCGCGCAAATGGCGCGGCAAATCGCCCGTGGCGTGGAAGAAGTTCCGCATGCCAGTGCACGAATCCGCACGGTACCGCCGGTCAGCAATGGCCTGACAGATCGTACTGCGGCAGTACCCGAAGACGGACCACCCTGGGTGCGTAAAGAAGACCTGGCGGAATGTGCCGGTCTGATACTCGGGAGCCCCACACGCTTCGGCAATATGGCAGCTGCCCTGAAATACTTCATTGACGGAACAGCGGCCGAATGGTTTTCCGGCACCTTGTCAGGCAAACCCGCGGCGGTATTTACTTCAACCGCTGCATTACACGGCGGCCAGGAATCCACACTGTTGAGCATGATGTTGCCACTGATGCATCACGGCATGTTGCTGGTGGGCCTGCCCTTTACTGAAGCTGCTTTGATCCACACCGCCGGTGGCGGCACACCTTACGGCGCCAGCCACTATTCCAGCTGGAAAGGTGGCCGGGAACTGGATAGCGATGAACTCGCCCTGTGCCGCGCCCTGGGAAAACGGGTGGCTGAAATTGCAGTGCAACTGGAGCGCTGATGAGCCAGCACCTTGTGTTGGGGATTTATCTGGCCCTGTTGTTGCTGCAACCCAGCTGGCACTTTCTGCTACCCGAGCCCTGGGGTGCGCACAACTGGATACTCGCTGTCGTTGCCAGCCTGCCTTTGCTACTGCCCTTGATGGGCATAGCCAGAGGGCGCTTCCGCAGCATGACCTGGGGAGGTTTTCTGGCGGTGCTGTACTTCGTAATCGGCGTGATGGAGGCCTGGAGCAATCCCGAGCAGCGTATTCCAGCTATTGTGCAGATCGTGCTGGCATTGAGCTATTGCGGCGCACTGGCCAGCTATGCCCGCCAGGGCAAAAAGCAAGCCCAGCCTTAAAGTAATCAGTTCGGGGCTGCAGCAGTTTACTCAGCTGCATCGGGTACAGGAACTGTAGCAATCACCTCGGGTGGTTGGCTTTCGGTGACTGCTTTGAAATACAGCTGATCAATGTAGTTCAGGCGCGCCATGGCGTGAGCCAGGCTGACAGGCACCGAGCCAGAGCGCACCACGGCTTCAGGTTGCTGTTTCCATAAAGCCTGGAAGCGGTCCAGCCTGGCCAGGCCGGCTGCGTGGATCTCGCTGATGGCGGCATTATTGGAACGGAAACGCCGAATGATGGTTTCGTCCAGCAGGCCGTTTTGCCCTTCCAGCATGGCCCGTATCTCATCTGAATCCAGCATGGTCTCGGGATAGAACAGCACCAGCTCGGCCTGCAACAAAGCCTTGAAGGTAGTTACCCGGTGCAGCAAAGTGTTGAGCATACGAAAATCGTCATTTCTGTTACTCAGGGTTGACCTCAACATGCCGCCGTAAATGGCCTGTTGTTCTGCCTGGTAAAGTGAGCGCAAATGCTCACCCAAACGGTCATAAATGCCCTTGTCGACTTCAAACGCAATGGGCCTGACCCCGTGGCCGGTAATGAAACGATCACGCCATTCTTCGCCTTTACTCCAGTTGGCATTCATCAGTTCCGACGGGCGGGTACGTGAAGCCGCCAGGTAAGTGAGGCGATTAGGAACAAGGTGGAAACCTTCATCGTCATTTCTGGGTGTGACAATGCGGGTCCCTACCCATTCCACCGGGCAGTTATCCTGCAGAACCTCATCCGTGGCTGCTGCGATCAGGTAGTCATGTTCTTCAGGGCTGATAAAAGTGGAGCCGAATATATCCCGACTTGAGTCACCTTCGTGAAAACGGCCTTTCAGCTCGAAACTCAAGTGACCGTAATAATTGGCCACATTGGGATCATCCGGCCGTACTCGTTCGGCGCGGCGCTCAACCCATGAGATGTTGTCATAGCAAATTTCCAGCTTGCCCAGGCCGCTCTGATCAGCCAGCAGATAGGCATCAGGAAACAGGCCAATCATGGCTCGTGTCGCTTCCAGGGGCTGGGTCATTTCACAGCTTTTTGCCAGATCGCAAGGGACTATGCTCAGGCCTTCCGTTCGGTATGCGGTGCGCTGTTGAGCGCCACCACTGAGCACGACATCGGCACCTGCCTGCAGATGCATTTCACGAAACTCCAGCTCGGACTCGCGTATACCACCCACCAGGCTTTCCAGAGCGGCTCGGTATTCAGCCAAAACCTGGCTGACCGGGTCTGAGCGACCCGCTGCAGAACCACTCAGGCAATCAAGTTGTTGCGACATTACCTGCATCAAGCCCACGCCGATTTCCTGCATGCGGTGAATGCGGCTTTCATTCGCCGGCGTCTGCATGAACACCGGTGCCTGCATGGAGAACCAGGTCATCATGACCGCCAAAGTCGACCAGTCCAGCGGGTTGGGTAAGGGCTGAGTAATGGCCGGGCATGGCGAAGGTGCCTGGTCGTACATATATCCCAGCAGGTAATTGATACGCTGAGTAGGTAATAACTCCAATTCGCGGGCCAGCTGGTCTACCGCAAATGGACCGTTCTGGTCACCTGAAAGCTCAGCGGTACGCAACAGCTTGTCGGAGAAATCCAGCATGGTGGCCATGCATCCATCAAACTGATCACGCGACAGCTTGAGCCGCTCTTCTGCATCCCGATCGGCCATCAGAGAAATACAAATGTCGATTTCTTCACGAATCTCACGGCGCACTGGCTGATCAAAATAAAAGGCCATATCCGGAGCCATCAGAACCAGCTGCGCAATTGCATCACTCAGTTCCAGCTGCAAACCTTCCAGACGCTGCGCCACAGGCTCACCACTTTGCAGTTCCTGGGCCACATCAAAAACGGCGGCCAGGTTGGCATTGATGCGGGCGTCTACTTCACTGAAAGAGCGAGCCAGGTGAGACGATAATTTGGGCAAATAGGCAGCCAGCAAGGCGGCCAGCCGGGTGTCGATGGTTTCTTCGCGGGCGCGCCTGTCCAGCATATCGGCTGCTATCCACAACAGACTCTGACTGAATTCAAGGTATCGCCCGGAATACAAACCATCCACGGCCACGGTAAGACGCAGTAACTGCTGAGCAGAGCGCGCTTCTGCATCTTGCAATTCCGGCAGGGCGCGATGTATATCAAACAGCAAACGCCTGAAACGCAGCTGATCCGGAGGCTCAGACAAAGTCAGGGAATCCAGCAGGACCTGCATGGATAAAAAATGGGCATCGAGATCTGCCGGATGATCGTTTTCGGCGGATCGTGCCGGTGGTTCAGCTGCAGTCCAGGGTTCAAACCAGTCCGGACTCAACTGCGCCAGCGCCATCGCCAGCGTGGCGTTAGCTGCAGCCTGCGTGCTTACTTCCAGCCAGATTCGGCTGGCGCTGTGCTCAACCCGAAAAAGAGCCTCGGGCAGGAAGGAAGCCGCAATTCGCTCTTCATCCCTTTCGAACAGCAAAGGCAACAGGTCCGAATAATCAGGGCCAAGAGCGGCAACTACCGGAGTAGGCAACAAACGATGTTGCCAGAGTTCTTTTTGCAGAACATGCACGGCTGGATCCAGCACCGTGCTGCGAGCCGGTAAGCGGGGATAGCGAGCAGCCAGTCGGTCCAGCCAGCTGCGACTGTCCCTGAAAAATGCCACCAGCGCCGCTTCCTGCCCTGCTTCCGGCGCAGGGTTGAGTTTCAGCAGATAAGCCAGGGCGGTCAGGCTCAGTAAGGTGTCCTGGCGTGAATCCTGGTCAGCCAGACTGGCCGCCAGTTGACGGCTGTCCGGCAGAGTTGCCAGCCATTCAGCCACCATTTCAGCAGTCGCTTGCGGTGCCGGCTGCTGCGGTATTTCGACAGCAGCTTGTTTGGCCGAATCGCTGCTTGCGGCAGTGGCGCTTTGATCCTGCGCCAGGCTGGTGGTGCTCGCTGCCAATGCCAGAGCCATTGCCAAAGCCTGTGGCCACCGGCCTGTAGCCAGTGAGCGAACGGCAAGCAGCAGCCGGCTGCCGTGATTAAGAATGATATTCATTGGAGGCTATGCATGACTTGCTGGACCATCCCGGGCTTGGGGAGCGGTTATACTACGCGAAGCGGTGGCCAGGGCAAAAGGCTTAGACAGCCCAGACTACACAATAGTGGTCATTCCAGGCTCAATCACAAGGTGCGAATTGATGATTTCCAGGCTGTTGATCATTACCACTGGCGGCACCATCGACAAGATTTACTTTGATGATATGAGCGACTACCAGATCGGCGAACCTCAGATCAGCAAAATCCTGCACGCCATGAATGTGGGCTTTCGTGTTGAGGTTATTCCCTTGATGCGCAAGGACAGCCTGCACCTGGACGAGAACGATCGCAAACTGGTGCGCGACACCATAGCCAGCAATGACTGCCAGCATGTGCTGATTACCCATGGCACTGACACCATGGTCGATACCGCCAAAGCCCTGGCCGATATTGAAAACAAGACCATAGTCCTGACCGGTGCGCTGAATCCGGCGCGCTTCCGCGATTCGGATGCCGTATTCAATATCGGTTGTGCTGTAGGTTCAGTGCAGTGTTTGCCCGCCGGAGTGTATATTTCAATGAATGGCCGGATTTGGGACCCAACAACGGTGCGTAAAAATCGTTCAGCCAATAAGTTTGAGCAGGCCGAATAACAGCATTTACCAGTTTATCTGGCAGGTCTAACGAAATTTGGGCGGGATGTAATCGAACCGCTGCATCTGTTCCCTGTGACTTTCTACCATACGACTGACCTGCTCGTCGCTGAGCGTCTCCGCCCACTGGTTCTTGCTGCCCTTGCGGAAGAAATGCTCGGAGTTCGGGCTTTTTTCAATGAAACCACCCGCCAGTTCCTGTTTCTTCAATTCCCTGAATGAGGAAAACTGGATGGCCTTGCGCACGCGATTCTTGTCCTTACCCATTCCCAGCAATTTGGCGACTGCACCAAAGGCTTTGAGCGGCTTGTCCTGCAGGTCTTCGTAACGCAGCACCACAATTCCGGCGTGTGGCTGTACCGTCCAGCTGGCTACATGGGTGGACCAGGAGCCCATAAAGCCGGCCACGTTTTCCTCGTTGGTCGGTGTACCGGTTTCCTCGTTGGCCATAAAATCGATGGCCTCATCAATGCTCAGGCGAAAATGATCGGCCACACTCAACACCACATCCAGCGGATTACGCACGATGTAAACCGCCCCCGCCATGACCGACAGGTTATGCAGCGGAATACCCTGCAAATGGCCAAACATGTTGTGGGTCTTGGTAAAAATTGTGCCGCGCTCGCGGCTCTCAGCAATGGCCTGGTGCGCCCGTGGCCGCAAAGCCATGGCCTGGTCGAAATCCATCGACTCCACCCCACCCTCACCCGCATAAGGGGCGTACCAGCGCGGCTTGGACTCCTCCTCGAAATAAGTGGGCAAATCAGCAATACGGCCTGGTCGCGGTGGATTTTCGATCAGGTTGTAAATAAAGGCCCGCATCCAGGTATTACCCGATTTCGGATAGGAGGCCAGCCAGACGATATTTCCCATACAGAACTCGCTAGTGCAAAAAGATTCCCAGTGCGTGCAGCAATAAGCCAACCAGGCCGCCCACCAGCGTACCGTTGATGCGGATAAACTGCAGATCACTGCCTATGGCCAACTCGATACGCTGGGTGGTTTCCTCAGCATCCCAGCCGGCCACGGTATCGCTGATCAGGCTGGCGATAGAGTGGCGGTTTTCAGCTACCAGCACCACCGCAGAGTCTATCAGCCAACGATCCAGGCTGGCCTGCATGGCTACATCTTTTTCAAGGTTTTCGGCAAAGTCAGAAATCAGGCGATTCAACTCGGCTGCCAGGAATGAATCATCGCTGGAAATATCCCGCTCAATCCCGGCCACCAGGTCGGTCCAGACGCGGAATAAATAATCCTGCAGGGCTTCATTACTCAGCGCCGCCTGCTTGAATTCCTCCATGCGCTGTTGCACCTGCGGCGATGTGCGCAAGTCCTGGATCCAGGTATTCAGCCACTGATCAAACTCAGCCCGCATGGCGTGATCCGGATCCAGTGCCATCTGGAATAACAGGGTCTCGATGCGGTCCAGCATCTGCTGGACAATGCGATCATCAACAAATCCGGGCAGCCTCCAGTGGCTTTCTTTCTGTACGCTGCCACGGATGGCTTCACGGTGATCATGCAAAATGACTACGGCATAACGCAGCACCTGGGTGAGCAAATTCTGGTGGCGGCCATCCTGCACCAGCCATTCAATCAGGCGACTGAGCAGCGGGCCCATTTCAGCGCGCTGCAGTTGCTGCATGCTGAAGCGGCGCAAAAAGGCCCGCACGTT
>JBBKVS010000004.1:0-7543 GCA_037968555.1 Lysobacterales bacterium | reverse complement strand
CGAGGCGGCGCAATACTAGCCGCGAGGCAGGTGTTACCGGAGCAGTAAATGTTAAGATCGGGCCGATATTTGGTAGTTATTGCACTGCTGGCGGCCAGTTCATTGGCGTTGGCGCAGTCGTCCGGCGGGGCGTTTGAAATCACCCACAGCACCATTGATAACGGCGGTGGCCGCTCCAGTGGTGGGCAATTCACCCTGACCGGCACCATCGGCCAAGCTGATGCGTCACTGCAAGCTGCCAGCGGTGGGCAGTTTCAACTCACCGGCGGGTTCTGGGTCAGCGGTGCGCTTGTGCCGCCGGATGAGCTGATTTTCTCCGATGGTTTTGAGAACCCCTAAACCTCAATAAGCTTACACATGACTTTGTACCCCCCTCTGGATCACGTCCGGAGGGGGCTCCTGCGCCCGACCAAATCAGTTCCGTAAAGGGGAAAATCTGTGCTCAAACAACTCATCACACTGGTTACACTGCTGGCAGTTCTATCCACCGCCAGCGCCGCCGATCTGGGCACCGGCTTCACCTACCAGGGCGAATTGAAAATCAGCAGCGCGCCGGCTAACGGCGTTTACGATTTCCAGTTCAGGCTGTTCAATGCGCTCAGCAGCGGCGACATGGTCGGCGCAGAGGTGCTGGTGGAAAACGCCACTGTCAGCAACGGCATCTTCAACGTCGAGCTGGACTTTGGCGCCGGGTCGTTTAAAGGCGAACAATCGTGGCTGGACATCGGCGTGCGCGATGGCGCCAGCATCGGCGCCTACCAGGGGCTGGCCCCGCGGCAAAAACTCACCGCCACACCGTATGCGCTGCATGCCAATAGGGTGGCTAAGGGTGCAGTCGGTAGTTCGGAGATTGCCGATGACTCGGTCACGGCAGTGGACCTGGCCAGCAATTCGGTTGGCGCTGACGAGTTGGCGGACGGCGCAGTAGATACAACGGCGGTGCAGGATGGCGCTATCAACTCAGCCAAAGTGGCCGACAATAGCCTGGGCGCCATCGATCTGGCCACCAACTCGGTTGGCGCCGATGAGATTGCCACTAATGCGGTTGGCGCAGATGAAATTGCCAGTAACTCGGTCGGCACCAGCGAAATCATTAGTTCCCAGGTACAGCGACGGGTCAGTGGCAGTTGTGATTCGGGTTTCTATCTGGCAGGCATCAACGAAGACGGCAGCGTGCTGTGCGCAGTGCTGCCACTTGGGCTGGCGTACACACTGGATGCGATGGTGACGGGGTTTGTGGGCAAATACACCAGTATTGCGATCCGCCCGGCCAGCGGGTTGCCGATCATTAGCTATTGGGACCAGACCAACAACGACCTGAAGGTCTACGACTGCAGCAACGCGGCCTGCAGCGCCGGTACCGCGCGCACGCTGGACGCGGTGGGGGATGTGGGCCAGTACACCAGCATCGCGATTCGTCCGGCCAGCGGGCTGCCGATCATCAGCTATTGGGACCAGACCAACGACGATCTGAAGGTCTACGACTGCACCAACGCGGCCTGCAGCGCCGGTACGGCGCGTACGCTGGACGCGACCGGGATTGTGGGCTGGCACACCAGCATCGCGATCCGGCCAGCCAGCGGGTTGCCGATCATCAGCTATTGGGACGGTTCCAACAACGACTTGAAGGTCTACGACTGCAGCAATGCGGCCTGCAGCGCCGGGACCGCGCGCACGCTGGATGCGACGGGGAATGTGGGCCAGTACACCAGCATCGCAATCCGGCCAGCCAGCGGGTTACCGATCATCAGCTATTGGGACGCCACCAACAATGATTTGAAAGTCTACGACTGCAGCAATGCGGCCTGCAGCGCTGGTACCGCGCGCACGCTGGATGCGACGGGCAATGTGGGCACATACACCGGCATCGCGATCCGCCCGGCCAGTGGGCTGCCGATCATCAGCTATACGGATGGTTCCAACAGCAATCTGAAGGTCTACGACTGCAGCAACGTGTTCTGCAGCGCCGGTGCCGGGCGCACGCTGGATGTGACAGGGGATGTGGGATTTTTTACCAGCATCGCGATCCGTCCGGCCAGCGGGTTGCCGATCATCAGCTATTACGACGATACCAACGACGATCTGAAGGTCTACGACTGCATACACGCGGGCTGCCTCTACGGTATCGCGCGTACGCTGGATGCGACGGGGAGTATTGGCTGGCACACCAGCATCGCGATCAACCCGGCCAGCGGGCTGCCGATCATCAGCTATCAGGCCCAGAACAACGGACATCTGAAGGTCTACAGCTGCGGCGACAGTCGTTGTGAAAACTGACCGGCACAGGCTGCGGCTATTCTGCTTCAGCAAATCCTGTGACAGCTGAAAACTAAACGCCTTCTTTTGATGGAAAATCGTATTGCTGCATAAACTCCACTCTTGGAAAAACGAGCCGTTGTTTGGCCTGGGCTGTGGCGCCTGGAACAATTTGAATTCGTACTACCAATTCTCTTTGACAGCCTCAGCCAAACGGAGTGATACTCCCATTCAGGCCAATGTCTCCGGAGCAGCAAATATTCAGATCGGCCCAATATTTAGTAGTTACCGTTCTGCTGGCGGCCAGTTCATTGGCGCTGGCGCAGTCATCCGGTGGGGCGTTTGAAATCACCCACAGCACCATCGATAACGGCGGTGGCCGCTCTAGCGGTGGGCAATTCACCCTGACCGGCACCATCGGCCAGGCCGATGCGTCGCTGCAAAGCGCTAACGGTGGGCAGTTTCAACTCACCGGCGGGTTCTGGGCCAACGACGTGATCACGCCGCCACCGGATGAGCTGATATTTTCCGATGGTTTTGAGAATCACTAGCCATCAATCGCCTTAAGCAAGACTCAGCAAGCACCCCCGGATCGAGTACGGAGGCGCTCCAGTAAGTAAGCAAAGTATTCCCATCAAGGGGAAATTTGTGCGCAAACAAGTCACCACACTGATCACACTGGCTACACTTCTGGCAGCGTTATCCATCGCCAACGCCGCTCCGCTGGCCACCAGCTTCACCTACCAGGGCGAGTTGCAAGTCAGCAGCGTGCCGGCTAACGGCGTGTATGATTTCCAGTTCAGGCTGTTCGATACGCTTAGCGGCGACGGAACCATTGTGGTCCAGGAGGTGCTGGTGGAAAATGCCACCGTCACCAACGGCATCTTCAACGTCGAACTGGACTTTGGCGCCGGGCCGTTTGCAGGCGATCAGCTATGGCTGGAGATCGGGGTGCGCGATGGCGCCAGCGTCGGTAGTTATACTGGCTTGGTTCCAAGACAAAAACTCACTGCCGCGCCGTATGCGTTGCATGCCAGGAAGGTGGGAACGGGCGCTGTAGCCAGTTCCGAGATCGCCGATGGCTCGGTCAGCAGCGTGGACATTAACCCCACCCAGGTACAGCGACGTGTCAGTGGCAGTTGTGATTCGGGTACCTATCTGGCCGGCATCAACGAAGACGGCAGCGTGCTGTGCGCGTTGCTGCCGCTTGGGCTGGCGCGCACGCTGGATGCGACCGGGGCCGTTGGCAAGTACACCAGCATCGCGATCCGCCCGGCCAGCGGGTTGCCGATGATCAGCTATTATGACGCTACCAACCTCGATCTGAAGGTCTACGACTGCAGCAACGCGGCCTGCAGCGCCGGTACCGCGCGAACGCTGGATGCGACGGGGACTGTGGGCCAGTACACCAGCATCGCAATCCGCCCGGCTAGCGGGCTGCCGATCATCAGCTATTACGACGGTTCCAACGTGGATTTGAAGGTCTATGATTGCACCAACACAGACTGCAGCGCCGGCACCGCGCGTACGCTGGATTCGACCGGAAGTATGGGCCAGTACACCAGCATCGCGATCCGCCCGGCCAGCGGGTTGCCGATGATCAGCTATTACGACGCTACCAACGCCGATCTGAAGGTCTACGACTGCAGCAACGCGGCCTGCAGCGCTGGTACCGTGCGCACGCTGGATGCGGCGGGATTTGTGGGCTTCTACACCAGCATCGCGGTCCGCCCGACCAGTGGGCTGCCGATCATCAGCTATTATGACTCTACTGACTTCGATCTGAAGGTCTACGACTGTACCAACACGGTCTGCAGCGCCGGTACCGTGCGCCCGCAGGACACAGCAGGGGCTGTGGGCCTGTACACCGGCATCGCGATCCGCCCGGCCAGCGGGTTGCCGATCATCAGCTATTGGGACGGTACCAACGACGATTTGAAGGTCTACAGCTGCGGCGACAGTCAGTGTGAAAACTGATCGACACAGGCTCGGTCTATTCTACTGAGGTATATCCGAGGACAACTGGGTGTCATCTGGTTGGCCAGCATCAGACCCAGCTTAAAGGCGTTGACGAACAAAGACTCGCCTTTACCTGGTCACAATGTTGCATTTGCAAGCTTGATCCTTTCTGCCGCTGGCTGCATGATCGCGGCTGTTGCAGGCGCTTCTCTCTCCACTTTGTTATTGTTACGGACCGTGAACAGAGGTTGACCGGTATCGTGCTTGATCGCTGTGCGATTTTTATTGAAGCCGTCATGCTGTAATTTTTTTATGAGCGTTCGTTGTGAACCCAGTATTTCAGGAGCATTAAAATGAAAGACCAAACCCTGGCCGTGCACGCCGGTTTCAAATCAGACCCCACCACCAAGGCTGTTACGGTGCCGATTTACCAGACGGTGGCTTACGAATTTGATAATGCCCAGCATGGTGCTGACCTGTTCAACCTGGCCGTGCCGGGTAATATCTACACGCGCATCATGAACCCCACTACGGATGTGCTGGAACAGCGTTGTGCGGCGCTGGAAGGGGGTATCGCCGGCTTGTGTCTGAGCGCAGGCAGTGCGGCGGTCAATTACTCCATACTGAATATTGCCGAGCAGGGCAACAACATCGTCTCGGTGCCGTTACTGTACGGCGGTACCTATACCCTGTTCAAACATATGCTGCCCAAGCTGGGCATTGATTGTCGTTTTGCGGCGGACGATAGCGCAGATGCCATAGCGAAATTGATTGATGACAAGACCACCGCAATATTCTGCGAATCCATAGGCAATCCGGCGGGCAATATTGTCGATATCGAAGCGCTGGCTGAAATTGCACATGCTCATGGCGTGCCATTGATCGTGGACAATACGGTAGCAACGCCAGCCTTGATCAAACCCATAGCGTGGGGCGCTGATATCGTGGTCGACTCATTGACCAAGTACATGGCCGGCCATGGCAATTCCCTGGGTGGCGTGATTGTCGATAGCGGTAAATTCCCCTGGGCGGATTACCCTGAAAAATTCCATATGCTGACCACGCCGGAAGAGTCTTATCATGGCGTGATCTATACCGAAGCCATGGAGGAAGCAGCCTATATTGGGCGCGCACGCACGGTGCCCTTACGCAACACGGGTTCTGCGCTTAGTCCGATGAGCGCCTTCCTGATTTTGCAGGGCTTGCAAACCCTGCCTTTGCGCATGGAACGGCATTGCGACAATGCCCTGGCAGTTGCGAAATACCTCCAGTCACATTCCCAAGTGGCCTGGGTCAATTTTGGTGGCTTGTCTGACTCGCCTTATTACGACCTGGCGATGAAATACACCGGCGGCAAACCTTCCGCTCTGCTGACCTTTGGTATCAAGGGTGGTTTTGATGCCGGGGTCAAATTCTACGATGCGCTGGAATTATTCCTGCGGTTGGTGAATATCGGTGATGTGAAATCATTGGCAGCACATCCGGCTTCAACCACACACCGGCAGCTTTCGGAAGAAGAACTGAAATCAGCGGGCGTAACGCCTGACATGATACGGCTGTGCGTGGGTATTGAAGATATCGAAGATATCCTGGCAGATCTGGAACAGGCACTGGCCAAAACCAAGTAAAGCTTGAAGGCCTGAAGACGCGGGGTCAGAGTAAAGTGCCAGAGTAAATGTAGAAGATTCTGATAACGGATCGTCAGTTTACTCTGGCGCTTTACTCTGACCCCATTTTTAAAAGCTGTCCCAGACTGGCCGTAGTTCAGCCGGCAGGGGTGAAAAACGCCCCAGCTCGGTCCAGTGCGCTTCCGGGCTGTGAAAATCCGAACCGCAGGAGGCCAGCAAATCCAGTTCGGTACACAAACGACTCATGTGACGTGTCTGATCGGTAGTTTGTTGCCCTGATACCACTTCCATACCCTGTCCGCCCAGCAGTTTGAAGGCTTGCAGCAGGCGCTTGAGCTTGCTGTTGGTCAGTGAATATTTCAGTGGATGGGCCAATACGGCGATGCCATTGGCTGCTACGATCCAGTCTATGATCTGCGGCAAATCTGCCCAGGTCTTTTTGACATCACCGACCTTGCCAGCCGCCAGGTATTTCTTGAATGCCAATTGCATGGTTTTGGCTTTACCACTGGCAACGATATGCCGGGCAAAATGCGGTCTGCCCAAATAACCACCGGGAGCGAAGGAAGAAGCCCCTGCAAAAGCATTGCTGATACCCTGCTTTTCCAGGTTCACAGCAATCTGTTGTGCCCTGAGGTGCCGAGCTGCAGTTTGTGATTCCGCTGCCTGTTGCATGACGGGACTATTCACATCGAAATTCAGCCCCAACACGTGGATGCCGGTGTTTTCCCACTGGGTGGACAGTTCAATACCCGGTATCAAACGGATGTCCCGTCCTGCAGCAGCATTCACATGGCAGGCTGCGATGGTGTCGTGGTCGGTAATGGCCAGCACATCCACGCCTTTTTCCACGGCTCGCGCAACCAGATCCGCGGGCGACAGGGCACCATCAGAGAAATTGCTGTGTGAATGCAGGTCAAAAATCAAGGCGGGTTCCATTTTGCAAGGCATAAAAAAACCGGGCACCTGAAAACGGTGCCCGGTGGCTATGATAGCAGTTGCAAGCTGTAGCTGAAGTTCTGAACAGAAACAACAACAGAAACAACAATGAAATCCTGTTTACCAGGGCAGAGGCCCATCATTTTGCATTTCAGCTTGTTTCCGTCGCTTTACTACTCAGCCATACGTGCTGAAGTGACCTGGACTTTTACCCGTTGATTGAGTTCCGCTGCATTGTTCAGCTGTATGCCTAGCTTGATGCTGTCCTGTTTGCCACTGGCCAGGGGCCCGCGATAAACAATCTTGTCGTTACGTGTGCGGTTTTGTTCATCCAGCCAGGCATAAGTGATCTCGATGTCGCGCATGGCTACGCCAGTCTGGTTGCCCACTGCCGCCCAAACCTGGTTGTTTTTGTCCACCATGGCTTTTGAAGCAACATAACGCGAGGGATTGGTGGGCAGGTCCAACTGGATGAGCTCACGGCGGGCTTTTTGCCCGGTTTTGGAATTCGATTGCGCGGCGGCCTGGAAATGCTGCAGGGCTTTATCGGTTTGCCGGCTATTCTTGTCCAGCACGCCCAGCATATAGTGCGCCTCGGATGTAGGCAGCAAGCTCAGGCTTTTTTCCAGGTCGGCTCGGGCTTTGTTTGATTCGCTGCGTTTGAACTCCAGTTGTCCACGGCGCAAATAGCCATAGAACAGGCCCTTATTGGCTGCGATGGCCTGGGTGTAGGAGTTCATAGCCGGTTGGGTCTTGTCATT
>JBBKVS010000003.1:0-8174 GCA_037968555.1 Lysobacterales bacterium | reverse complement strand
GCATTGGCGTTGCTCAAAGGCCTGGACAATGTTTACATCAAGCTGGGCGGACGCACCTTGACCATGGCTGGCTTCGGCTGGCATAAGCGCGATAAACCGCCGGGTTCAGCTGAGTTGGTAGAAGCGGTGGGGCCCTACTATCAATACTGTATTGATCTGTTTGGCGCAGAACGGTGCATGTTCGAGAGTAATTTTCCGGTAGACCGGGCATCCTGTTCCTACACGGTTTTGTGGAACATGTTCAAGCAGCTCAGCCAGCATTCCTCAGCTGCGGAAAGGGCTGCTCTGCTGCATGACACCGCAGCGCGGGTATATCGCCTGAACATTAATGCATAATTCAGTTCAGCTGATGCAGGAAATCCAGGCAGTCCTGCGCTAACGCAACCCGGTCTTCCAGTGTGTTCATTACGGTTTGTGTGCAGTTCACACTCAAACCCAGCGATTCAACGCCGGCCTTCAAACCGGCATCCTGCTGGTCCAGCACAAACCCGTCCAGTACATCAGCATAGTGTCCGGCAACCCAACTGGCGGTATTGGGAATTGACAGTTCCTGCATCATTTTTACAGTTGGCCCTTTAATGGCAGTGCCGCCCACAACGGGTGAGATAGCAATCACCGGTGCTTTGCTATCTATCAGGGCCTGGCGCATACCCGGCAAAGCCAGGATAGGGTCTATGCTGACGAAAGGATTGGAAGGGCAGATCAAGATACCTGCCAGATTGTCACTGTGCAGTAACTCGACCAGCTGTGGATTGATTGCGGCCATTTCTGAGCCTGAGTATTCAAACCCCGTCACTGCCGGTCGGCATTGCTGCTTTACGAAGTATTCCTGAAAGTCCATCCAACCTGACTGGGTTTGTACTCGTGTGCGTACCGGATCATCCGACATGGGTAAAATCTGATGTTCAATACCCAGAGCTTTCGCCAGCCGGTTTGTGATCTCAGTCAGGCTTTTGCCAGCTGCCAATTGCCGGGTGCGTTGGATATGCATAGCCAAATCACGGTCACCCAGGCGAAACCAGGTTTCCCCGCCCAACTGCTCAAGTGATTGCATGAACTGCCAGCTTTCGTCACGCCGTCCCCAGCCAGTGTCCGGATTGCTTTGGCCGGACAAGGTATAAACCAGGGTGTCGATATCCGGGGAAATATGCAGGCCCAGGTGCTCAAAATCATCGCCCGTGTTGACCGCGAAACTCAATTGTTCAGCTGTCAGCAATTGGCTCAGGCCCAGGGCCAGTTTGGCGCCGCCTACACCGCCGGTCAGGGCCAGATATCTTTTCTTGCTCATTTCAGCGAAACAGGTCTTCGGTAACAGGGCGCAAACACATGGCAGCCGTTTGATCGCTGTCCTCGCCGTCCATTCCCCTGACCAGGACCACCGGGGTGCGCTCAGTGGTTTCGCCCATGACCAGCATCGCCGCGGTGGCAATAGAGTCGGCCCTATTGACCATGGTTACCTGCAGCTCACGGCCGTAGATATCCTTTCCGCCGCGCCGGTCATCCAATACCGTAATGCCGGAACTGCCAATAGCGCTGCCAATACTGCCCATGCGCCAGGGGCGATTGGTGCTGTCGCTGATGATGACCCCGAGCCTGCAGTCGTACGTTCGCTGCAGGGATTCCCGTAGTCGTCGGGCCGATACATCCGGGTCCAAGGGCAATAACAAGGCGGACTCACCCTCATCGTGGCAAATGTTGGATTGATCAATTCCGGCATTTGCACAAACAAAGCCCAGCCGATGGCGGACAATCAATACGCCAGGCGCCTGACGCACTATATTCTCCGACTCGCTCAGGATCAGCTCTACCAGTCGTGGATCCTTGTCCGTTTCTGCAGCCAGGCGTATTGCCTCTGCCGAAGCCTGCACATCGCTTAGTCGTATCTGTCGACCTTCAGATTTGGAGACAATTTTTTGTGCGACTACCAGGATGTCTCCATCGCGCAGTTTCGTTGCTGAGGCCAGGAGAGAACCATGAATCAGGCCGGCCAGATCGTCATCCGGTGTGATCATTGGAATATTTTCCAATGCGCAAATAGTTAATTGTTTCTGCATTTTGATTTAATCATTCAGAACGATATGGTTGGCTTTCTCAGGCAATGGCGGCACATGATACCTGCAATTGTCATTGACCCTAAGCCGCCGACTCAAAAAGCCGCAGCCATACAGCTCAAAGGTAGTGGCGGCGCATTGAGTTTTCTTGTTATGATCCCTGATAGTTGAATTAAATTCAAATCATGTATAAATTACATTCGTGAATTCAAATGTAAGGGCAGCTCTACCAATTTGGCCAGTCGGCAAGCTGCATTGGCAAGTCCTGAAACCCGTTGAATCCATGAGAGTTATCCCCCGCTGATTGCGAGCCACTGTCAATATGAAATTAGTCAACAACTGGATCGACAAAAACACGGCTCCCGGCCAGTCGCAGGGGGACAAAAAACCGGTGAGTCATGCCTCCAGCCAGGTCATTGAGCGCTACCGTCAATTGTTGCTGGAAGGAGCAGACCCCAATGAATGGGCGTTTGCCTGGCGTACCGAGTTGAACCGGGGTGGTTTCCCGGCCTGGGAATTACTCATGGAAGAAGTAGTTGACCCCGGAAAATGCGTGGGTTGCGCCGCCTGCGTATCCATTTGCCCGGTGGACGTATTCGACTACGTGGACGAAAACCCGGTAGCGAACCGGGCCAGTGCCTGTGTGGACTGCGTATTGTGTGTGGAAGTGTGCCCCGTATTGCGGCCGGCAGACAATGATATGCATGAATTTATCGATCTGCAGGAGCCGGTAATAGACGAAGGGTACGGGCCTTATGCATACGGTCTGTATGCCCGCTCTACCGATCCTGAGATCCAGGAGAAAGCTCAGGATGGTGGCATCGTATCCGCCATTATCCTGCACCAGATGAGCCAGGGAAAACTGAAAGGAGCGATTCTGGGTGATGTGTATAAAGACAATCGCCAGGTAGGGCTGCATAAACTGGCCACCAACCGCGAAGAGGTGTTGGGCTGCGCTGCATCACGCTACACCTACTCGCCCAATACGCTTGCCCTGCAGGAAGCCATGCAGAAAAACATCGGGCCCATCGCCGTAGTGGGCGTGCCCTGCCAGATTGACGGTATCCGCTTGCAACAAAACTCAAGCATCCGCCAGAACATGAGTGCCTGGTATCGCAATAATATCGCTTTGACCTTTGGCCTGTTTTGCTCGGAAAGTTTTTCCAACGAAAGCATCAATAAGTTGGCTGAAATCATCGACGAAGACCCATCGACGATTGAAAACATCAATATCAAGGGCAAAGTGGTTATTCGACTGGAAAACAAGGAAGTGAAAACGGTCAGCCTGAAGAAATATCGGGAATGGGCCAGGCCCGCCTGCCTGTATTGCCTGGATTATGGCGCAGAGAATGCCGATATTGGTGCCGGCGGTATCGGCCTGGATAGCTGGACTTATACACTGATCCGCACCAAACGCGGACATGCCGCATTTCAGGCCGCATTGGCAGATGGTTGGCTGGAAACCCGGCCTTTGTCGGATGAGCCCAGGGGCGAGTTTTTGATGAACAAGTTGGCCTCAGACAAGAAAAAGAACCGCCCATTGCCGCCCTTGATGCCGACACACGATGAGCGTGTTGCAATGGGCAGTTTGTGCCCTAAAACTTTTTTTACGACCGGACCTGGCGCGCCCAAGGTTCCTGAAGAGCAAGCTGGGGAAGGTGAAAAGCAATGAGCGTAGCCACATACGATATCAGTGCGATGGTGAGCAAAGACCTGCTTCAGGGCAAGGTCCGTAAGGACATAACGTTCATGGTGGCGGGCCAGGGTGGTGATGGTTCCTTAACCATCATTGCGCTCCTGTCCAAAGTCTTGTTGCAGCGCGGCTATTCGATTTACCGCACCAGTAATATCGCCTCCCGCATCAAGGGTGGGCACGCAGCCGCCTTTATGCGGGCCACATCTGAATCACGCAGTTGCCTGGGTGACCGGATTGACATCCTGGTGGCCTTCGACATCGAAGCGGTGCAGAAGGCTTCGGCCAAGCTGGCGGATGATTGTGTCGTGGTATTTGATAGTTCCCGAGGCACGCTGCCACCCGGTCTGGTACCTGATACCGGCCTGTTTATTCCCGTACCGTTCAGTCGCCTGGCGGTAAGGGATCTGCGCCGTGACTTGTTCAAAAACAGCCTGGGTTTTGGTTTGTTGGGCCGGATCATCGGCTTGCCAGATGAAGAAGCAGAAGCCTGCTTGCGCCAGCAATTCAAGAAACTGTCGGCAACTCAATTAGAGCCCAATTTGCGCGCTTTGAAAGAAGGCCAGGCCTTTGCAGAAAATGCCGGAATTGCCGGCAGCCAATCGATACTCACTTTGCCTGAGCAGGCAAAGCAGGGTGAAAGAATGTTTATTTCCGGCAACCATGCAGTGGCCATGGGCTTCATGGCAGCTGGCGGGCGCTTTTTCGCAGGCTATCCGATTACCCCGGCCACGGATGTGATGAACTTCCTCGCGCAACACTTGCCGGCGGTGGGTGGCGTGGTGATGCAGGCCGAAGATGAATTGGCGGCCATTAACGTGGTGATTGGTGCCGCGCTCACTGGAGTGCGCGCCATGACCGGTTCATCTGGTCCAGGCGTCGCCTTGATGCAGGAAAGTATTGGCCATTGCGGCTCAGCCGAAATTCCTCTCGTCATCATTGATTGCCAGCGCTCCGGACCCTCTACCGGCATGCCAACCAAGCCGGAGCAAAGCGACATCAATATGCTCACCCGCGGCGGCAACGGCGACTATCCGCATATCGTGCTGGCGCCAGGCGATCCGGTGGAGTGTTTTCATGCAGGCGTGCTGGCAACCAATCTGGCCAGTCGTGCGCAATGTCCGGTCATCGTGGCCCTGGATGCAGTCTGTCACGATGATTTCACGGTGCCGAAATTTGATCTGGACGCAGTCGTTATTGATATGGGTAAGCGCGTCACAGAAAGCGATCTGAACCAGATGGAGCAGTATCGCCGCTACGAAATCACCGATGACGGCATTTCCGCCATGTCATTTCCGGGTACTCCCAATGCGATGAACCTGGTGACCGGCAACGAACGCGATGAATGGGGTCGGGTCACCACCGAGCCAGGAAACCGGGTGCGCATGATGGACAAACGCACGCGCAAATTGGCAACCGTGAAACCGATGTTGCCCAAGGCGGTGGAGTGGGGTGATGCAACTTCGCCGATTGGCATTATCGGTGTGGGAATCCTCGGTGCAGTGATTGCCGAGGCAACCGAGCGCCTGGAGCAACAAGGTCATCGCTTCCATTGTCACCGCCCCCGAACCTTGTGGCCGGTTCCGCAGGAAAGCATTGATTTCATCAACTCGCATGAGCGCGTCTACATCATTGAACAGAGCGAAGGTGCGCAACTGGCTGCCTTGTTACGCAGTGAGGGGGCAGAGCCAGGCCGCATAGTCAGCATCCTGAGGTACGACGGGCTGCAATATACCGCCGGTGAAATCATGCAGGAAATTCTGGCCAGGGAGACAGCGGCATGACCAAAACCTATGCAATCGGACATCCGATCTGGTGTGCTGGCTGTGGCCATTTTGGTGTGCAGGGCGCAATCCAGCATGCCATGGACCAGGCTGGTATCAAACTGCACGAAACCCTGGTACTGGCGGGTATTGGCTGCTCAGGAACCGTGCAGAATAATGTAGGTGCTTATGGCTATCATTCCATGCATGGGCGCGTACTCCCGACTGCGATCGGTGCCTCATTGGCCAATCCTGAACTCACCATCATTGCGGCAGGTGGCGATGGGGACGGCTATGCGATCGGTGGCGGCCACCTGATGCACGGGCTCAAGCGCAACGCCAACCTGTTGTACGTGATCATGAACAACGGCGTTTACGGTCTCACAAAGGGGCAGGATTCCCCTACCAAGGAAGTACCAATTGCAGCGCCTGAAGAAAATGCCCTGGATGCCATGCTGTTGGGTTTGTCGATTCAAAGCACCACGTTCCTGGCGCGGGGGATCACCACCCGTTCCGAGCAGGTTAATAAACTCATGCTCGCGGGCTTGCAGCACAGCCGCGCAGGCAAGGGCATGGCGTTTGTAGAAATTCTTTCACCCTGTGTCACCTATAACGACACCTATCCGCAGTGGATGAACAAGGTGCACGACGTAGACGCAGACCCAGACTATGACAATACTCACCGAGGCAAGGCTTTTGCAGCCAACTTCGATCTGATACAGCAGTCGCGTATTCCGATCGGATTGATCTACACTGGTGAGCATGCCAGTCTGCAATCTTCCATGGTGGGTGAAATCAGCGCGTTCCACGCGTTGGATGAAGCCCATTCCGCTCGGGTGTCGCAGCACCTGGAAAAAGTTGTTGCCCATTATGTCGTGTAAATGGACGCTGTTATGAAAGGGCAAGTGCTTAGCATCAACGCCTCGCGGAAATCGCCATATGACGAAGACAATTCAGCCGGAATGTGGGCGCTGATCCCGGTAAAGTCTTTGCACAACTCGAAGCAGCGCCTGGCACACCGGCTGGGCTCACAGCGACAGTCTTTTGCCCTGGCCATGCTGATGGATTTACTGGCCGCATTGTCAGCCAGCAAGCTCATAGCAAAGGTGGCCATTGTGACGCCCGACCTGCAGGTGGCGAAGCTGGCTCGCGAGCACGGCATTCTGGTGGTTGAAGACAGCGGCAGCGACATGAATGCGGCTATTCGGCAGGGCATTCAGGCGATCAAGGATCAAGGTGGCCGCAGTGCAGTGATTCTGCCAGCTGATATCCCATTGCTTTCCGGGCCGGAACTGGATCGCCTGGCCGGTGAGTTCTGCCATCAGCTTGAGCAATTGCAGGTCGATGCCATCGGCATCTGTCCTTCAGCGGACAAGGGCGGGACCAACTGCCTGTTTCTCACATTGCAGCGGGAATTCGGGCTTTGTTACGGGCCAGATAGTTTTGAGCTGCATCAGCAAAGTGCCAGATCGAACAATCTGGCAATTATTTTGCTCTGGTCACCCACCGCTGCCATGGACATGGATGAGGGGGATGATATAGACCGGCTGATTTCATACTGTAAATTGAATCCGGCTTTCCAGCGAACGGCCACATGGAAGCTGCTGCAAAGTATGGAATCCAGCATGCCCATTGCGCTATCAAATTGAGGTTGAAAGGAATGAGTAAGGAAGTCAGCGAATCGAACAGCATGCACTCATCCGCAACATTGGCGCAGATACAGCATTTCGCAGCCATGCCTTTGGAGGCCCTGTGTAAGGAGGCCGCAGCCTTACGGGACCAGGGTCACGGCCAGATCGTTACCTATTCTCGCAAGGTGTTTATTCCGTTGACGCGCCTGTGTCGCGATTTCTGTCATTACTGCACTTTTGCCACCACCCCCAAACACATCCCCTCTGCTTTTATGTCGGTGGATGAGGTGCTTGAGATCGCCCGGCAAGGCCAGGCCATGGGGTGCAAGGAGGCTTTGTTTACCCTGGGAGAAAAGCCTGAACTCCGCCATCAGGCAGCCCGGGTTGCGCTGGACGAAATGGGCTTCGCAACGACGCTGGATTACGTTGCCCACGTGGCCGCGGAAGCGCTGAAGCAAACCGGCTTGTTACCCCATATTAATGCCGGCTGCATGAGTCCGGATGAAATTGACGCCTTGCGCAAGGTATCCGCCTCCATGGGCATCATGCTGGAAAGTGCTTCCGAGCGCTTGTGTGAAAAAGGCCAGGCGCATTACGGCTCCCCCGACAAGCATCCTGCTGTGCGTTTGCAAACCATTGAAGACGCAGGCAAGGCGCAGGTTCCATTCACTACCGGCATCCTGATCGGGATTGGCGAGACTCGCCAGGAACGGCTGGACTCCCTGCTGGCCATAGCCGCGCTACACCAGCAATACGGTCATATCCAGGAAGTGATTATCCAGAATTTTGTGCCCAAAGCAGATACCAAAATGGCCAGCACCGCGCCACCGGAATTTGCCGAGTTGCTGTGGACTATCGCCATGGCGCGAATTGTTTTTGGTGCTGATATGAGCATCCAGGTACCGCCCAACCTGAATGCCGGGAAACTCACCGAATTGGTCAATGCCGGTATCAACGACTGGGGTGGTGTATCTCCGCTCACACCGGACCACGTCAACCCCGAGTCGCCCTGGCCTCACCTGGACGAGTTGTCGGC
>JBBKVS010000002.1:0-5360 GCA_037968555.1 Lysobacterales bacterium | reverse complement strand
GTCTCATGGCCGGTGTTGTGAATTTTCCTGCCATCACTCTTCAAAGTGATCATGATCTCTGTGTTCACAATCGCCCAGGCGAAATCACCTTCAATATGAGTCTCAATTTTTGAAAAGTTCAATACTAATTCTTCAAACGCGCCGGCTTCGGGCTCAACATGATGGCTGATCAAATCAGACAAGCCCACATTCTGCCCACCCGACTCGAAATATCGCGCCCCGTCGAAATCCAGGAAGTTTTCCCTGAACGGTGTCCCATCAGCCGCCAACCAGCCCAACCGCACCTGCTCAATAATGCGCTCCAATTCTTGTTCAGCAGCAGCGTCGTCTGCCACTGCCGCACTCATACTTGTGACGATGAAAAACGAAGCCAGTGCAGCCAAAAGAATGGAGCCAGGTTTAGTTGACATGTAAATCACCGTTATCAGGTGGATTGCGTGACCAGATCGCGTGGTGCTCCGGCCCCTATGCCCTTTGAAAAATCAGAAATCATGACCACCCGCGTGTTCTGATTCCCGGTTTGATCGCCGTCGCGAAAGAAAATACCGCTCAAAGAGAAAGAGGGCTGCGATGGAAATCAATGCGATCACCACAATCAGTGGATCAGCGCTGCCCTTAATCATCAAAAATGCAAACAGTGCAACGGCGTCAAAAAGAATTGCGCTCACCAGTATCCAGGTTTTTGCGTTGACGTCATCGCGCAGATGGCGCATGACGCCCCAGTGGACCGCCATGTCCATGACCAGATAATAGATGGCGCCGAGTGACGCAATTCGGCTCAGGTCAAAAAAAGCAGCGAGTAGCGCTGCGATTATAGCGGTATATACCAAGGTATGCTTCTGGATATCTCCAGGCATTCCAAAGTGTTTGTGCGGAATGATCTCCATCTCGGTCAACATGGCAAGCATGCGGGAAACAGCGAAAAGGCTCGCCAAAAGACCGGATGCCGTGGCGATAATTGCAATGCTTACGGTGAACCAAACACCGTAGTTGCCAAATGCCGGCCGCGCTGCCTCGGCCAGGGAGTAGTCCTTGGCTTTGATTATTTCATCAACGCTGAGAGAGGATCCAACGGCAAAGACCACCAGCATATAGATCACGGAGCAGATGAATAATGAGATCATGATGGCGCGCCCGACATTTTTATGCGGGTTTTCTACTTCACCACCACTGTTCGTAATGGTGGTAAAACCTTTGAACGCCAGAATGGCCAGAGCAACACCTGCGATAAACCCTGTGACCGACGTTTCCGTGGTCAAATTATTTGCGGCGGGCTGAAAAGTCCAGCCAGTTGCCCATAGCACTGCAACTGCAAATGCAAAAATGCCCAGTATTTTGATGGTCGCCGTGATTTTGGAGATTGCGCTGATTAGCTTGTTGCCGGCGATATTGACCAGAAACGCAAAAATAATAAGACCCACGGCCAGTACAGGCACTAAAAATGTAGGGTTTTCCACAGAGAATAGCTGCAGTGTATAAGTGCCAAATGTCCTTGCCACCAAGCTTTCACTGATGATCATTGACAGAACCATGAGCAATGAACATGCGCCGGTCATTGTGGTCTTGCCGTATGCTTTGGCGAGTATCATCGCAATGCCGCCAGCAGAAGGATATTTTCTCGCTACTGTAATGTAGGTATATGCACTGAAACTACTGACGATTGCAGCCGCCAAAAAGGCCAGTGGGAACAGACTACCGGCATACTCAGCAACCTGCCCGGTGAGAGCAAAAATTCCGGCTCCAATCATGACGCCGGTACCCATGGCCACTGTAGACGTCAGGCTGAGGCTGTTCTTGGAGTACTGGTTTTTCATTTGGCGAGTTTACTGCTTAATCATCACAGTTATCCTAACACCCGCTAAGGACTGCACTTCAAACCATATACCATCATTGCTTGTTCAAAAAAAATTTACCGCTGGAGAGACAGTGACCTGGTTGGGGGTCTATCCCGATCCCTACACAACGACTGACATTTTAGGCCGCGGACACACTCACGGGCTTACTGAGTTACAAATGTCGATCGCATGTAGACCAGCACAGATTGAAGGCCTGCCTCTGTCAAGCTGCTGTTGCCACCTTTGGGCGGCATGGCCATTGGAGATCCCGGGCTTTGAACCCCCTGGCTCATGTTGCGCAGCAATACTTCGTCTGACTGAGACAGCCGTCCATTTGTCTTGGTGAAATCGGGTGCTCCGGGAACAGTGCCTTTTCCATTGGCTCCGTGACATGCAACACAACCCTGCGTGTAAATTTCAGCGCCTGAGAGTGAACTGGAAGCAGGAGCAGATCCTTCGTTGAACGCTACTGTTTGGGCAACGGCAACATTGTTGGATTCCTGCAAAAAGGTGAGAATGTCACGTGTCTGTTGGCCGGTCAGTCCAGCCCTTACCCGCATATGAAATGCCGTGGTGACCCACTGGTCATCACGCAAATCCTGCGGGTCGCGCATATTGTGGCAACGCGAACAATTATTAGCCCAACTGGAAGCGCCCCGGCTAAAATCACCAGGCTCCGGAAACCCTCCTGAAACCGCAGTCGGGCTAACTGCCAGTGCTGTCATTGTCAGACTGAAAGCAAGCACCCAATGTCTTTTAAATCCATCTAGAGTTCTCATGTCAAGACTCTCCTTTAGAAACCGTAAGCGAGTTGAAACATCCAGCGGTTGAAGTCCGCCTGACTGTCGGCTTGCCCATCGTTGAATTCGTACGTTATTTTCGCCAGAACACTACCTGTGATCAGGTAATTCAAACCCACAGCCCATTGCTGCTGATCCTGGCTGGAGTGCGGTGAGTCAAAATCGGTGTAGCGCAGTGCCGTCTCCCACTTGGTGGTGGGAAAATGATAGGAACCCTGAACGTACCATGACTTCCAGCTTGCCCCATGTGAGGCAGTTAAACCAATTTCATCGTCACCAATCTTGGTTCGCACATATTCGCCGCGCAAATTGAAAGTGTTCAAGCCCCAGGCGAAATCAGCCCCAATCACGTCGTAACTACGCGCAGGTTCGTTACTGAAGTCACCATCAAAATCCGGCGCCATTTCTTCGGGATCGTCTTCATCGTGTTCATCGGGTTCAGCTTCCTCCGCTTCTCCATGCGCCAGCTCAATACCTGTGACTGCAGCTTTCCCTGTCGCAGCTGAGAATCCAATTTCCAGGCCGGGCAAAGGCAGGAAGCCAAACCGGCCTCCAAACGTTTTTTCCCCATCGGGATCACTGCCAAAGCCTTCTGCTTCGATCCCTTCCAGTTCCACTTCACCGTCTTCAACAGCTGCCAGTAATTGCGGACCATTGGAAACATAAACTGCATAATTGGCGAACATGTCACCAATTGGGAACCCGCCTCGTACCTGAAAGCCAAGCTCTGAAACTGGGGCAGCACCATCATGGCCAAAGCCAGGGGGAGCGGATGCCAGTTTATTGATCCAGGATGGGTGTAAATTCTGCCGGAATTGACCGATTGGACTGAGGAACTTGCCACCAACCAATGTCACATAATCATTAAGAAAATAGTCAATGGTGAGATATTCGAGAGCCAAGTCGGTACTCCCATCATCGGCTACTTCAAGCTCCAATTCTGATTCCAGCATGACCTGGTCCCGATACTGATAGTGAAATATTGGGGAAAAGCTACCCACATTGAAGCTCCCATCCGAATTTTCACTGTTGGCATAGCCCACATCCGCATAGCCAGACATGTGTATCAGGGTATTTGGCTGCTTCCAGGCAGCGGCTTCTGCAACGTCCACTTTAAGCTCAGAAACCTCCCTGGAAACTTCCCTGGATGCCTGCTCCTTTTCGATGTTTTGTTGCTGATACTCGGCCAGAGTTTGTTGGACCTGCGCCAGTTGCTGCTGCAACAATTCCACTTGCGCTTTTAACTGGTCATAATTCTCATCAGCGGTTGCCGACAGGGGGATTGCTATTGCCATCACGGTAGCGAGCACCAGCCGCCAGTGTCCTGTGTGATTATTGCTCATGATTATTGCCTCCAAAGGCTTTTCACGTACTGCAAAAAACTTGCTCAGAAATTGTTTTCTCTTCTGACTCAAGCCCTGTCATATGCCCGGAAAGGCCAATTGCTGAGGCTCAAGCCAAACACCGTTTTCGCGTATTCAGAAAGAGCAACACTCATCGGCTGGTATCCGATTCCATTTACTAAAATGCTCTTGTGTGCACTATTTGACCATGTGTTCACACACATTTAGTTGACTCATGTCAGCTTGGATGTGATGTAGGGGAATAAAGATCTGCAACTGTTTTGTCACCAGAAAAAACATAATCTTTAGCAGAAAATTCGACGGTGCACCCCAATCAAAAATATGGAACTAGCCGCCGGGTTTCAGCTTGCGCGCTATTTCGAGCAGGATTCGCTTTTCTCTTTCAGGTTCGATTGAAACCTGGATTTCTTGATCCGAAAACTATTCGAATCAGCCGATAGGAGGGCGGTACGGGGTTGTAGCACGAAAGCGTGATAATTCGTTTGAATAACTCCTGTGTACGACACTGTGCGATGGCGTCGCCATGTTGACTATTTGCTGGATGGGTATGGTCGTGACGATGATGCCGCAAGCACCACAATGCAAGCAATCAATTCGCTTACTCTGTGATTGAGGTTAATCAACATCACAACACTCATGAGCTTGATCTTTGTCTTTTTGCAAAGGACGCAAATCCACTTGTTTGGTATCTAAAACACAACAGTCAGCCTGAATCGGCTGAGGACCGTTGGCTATGATCAGTATCAGAATTACAATTCAAAACCAAACAATTTCCGGGGGCAGTTTTCTATAAGTTTTGAGGCGCTCAAAGCACAAATTGTTTGCGTTGAATATGGTCAGATTTGAAGCAATTAAGTAACCACCATTCCCATGACCATGTGAAAACCCTCCTAAAAGGAAACGATCTAAGATGAGCATCTTTATTTACTTGACATCTGGTTCCATCCGCTTGAGCAAACCCATTAAATCACTGTCCGTCGAAAGGATAATCGTGCTGTTCGTATCGATGATTGAACGATAGGTCTCAAGTGTTTGGACAAATTCGTATAGATCAGCGGCTTCGGTCGATTGATTGTAGCTTTCGGCATAAATGGTGGTGGCCTCGGCGTCCGCATCACCTTGTATGGTCTGGATCTTGCGGTAAGCCTCAGAGACGATTTTCTGCAACTCGCGTTCCTTGTTACCGTTGATTCGGGCAGCCTCACCGGCGCCTTCTGAACGAAATCGCTCGGCTATCTGGTCGCGCTCACTCATCATGCGGGCATAGATCTTTTGACGCACACTTTCGTTGTAATTAATGCGTTTGAAGCGCACATCCAGCAATTCAATGCCAAATTCCGCCAGTTTTCCGGACGCTGCAT
>JBBKVS010000001.1:0-23027 GCA_037968555.1 Lysobacterales bacterium | reverse complement strand
GCTATTCGCCGAGCACGCCGTGAATAATTTGGGTGGTATCCCAATGACGGCAACTGGGGCATTGCCAATGGTGTGTCTGCCCACTGAAGCCACAATGTGAACAACGATAGCTGGGCTGGCGAGCCAATAATCGGGTAGACACAGCCTTGAGTATGTCGTCGCTGGAATCCGCTGGTAAATGACCTGCAGAACGCAAGTCAAACAAACGATCAAGGCCTCGAACTGAAGGCTTGGAATTCAGGGAGTCGGCCAGGAATTTTGCTGCCGCGGCTGCACCCTGCTCTGTCATCAGCAGATCAGTCAACTTCAAAACCAGCGAGATGCCCTGGTAGCTGCCTGCCCATTTTCGCAAATTTTCATGTGCACGATCTTCCATGCCAGCTTGCTGTGCCACTTCTACATAGGGTTCGATCAGATCCGGAATGTACTGTGGATTGAGGCCGGCAATTTCCTCGAAAGCCGACAAGGCTGCATCGAAATCGCCTTCTGCAGCACAGATCCTTGCCCATATCCGGCGACTGCGAATACTTTGCGGGTCATGACGCCTGGCCTGGCGCAAATATTTCCTGGCCACTTCGTTCTGGCCTTCCGCTATGGCTTCCTCAGCCAATTCACAACTGAATTGAGCCATCATGCCACCGTAATGAGCACCATCTGCTTGCTCCAGACGTTCCGCCTGTAACAGTGCTTTCTGCCAGTCTTTCTCTTGCTGATAGATATCGAGCAGGTTGCGCAATGCCAACGGAGTTTGTGCGTCACTCTCAATCAACTCGGAAAACAGCAGTTCAGCGCGATCCAGCAGCCCCGCTCGCATGTAGTCTTCACCCAGTTCCAATAATGCCTGGGTACGCTGTTCCGGCCGCAAATCAGATTTGGCAATGATGTTCTGATGAAACCTGATGGCCCTATCGACTTCGCCGCGACGGCGAAACAGGTTTCCCAGAGCCAAATGTGTTTCTACGGTGTCCTGGTTTACCTCTGCCAGTTCAAGAAAAACCTGTATGGCTTTGTCAGGCTGCTCGTTGAGCAGATAATTCAACCCCTGGAAATACTGGTCATTAAAACTGCGGTTTTTTTTGCGTGTCAGTGAACGGCCATAATTCTTGGCAGACCACCATCCAAAATACACTGCCACCGGGATGAGTAGCCACCCCAGATAATCAAGCATCCTGGTTTTCCATCAGGCTGGACGTAGCAAAAGTCTTACTGCTTGCCAGTTTTTCAGCCCTGCGTAAACGAATTTTCAGGGGCCAAACGGTAAACAGAGCGATGAGCAGGAAGCCAAGCAGAATGCCCAGAACCAATACACAGATCAGTGTCATGCCCAGTGGCCACATCAACTGAACCCAGAGTAAATCAACAGCGATGATCTGCGGGTTCAAAACGCCAGCAACCACACCCAGCGTAATGGCCAAAACCATGACAAGCATAAATCCGATTCGGTACACAATTCACTCCAGGCCCCGTTCCGGGCGATCATGTCACGCTAGGCCCGGATGGCGAAACCTGTCAACCAGGCTGAAGCTGGACCAGCTTATGATAACGCGATGGCGATTCAGTCGTCGCCGGACTGCGCATTCAGGTCAACGCGCTCACGTAACATTTTCCCTGGCTTAAAATGCGGGACATGTTTTCCGGGCAAAGCGACAGCTTCACCGGTTTTCGGATTTCTACCCATTCGTGGGGCACGAAAGTGCAATGAAAAACTGCCGAAGCCTCTAATTTCAATGCGGTCACCGCCAGATAAAGAAGCGCTCATTTGCTCGAGTATGGATTTGACCGCGAGCTCGATGTCGAGATGGGCGAGATGTCGTTGATTTGAAGCTAATTTGTCGATCAATTCTGATTTGGTCATTTTAGAGATTTCCTTGTCCCTGTAGTTACATCATCAGTTTTCTTTTGTATGGCAAAACGACAAAAACGGGAGCCGGTTGATACCACCGGCTCCCATCACAATCAGGGCTGATCTTGGTCCTGATCCTCATCTTGGTCCTGGTCCAGCTGTGCCTTGAGCAAATCGCCTAAAGAAGTCGTACCGCTGGCTGCATTGCTGGATTGATACTCTTCCAGCGCTTCAGCCAACTCGGCATCATCCTTGGCGCGGATAGACAGGCTCAGAGTCCGACTCTTGCGGTCAATACTGATGAACTTGGCTTCCACTTCGTCTCCAACAGAGAATTCCTTGCTGGCATCTTCAACCCGCTCCTTGCGGATTTCAGAGGCGCGCAGGTAACCGTCAACACCGTCGCCCAGGTCAATAACTGCACCTTTGGCGTCAACTTCCTTGATCTTGCCGGTGACCAGTGAACCGCGCGGATGTTCTGCCATGAATGTAGCGAACGGATCCTGATCCATTTGTTTGATACCCAGAGAAATACGCTCACGCTCAGGATCCACTGCCAGTACGACTGCTTCGAGTTCCTCACCCTTGCGGAAATTACGCACGGCTTCTTCGCCGACGTCATGCCAGGAAATATCGGACAGGTGTACCAGGCCATCTATGCCGCCATCGAGGCCGATAAAGATACCGAAATCAGTGATCGATTTAATCGCACCGGAAACCTTGTCACCCTTGTTATGGGTGGCTGCAAACGATTCCCAGGGATTGGCCATGCACTGTTTCATGCCCAATGAAATGCGGCGACGCTCTTCATCGATATCCAATACCATGACTTCCACTTCGGTACCGGTATGAACCACCTTGGCAGGATTGACGTTTTTGTTGGTCCAGTCCATTTCTGAAACGTGCACCAGGCCTTCAACGCCATCTTCGATCTCAACAAAACAGCCGTAATCGGTGATGTTGGAAACAGCACCGAACAGGCGCGCACCTACCGGGTAACGACGAGCCAGATCTGACCAGGGATCATCACCCAGCTGTTTGAGGCCCAAGGAAACACGGTTGCGTTCACGATCGAAACGCAGCACGCGAACTTCCAGTTCGTCTGCCACATTGACCACTTCGCTGGGGTGACGAACACGCTTCCAGGCCATGTCGGTAATGTGCAGCAGACCATCGATGCCGCCGAGGTCCAGGAACGCACCGTAATCGGTCAGGTTCTTGACCACGCCCTTGACGATCACACCCTCTTCGAGGCGGTCCAGCAAGGCTTCGCGTTCGGCACTGAATTCTTTCTCAACCACTGCACGGCGTGAAACAACAATGTTGTTACGCTTGCGGTCCAGCTTGATGATTTTGAACTCCAGATCCTTACCTTCGAGGTAAGTCGGATCACGCACGGGACGTACATCCACCAGGGAGCCAGGCAGGAAGGCGCGGATGTCTTCGATATCGACGGTGAAACCGCCTTTAACCTTACCGCTGATCTTGCCTTCGATGGTGGCATCACCTTCAAAAGCTTCTTCCAGTTTGTCCCAAACCATGGAACGCTTGGCTTTGTCACGTGACAAGCGGGTTTCACCGAAGCCGTCTTCTACTGCTTCCAGCGCAACCTGCACCTCATCACCGACCGCTACTTCCAGCTCACCTTTGAGGTTCCTGAACTGGATAATGGGCACGACGCCTTCAGATTTCAGTCCGGCGTTGACGATTACTGCATCGTCGCGGATTTCCATCACGGTTCCGGTGACAATAGAACCCGGTCTCAGGTCTTGAATCGCCAGGCTCTGTTCAAATAATTCTGCAAAACTTTCAGTCATGTTGATATTTACTCACAGGTATACCGCCTATTGGACAGCTACCCACCCAGGGTTATGGGGCCATCAATGGCACCCGTTAATGAAATCCACTCATCAGAGTGGCGCCAAATAAAAATCCAAAACAATCAGATAATTCAATTACTTACCTGATGTCCGTTCCAAAGATCCAATATCGTGTCCAAAACTTCTTCAACGCTGAGCTCCGAGGAGTCAATGATGTGCGAATCGAAAGCAGGCCTGAGCGGTGCCAGGAGCCTGGTTTGGTCCCTGTGGTCACGCTCTTCTATCTCCCTGAAAAGGCGCGAGAGGTTAACACTTTCTCCTTGTTCTTTCAACTGCTTATAGCGTCTTTGGGCTCGCTCTTTCACGCTGGCCGTCAGATAAATTTTCAAATTGGCGTCTGAAAATATCACTGTACCCATATCCCGGCCGTCTGCAACCAGGCCCGGTAACCGCCTGAACGCTCGTTGCCGATCCACCAATGCCTCCCGAACAGCAGGTAAGGCAGCAAGCCGGGAAGCCAATACACTGACTTCTTCACTGCGTAAATGCTGGCTCACATCTTGATCATCCAAGATGACTTTCACGGCATGATTTTCTACTGCAAATTGAGCCTGTAGATTTTTGGCTAATTCCCCAAATTCTATTGCAGTGCCTGTTGTGGCCAATTGTTGTTTCAAAGCTGCAACCGCCACCAGGCGATAAAGAGCACCGCTATCCAGCAAATTCCAGCCTAACTGGTCGGCGAGACGCATCGCTATGGTGCCTTTACCCGAACCACCCGGACCATCAATGGTAATGACCGGTATCGGCTCAGCCATGAGCGTTCTCTGGCTCTGACTCACCAGGCACCAACTTGATTTCAATCTGGCCGCCCAGGACCTGCAGATGCCGGACAAACTCCGGATAAGAGGTATCTATGTGTGTTGCACCTGCCACACTGACAGGGCCCGCTGCCACTTGTCCGGCGATGCAAAAACTCATAGCACAGCGATGATCCCCCGCTCCGTCGACTTCTCCCGAAGCCAACTCGCTACCATGAATATCGATACCATCTTCATATTCCTGCAAACGCACGCCCAGGTTTTGCAATCCAACCGCCATGACTGAAATTCGATCACTTTCCTTGACGCGCAACTCCTCAGCACCCCTGATGCGAGTTACGCCTTCTGCCGAACATGCCAGGATCATGATGATGGGTAACTCATCAATCAGCGAAGGCACCCATGAATCCGGAATGTCTATTCCTCGCAGACCGCTACGATAGCGCACCCTTATGTCAGCAACTGGCTCTTCGCCAAAATGACGTTGGTTTCTGAGACTTATGTCGGCGCCCATTTTCTGCATCACCCGAACTATGCCGTCACGCGTGCTGTTTACGCCTACATTGCGCAGCAGAACTTCAGAACCGGGTACCACAGCTGCGGCCACCATGAAAAATGCAGCGGATGAAATATCGGCCGGTACTTCAATAGCCGTCGCCTTGAGACTGCTGCCTCCCACCACACAACAGCCAGGCTTGAGCTCGACCCCGAAAGCCGGCAACATGCGCTCGGTATGATCACGACTCTGCCCGGGTTCGGTAATGCAGGTCTGGCCCTGAGCAAACAGTCCTGCCAGCAAAACACAGGATTTTATCTGGGCGCTGGCAACGGGCAGGTCATATTCAATACCGCGCAATTCAGGATTGCCCTCAATGCGCAAGGGCGCTGTACCCGTCGCAGTAGATTGAATCTTTGCGCCCATGCGCGACAAGGGCTCAATAATACGGCGCATGGGACGGCGATTCAGCGAAGAGTCTCCCACTAATTCTGAATCAAAGGCCTGAGCCGCCAATACACCGGTTAACAGACGCATGGCCGTGCCAGAGTTGCCCATGTCCAGAATCTGCGCTGGTTTCGACAGTCCGTTTTCTCCGGTACCCAGTATCCGCAGCAGTTGCTGTGCGCCCTGCCCTTCGCTTTTAATTACCGCACCCAATTGACGACAGGCAGCTGCAGTAGCGGCTACATCGGCTGATTGCAGCAAGCCTTTGATCTGCGAATCGCCTTTGGCAAGCGCAGAAAATATCAAAGCCCGATGAGATATGGATTTATCTCCGGGCGGCGTCAACTCGCCCCGCAATGAAGAAGCCAGTGGTTGGGTCTGTAGTATCATTTTCGGGTAATTTTCTTGCTTTTCTTTTTCGCGGTTTTCTTGTTGGTCTTGGTGACTTTGCCAGACTTCGACTGCAACTTTTGTATTTCAGAATCAGCATTCACGGCACGGGGATAGGAACCGAGTACACGACAGAGCTTGCTGACCTGTTTTAGCTCTTCCAAGGCAGAAGCTACTGCTGCATCCTGCGCATGTCCATCGACGTCAACGAAAAAAACGTATTCCCATTTACCCAGGCTGGAAGGTCTGGATTCAATCCGGGTCATATTGACTGACTGCTTGTCCAGCGGTTTTAACAGGCGGAATAACAATCCCGGACCCTCATGGCCGGCCAGCAACAAAGTGGTTTTATCGCGTCCTGATGGTGCCAGCAAATGCCGACCCACAACCAGGAATCGGGTGGTGTTGTCCGGCCGGTCCTCAATATTTGAAAAAAGCACAGGTACACCATAAACCTCGGCAGCCGATTGGCCAGCTATGGCGGCCGCCTCTGGTGCATTGCGTACTCGACGAGCAGCTTCGGCATTGCTGGCCACGGCTATCAGTTCAGCTTTGGGCAAATGCCCTCTTATCCAGGCCTTGCATTGAGACAAGGATTGCTCATGCGAATAGATTCGTTCCACCTGGTTCAGATTGCGTGCGTGTGTCAGCAGATTCTGGTGTATACGCAGCTCAATCTCGCCGCAAATATGCAGATCCGAACTGAGGAACATATCCAGTGTGTGACTGACTATGCCTTGCGAAGAGTTCTCCACTGGTATCACACCGAAGTCGGCTTCCGACTTCTGCACTTGCTCGAATACCCCGTCAATACTGGGATGGCTGAGGGCAAGTACCGAATGCCCGAAATGGCGGTTTACCGCTTGCTGGGTAAAGGTACCCTCAGGCCCCAGGTAGGCAATTTTCAGTGGTTCCTGTTGCGCCAGGCATGCCGACATGATTTCACGAAACAAGCGGACCATTTCCGCATCAGACAGAGGCCCTTTATTGCGCTCTATAACTTGTCGCAACACCTGGGCTTCGCGCTCTGGCCGGTAATAATCTACAGCGTGCGTAAAATCACCCTTGCTCTTCCTGACCCTGAATGCCAAACGCGCCCGTTCGCTGATCACTGATTGAATCTGTTCATCCAACTGGTCTATCTCGGCGCGCACCACGTCCAGCTCCGACGCGCGCGGGGATTTCTTCTTGTTTGGCATTTACAATTCCGGCTTGTTCAGTCTATGGCAGAGTGACTGATTGTAACTGCAAGCCCGGCTCTGCGCCCAGAGCAATCAGTTGGAAGATTCACTCAAGGCTAAAGTGCAGTCAGGCTCATCTCCGACAAGTAAGTGCACATTTTGGGCGATTGCCCCTGACATTCTGAGCTGCTCGGCGCTTAGAGCGATTGCCAGTTCAATGGGCAAGTCCAATTCGCCGGAACTTTCCCTGGAAATTTCCCCTGCCTCAATACCCTTACCGTTAGGTAACAACCCTGCTGGCACCATTTCCTGCAGGACATCCAGATCCAGTTGTATGGCTTGGAGTTGCAACTGCAACAGGGGTTCTCCCGCTAACGAAAGGCAGCCACTACCTAGCAATTCCTGCCCGTCCAGATTCAGCTCTATCGGTTCCAATAGCCACCTCGCATGTGAATCTCGTGCATCCAACCTGACTGAGATTACACCATTGTCAGCTGACCGCAGTTCGACATTCAGCTCTAACCACAGTGCTTCCGCGGTATGAACTGAAAACTGATATGCACTGCTGTAGCCAGCCAACAGTCCGCGCAAATCACCGGTGAACTCGTCCTTTGTTGCCAGCCAGCTCAAAGTACCCTCACCAACAGGCCAGCTTTGCCCGGCAACATTCACAGAAAGTGCTTGCACATCTACAAGCACTTGAAATGGACTGGCGAATACCTGCAGATATCCATCCAGGTCAAACAATTTGGATTCACCATCGGCCATGGGCAATGCAAGGGCCAAGGCAAGCTGAGATTTCTTGCTTTCCGCGAAGTCAGTCAAGCTCATTTGCGATATCAGCAGAAAGTCATCAGCCGACTTCTGCAGCATCAATCCGGAAATTTCCAGCTTGCGGATGTTGGGCAGTTGCAAAGACTCCCCGGTTCCAGCAGCACTTGCAGCAGCCATTTCCGTCAGGCCGTCCAGATTCAAACTACCGTCGTTAATCGCAATTTTGAGAATATCGATTTGTTTGCGAAAAAGCGGCTTTAGAGCCAACTGCAGTTCATAGGCATATATCTTTGCCAGCATGTGGCCGGTTTTGGCATCACTCAAAAGCAGCTCATTGCCGACAATCTGGATAGCGGGAAACAACTGCAAGGAGTAGTCACCCTGCAAAGCGGCTTCCATGCTCAGGGCTCTGCTGAGCTCCCGCTCCAGTAAATTGCGTCCTGTTGTTGTCTCCAGCCAGGAACTGGCGCTGAGCACGACTATTAGCAGCAGCACCAGCAGAACCAACAGGCCAACAATCAGATAGCGTCGAAAGGCTTTCATCATGCTGCAAACTCAGCGTTTGACTGGCTGTAGGACGCAACAGGCACTAAACTGCTCTCAGCCAAACGCAGGTTATGAAAACTATGCCCGCAATCGACATTCATGCCACGCATAAGATGAACTGTGAAGACGCGCAAAACGCGGCTGATGAACTGGCCCAGGGCCTGGCAGAAAAATTTTCCATAGACTACGGTTGGGAAGATGACACCATCCATTTCAATCGCACTGGAGTCTCCGGAACCATAAAAGTAGATGGCAAGCAGATTCATATACTGGCTGAATTGGGTTTCATGCTGAGCCTGTTCAAAGACACCTTCGAGAGTGAAATTCGCCGCCAATTGAGTGATCATTTCAACTGCACCTTCAGCAACTGATCGCACCTGGGTCTACCTCTGGGTTTTCAGCAAACCAATGCAACATCAGCTTCGTCTCACGTTGATAAATGGTTTCTACAAACAGCTGGGGGTTCTGTAAATTCCGAAATGCAGACAAGCCCTCCTCCAGGAACCCTTGCAGGCGACCATAGCCGGCAGCCAGTGCTGGTTTACGCACCGCCTTAACCAATCCCAGCAGCAAGGGCATGCGAGTCAAGGCTTCCAGCTCATTTCCCAGTTTGCGTATCAGCTCGATTTGCCGCTCTCTTTCTACTCGCCGACCCACAGTTTGATAGATGTTTGCGTAGCTCGCGTCATCAATACTCCGAATTTTTCTCTCCCGCACTACTTCGGCAAGGTAAAAATCCAGCTGTAGACTGATCAATTGCAATTGCAGAGCCTCACTCAATGCCAGCAAGGCTTTAGCTGGTAGCAGGCGACTCATAAGGGGCTCCACACGGTTCACGTCTTCATCCCGCTCACGAAACCCCAACCCACCGTAAAGCTCTTCCAGAAAAAACTGACAGGCAGGTTGATCCGATTCACGGCCTGCGAAATCCGCGTAGGTCAGCTTGAAACGTTGCCGTTGCCAGTCCTGCAGCAGCAGGAATTCCTCCAGGGGAAAGTCCGGCTGGTCAATCGCAGCGGCGAATTCATTACTACTGTGCAGAGCCTGGCGGAACGCTTGGGCTGCTGAAGACATAAGGGCCGGGAGTCAGGCGCCCTCAAGCTGGGCTATTGCTTCCACCAACTCGTCTTTGCTGCGGCGGAACAGAGCCAGGCTTTCTACATGCAGATATCGGATGATGCCTTGTTCATCCACCAGGAATACCGACCGCTTCATACCCATAATACCCTTACTGTCATAGAGCTCGGCAACTTTCAAATCCGAGTCGCTGAGCAGAGTAAATGGCAATTCGTGTTTCTCGCGAAACTTCTGATGTGAGGCTGCATCGTCCTTACTGATGCCAACCACTCGCACACCCAAATCTGCAAAAGCCTCAACGCCATCGCGATATTCACACAGTTGCTTGGTACAAACGGGCGTATTGTCCCCAGGATAAAATACCAACAGAATTTTCTCACCTGAATTAGCCGACAGGGTGAAATCCACCCCTTGGTCGTCTTCCAGGGTAAAGTCTGGCGCAGCGTCATTCAGCTTCAACATAAATTCACAATCCTCGCAGTTTGTTTGCTCGACTTTTTCGAACTTACCAATGGATGCCACGCATCAAACTGGCAAAAGCCAACTGTTCCTGTGATGCCTCGACCTGCCCTTGCTTGACACCTTTGGCTGCAGCAGAATCAGGAAACATGCGGAATGCACTGTTCATTACGATTTCAGCCACTTTGGGAGAAACAGCATGCAGCACCTGTGCGAAAACTCCCAGGCGGGTAGCAATGCGCTGCGGTTTGTAAATCACCGCCTGTTTCACCATGTTGGCTGCTTCCTCAGGGGTAATCGTCGGAACATTATCGTACAAGCGCGTGGGTGCAATCATGGGGGTACGCACCAGTGGCATGTTGATGGTGGTAAAACTGACACCTACATCATTGAACTCAGCAGCAGCGCAACGGGAAAAGGAATCCAGCGCTGCTTTGGAAGCGACATATGCTGAAAACCGCGGCGCATTGGTCAACACTCCAATGGAGGAAATATTGATAATCTGGCCGCTGTGCCGTTCTTCCATCTGCGGCAAAACATTCATGATCAAACGCAGGCTGCCGAAATAATTCAGTTGCATGGTGCGCTCATAATCATGGAAGCGGTCATAAGATGAAGAAATAGATCGACGAATAGATCTGCCAGCGTTATTGACCAGTATGTCTATGGGGCCCAATTCTTGCTGGATTTCCTCTATAACCCGGTCACAGGCATCAATTTCTGCCAGATCAGCCGAAAAACTCCAGGCCTGCCCACCCGCATCTCGTATTTCCTTAACGGTGTCTGCCAACTTTTCTTTTTTCCGGGCGACGATAGCCACCCTGGCACCCGCAGTCGCCATCATGGCTGCGGTAGCAAAGCCGATTCCAGATGATCCGCCTGTAACAACCACCACCTTGTCCTGTACATGGCCACGCAGGCTACGATCGATAAAAAGGTCCGGATCCAGGTGCCGTTCCCAGTAATCCCACAAGCGCCAGGCGTAATCCTCAAGAGCGGGCACCGAAATTTTTGTGCCCTTCAGTGCCCGCTCTGTTTCGCGACTGTCAAACTTGGTGGGATAGTTGATGAACTCCATGACTTGCGGAGGAATCCCCAGGTCCTTGAAGACCTGGTTGCGTATGCGCCGAGCAGGCGGCAACATCATGATGCCTTGCTTGATAACCGAAGGAATGAAACTGAACAGGCGTGCATCGATGCGCATGGTCATTTGGGGTGCATGAGCTGCATCCGCAAAGAGGTTCAATACTTCGCCGATCCGCAGCGGCTTGGGGTCGGTCAAATGAAAACATTTGCCGTCTTCACCGGCTTTATGTGCAATGTGATCCAGCGCGTCAATAACAAAATCCACTGGCACAATATTCAGGCGTCCACCTTCCAGACCTATGGCTGGCATCCAGGGTGGCATCATGCGACGCATTTTCTGAATCAATTTGAAAAAATAGTAAGGCCCATCAATCTTGTCAATTTCGCCCGTCTTTGAATCTCCAACTACCATTCCAGGACGATAGATGCGCCAGGGTATATTGCATTTGTGCCGCACTAACCCTTCTGAGTCATGCTTGGTCCGGAAGTACGGATTGTCGAGACCCAGTGCTTCGTCAAACATATCCTCACGGAAGGTGCCAGGATACAGGCCAGCTGCTGCAATGGAACTTACATGATGAAAACGTTTGGCCTTGACAGATTCTGCAAACTCAACGGCATTAACTGTTCCAGAAATATTGGCCAGTTCCTGGCTGGCGGCATCAGCCTTAATGTCATATATTGCAGCCAGGTGAAAAAAATTGCCGATTTTCCCCTCCAGGACCTTTCGTTTTGATGGACTGACTCCGAGATTCTTCTTGCCAATATCACCTATCACCGGGATGACGCGTTTGGCATCACTGCCCCAACGTTTTTTCAACTCTTCCAGTTTTCCCTTTGAACTGGAACGTACCAGCACATAAATCGTGCCTTTACGTTTCAGCAGACGTTCGATGAGGTTCTGTCCAAGAAAGCCTGTACCTCCGGTGACAAAATAATTCATTTAGTTCGCTCCATATGTCTCAATTAGCTGTTTGCCTGGTTCCAGCAACCCGAATCCTGATGCGGCGAACCACCCATCCTTTGATTTGTGCAATCCAATCCTGCGCATATCCTGTGACGATGTTACCAGAATGCGTTAGCATGATGACTGACCCTTGCTGGCATAGTGGGCAAATCAATGACCCAATCATCAAACCTATTTGAACAGGCAGCTGCTGCTGCCAAATCCCTGCCTGAGAAACCAGATAACAATACCTTGCTTAAACTTTACGCACTTTACAAACAGGGATCTTCCGGAGATGTCACCGGTGACAAGCCTGGATTCATGGATTTTGTTGGCAGTGCCAAGTATGAAGCCTGGGCTAAATTGGCCGGCATGACGGGCGCAGATGCGCAAGCACAATATGTTGAGTTGGTCAGAAAGCTGGGCGGCACTTTCTGAATTTCCGGACTTGTAAACAAGACCGGCCATCCTCGATTAGGGCGGGATACCAGTGAAGCGAGACACCCGTGAACATATTCTTGAAATCAGCCTGACCTTGTTCAATCAGCTGGGTGAGCCGCGAGTGACAACCAACCACATAGCCCTGGAAGCAGATATCAGCCCAGGCAACCTTTATTACCACTTTCGCAGCAAGCACGACATTGTGCTCGAACTGTTCAAGCGTTTCCTGGCGCAGTTTGAACCCTTGTTGGAAATTCCTGACAATTCTTCTTTGGAAGCAGAAGACCTCTGGTTTCAACTGCACTTGTCGTTTGAACTCAAAGGTCAGTTCAGATTCCTTTACAGAAATCTGCCTGATCTGGCGGATCAGATCCCCAATTTGGGCAAGGCATTTCTGGGCTTGTTGCATATGGAACGCAAAGCAGCCCACCAACTGATAGATAATCTTGAACGTCAGGACAAACTACGCATTAGCGAATCTGATAAATTCCTTTTACTCAATAATCTCATGCTTGCGCTGACTTACTGGATTTCTTACGCAGAGCTGTTCGATGTTGATGGCCTGACGGACGGTACTGTCCAAACCAGCGCCATTGCTGGAGTGATGCAGATGGTCATCCCTTACCTGCGTCCGCAGGATAAAGAGCAATTCACCTCTTTGATCAAGGTTTATACGAGTTAAAACTGTCAGATCAAAAAAAGGACCAGCCGGGGCTGGTCCTTTCGGGGCGCTAATCAATCCTGGTTGGTCCAGGCTTTCATCACTTAGCTGGCAGCTGGTGTAGCTGCTGTTGTTGCGGATTTGCCAGTGGCCTTTTTGGCGGCTGCTTTACGCGGAGTCTTACGACCTGCGGCAGGTTTGGCAACCTTGCGAGTTGCTTTCTTTTTAGCTGCCTTCTTGCCAGCTACTTTCTTGCTGACTGCTTTCTTGCTGACTGCTTTCCTTTTAGACTTTACTGGTTTGCTGACCTTAGCCGGCACTCCAGTGATCTCGTCCACCTGTTTGCTCAAAAGAGAAACACGAGCGGACAGCTTGTTTACGTCTTCCTGGCTAGGAATACCAAGCTTTATCAGTGACCGGGCAACGCGATCTTCAAAAATCCTTTCGAGCTTGTCCCAGTTGTCGACAGCCTGTTTACGAACGGCATCTGCCTGGTTCTTTGCTTCAACAACACGACTCTCTACTTCGCTGCGAATGTCGCTGACGGCGCCTTTAACTTCCTTGCGCGTCTTGGATTCGATTTTGCTACCTTCTGCAACCAGCTTATCGAAAATCTTGCTGCCTTCTTCCAATACTTTATAGCCTTCCTGCTGGGCTACATTAAATGCACCCAATCCAGCCAGCCAGATATCGCGGGCGGAATCCAAAACCGGTGCTGCTGCCTTGTTAACTGCTGCAACCGGGGTAGCAGCCTTGGTAGACTGCTTACGAGCAACTTTCTTTTTCAACGTCTTCTTAGCCATGTCATTCTCCTGTTTAGGTGTCTTCATTAAGTGATGGCGCTATTCTAGGAGGGCAAATTAGAGCAATCACACTAAAAACCACCGAAAATTGAATCGCTGAAGAAATCTCAGACTTTTCATGAAAAACCCAGGAGGATACCGCCTTGAGCCAATGGAACGACTTTCCATACGATACTAAGGGCTTCAATTTTACCGGGGCTGCTCTTAAGAAAGTCTGGAAGAAGCTGCACGTGGGCGATTGTGAGCCTTTTCCGAAAGATCCGGATGTACAGCAGGCCTGGAGACTATTCCACAGCGGCGATTTCCATGGCGCCGTGAAACTGGCAGATAATTTGGGTTTGCAATGCCACGCTGTCGCAAATAAGGCAACGGGTATTTATGCCACCTATCTGGAAAACAATGAGAAAAAACAGATCGACTGCTTCAAAGCGGCCATAGAACGGGCCGAGCGAGCCATCAAAGCCGAACCGGAAAACCCCAATGCCCATTATTTCCATGCTTTCAATCTGGGTCGTTACAGCCAGAGTATTTCAGTGGTCAAAGCCCTGAAGCAAGGCGTGGGAGGCAAGATTTCACAAAGTTTGCGTAAAACACTTGATTTACAGCCAACCCACGCTGATGCCCACACGGCAATGGGGCTGTATCATGCTGAAATAATCGACAAGGTAGGCAAAATGCTTGGCGCTGTTACATACGGGGCCAGTGAAAAAGAAGCCTTACACCATTTTCAAACGGCCCTTGAGTTGAGCCCGGATTCACCCATTGCACATATCGAGTACGGTAATGGCCTGTATCTGCTGTTTGGTGATAGCCGAATTGATGAAGTCACCGATCTTTACAACAAGGCGGCTGAAATGAAACCCAAAGACGCAATGGAGCAGCTAGATATAGCCGCAGCCCAAGCTGAGCTGGAATAATCTCCTGATTAAAAAAATTGTGACAGGCAACAAATATTGAAGTTTTTTATGTAGACTGAGCTGCAACACACTGATTGCTTTCAGAATACGTCAGTTCGATGTAGGATATGCTTTCAAGGATGAATCTGAAGAGAAGCAAAGATCAAGCGCGAACGCTCAAGTCTGCATGCTCCAGGGAAATGGCAATGGAAATTAAGAGTGACAAACACAGTCTGGTTGGCCACATAGTCGAAGTAACAGGCGCCGACTTCGTTGCGCAACTCATCGGTGATGATGAGGGTTTCAAAGCCGAAATTGTCTTAGGCAATGACCGCATCAAAGTGGGCCAGGTCGGCACCTATGTGCGTGTGTCGCATCACGGCTACCAGGTACTGGCCATGATTGAAAGTATGTGGGAGCAACGCGGCTCTGCCGGCGAATTAATACGCATGATTCGCATGAATCCGGTTGGTGAACTGAACCAGCAGGGTGATTTCTATCGAGGTATTGCCCATTATCCAACCACCGGTGCAGAAGTTCACATCGTAACGGCAGAAGCATTGAGTAGCCTGTTTTCCGGCTACGCGGATGCCGACTTCAAGGTTGGATATTTAAGTTCGTTTGAATCCATTGAGGCCTATATTGACGCCTCGTCATTTTTTGGTAGGCATGTGGCCATTCTGGGCCAGTCCGGTTCGGGTAAATCATGGACCGTAACCAGCCTGATACAGTCAGCCCTGAAATCCATGCCCAATGCCCATATTATCCTGTTGGACTTACATGGCGAATATGGCCTGAAAAAGTCTGACTTGCGATCGCATTCAGCGTTTCCCAAAGAACTGACCCGCTGCATTGATGCAGAAGAGCTGGAAATGCCTTATTGGCTATTGACCTTCTCTGATCTGGTCGAACTGCTGATAGACCACGACGACGAAGATGCGCCGGTGCAGATAGCTTTTTTGCGCAGCACCATTCTGGAGTTGAAGCGTGAAGCCAACCCCGAAATGGAGACCGTTCACATAACGGTGGATACCCCGATTCATTTTTCTCTGGATGAAATGGTTAAGCGATTCAGCGTGGCCAATGAAGCCACCAGCAGTTTCGGCAAAGGCAAGACTGCCTTGTTTGGTAAGTTCGACCAGTTGTTGGTAAAGCTGCAAAGCCGTATGAATGACACCCGCTACGACTTCCTGTTGAAACCTTCCAAGCGCACCACTTCCAGCAGCTTGCCTGATCTGCTCAGGGATTTTGTAGGCCTGGGAGAACCGAATGCCAAAGTGACGGTGCTGGACCTCAGCGCTGTGCCTTATGACATACACGCCACGGTGACGTCACAGATTGGGCGCCTGGCTTTTGAGTTCAATTATTGGAACCCACGGTGCCGAGAGTTTCCGATTTTTCTGATTTGCGAAGAAGCTCATTCGTACATCACTCGAAGCGACTCCGATGAACACAAGCAAACCCGCCGCGCTATGGAGCGCATAGCCAAGACCGGACGTAAGTACGGTGTGGGATTGTGCGTGGTCAGCCAACGTCCACACGAGCTATCAGAAACGGTTTTGGCGCAGTGTAACAGTTTTGTTTGTCTACGCATTTCCAATCCGGATGACCAGGAATACGTGCGCGAGCTGGTGCCAGATGCTGCCAAGGGCATGCTGGATTCCTTGTCTACGCTGGCCCAGGGTGAAGCCATAATTGTCGGTGAATCTGTGCCAATGCCCATACGCGTACAGATTTATAAGCCTGACCCACCGCCCAATTCCAGTGACATCGATTACGCGGGTCAATGGCATCATGGTCCGACCGAAATCAGTGTGGAAGATCTGGTGCAACGTTGGAGAAAACAGGAAAGGTAGGATTGTTTCGGGGCCTAGCTAAGGACGCAAAGTAAACGGCGCAAAATTCAGGATATATCGTCTTCGTGTGGTTCCGATATTCCACGCATGCCCAGCGCCAACAGGTCCTCAGACATGACCCTGCATGGCCGTTCGCCCAAGGGCAACATCATGGCCAGGTGCAATAATTTTTCCAGCTCAATGCTGAAGCGATCAATGATTTTTGCGGGATCATTTACCAGGCGTCTATCCGTCATCAGGCCAAAAAATACCTGGCCGTTATAACTGAGTATGCTGACGCCCATGCCAATAGTTCCGGATTGTGGCACCCAGAACATCATGTCTTTGACCTCACCCCCTGCCAGGTAAAGTGGCTGTTGCGGCCCAGGCACATTGGTCAGCACCATGGTGGCTTTCTCGCTCAACAGGTCCAATGCGGGCTTTTGAACTGCCTGCGGCCCCATACCTAAAGCTGCAAGCAATCCAAATGCTACCGTGGCCTGGCGGCTGGCCTTGAGCTCATTCATGCGCTCATGAACCCGGTATACCCGCTCCAGTGGATTGGCTTCATTGACTGGCAAAGCAAGAAATACCAGGCCAAAATGATTTCCCAGTTCTTTGGAATGCTCCAGGGGACGTAAATTGACCGGCACTGTCGCGCGTATCTCCGGCAACTTGTCAAGGTCCTGATCCCGATCCAGCAAATAGGCGCGCAAGGCACCGCTGACCGCTGCAATCAGCACATCATTGACCGTACAACCCAACGATTTGCACAGTGCCTTTACTTCGTCCAGGGGAATGGGCGCAGCCCAAGCGACACGCTTACGTACGCCCAGTCGCCCCTTGAAGCGGCTGGGTGGATCATTGGGCAATAATAAGGCTTGCGATAGCTCACGCAGTAATTCGCCTGCTACTGTCAGGTACTCTCCAGCCTTGTCGGGCTGGTGCATGATTTGAATTGCTTCTTCCAGCAATTGTTGTGATTTGTGGATTGCGAAATCGACGCCACCCTTGGCGGGCTCCAATAAACGCTGAAACACACTGGATTCTTTGACTCTTCGCTTCTTCCAGGTCTCTCCATTGGTATATGGCTGCGAGACCATCGGTTCAGTTTCTGTCAAGCTAAGCAAAACCTGTACCAGGGCTATACCATCGGCATAGCAGTGGTGTATGCGTGTCACGACCACGGGGCCGCCAATAAAATTCTCGATGAAATGAAATTGCCAGAGTGGGCGCGAAGAATCCAGCGCAGTGCTGGCCAAATCACTGACGTACTCTTCCAGCTCATCCTGATCAGCAGCACCGGGCAAGGCCACACGCCGAACGTGGCCGTGCAGATCAAAATCCTCGTCGTCCTCCCAGTAACAGCCAGACGATCCAGTGCCGGCTTTTTGTCGGAACCGCCGGAAGGCCAAAAAGCGCTGACTGATGGTTTCTAGCAATTGCTCATAACTGGCTCCTGGACCGAGGCCAATGACGCCGGTAATCATCATCAGATTGGTGGGCTGTTCCATGCGCAGCCAGGCTGTATCAACCTTGGACATGGCTTCACGCGTCATCTTCAAATCACCTTAACGAATACTGGCCGCGCGGCGCTGCGTACGAGCATCGTCGGAACGGTTAATTTGCAGTTTGCGCAGATATTCATCGCTGACTCCGGTTATATACTCACCAGAGAAACAGGAGGTATCAAACCGGGAAACACCTTTGACACCGCCACGACAGGCTTCAACCAAATCTGGCAAATCCTGGTAAATCAACCAATCCGCTCCCAACTCCCGCTCAATTTCTTCGCGTTTCCGGCCGCTGGCGATCAATTCCGATGTGGCTGGCATATCGATGCCATAAACATTGGGGTAGCGCACTGGTGGTGATGCGGATGCAAAATAAACCTTTCGTGCACCGGCATCGCGGGCCATCTGGATGATCTGCTGGGAGGTGGTACCACGGACAATGGAATCATCTACGATCAGCACGTTTTTACGACGAAACTCCAGTTCAATGGCGTTGAGTTTTTGCCTGACCGATTTCTTACGTTCTTCCTGCCCAGGCATGATGAAAGTACGCCCGATATAGCGATTTTTAATAAATCCTTCGCGATACTTGACATCCAGATCAAAAGCCAACGGCAGGGCCGCGGTACGACTGGTATCAGGCACTGGAATGACCACATCAATGTCATGATCCGGGCGCTCGCGCAAGATTTTCCTGGCCAAAGCCTGACCCATTCGCAGTCTGGCTTTGTAAACAGAGATATCGTCGATCAAGGAATCAGGCCGGGAAAAGTATACATATTCAAAAATACAGGGGGTTACTTGCTGAGCCGCCGGACTATTGTGCGAATGCAACTGCCCATCCAGGGAGATGAATAATGCTTCACCGGCTCGCAAGTCGCGCATGAAATCAAAGCCCAGGCCATCCAGCGCGACGCTTTCCGAGGCCACAGCATATTCAATGCCCGACTTGCTCTCACGTCTACCCAATACCGCCGGGCGAATGCCCCAGGGATCACGAAACGCCAACAGCCCGTGACCGGGAATAATGGCCACTGCAGCATAAGCACCCTGGCATCGCCGGTGTACTGCATCGACCGCCAGAAACAGGTGTTCTGGCTGCAAAGCCTTGGGATTCAATTCTTGCAGTTCGTGTGCCAACACATTCAGCAACACTTCCGAATCGGAGCGAGTATTGAGATGCCTGCGGTCGCTGTCGAACAGCTCCTGGGTCAGTGCTTCGGTGTTGGTCAGATTGCCGTTGTGCCCTAAAGCAATACCGTAAGGCGAATTGACATAAAACGGTTGCGCTTCAGCGGTCTCGTCGGTTCCAGCCGTTGGATAGCGCACATGGCCAATACCGGTAGTTCCCGTGAGCTGACGCATTTCAGCAGCTCCGAACACGTCCCGCACCAGGCCACTGCCTTTATGCAGGTTGATCTGGTAGCCATCCACCGTAGCGATTCCGGCAGCATCCTGGCCGCGATGCTGCAACATGGTCAGTGCTTCGTAGATGGAAGCTGCGACATCACTGCTTCCAACAATTCCTATGATTCCACACATGAAAATAGACCCGTTCAGACTGGGGGCGGCTCGCCCGGGCGAAGTTTAACACGCCCACCGTTTCATGCCTGAGCATTGTCTGTGGTTTTTTCTTCCACGGGACTGGCTTCAAAATCCAGGTGCTCACGCGCCGAGTCCGGCAAAAATTCAGCAACCCAATCGACCATCGGCATCAGTCGCTGGATCATGACCGATTCTTTCCACCACGGATCGGCGGGAATGGGAGTCAGGCCTGCAATCAGCAAAACTGTAACCACAATAGCCAGGCCCCTTACCGCACCGAAGACTCCACCCAGCAGGCGGTCTGTGCCATTCAAGCCGGTTGACTCAACCAGGCGGCCAATCAAATAAACCAACAAGCCACCCAATACCAGTACCACCAGGAAAATGCCAGCAAAACCCATCGCCAATCGGGCAGACGGTAAACTGACCTGTTCCGTCATTAGCTCACCCACATCACCAGCAAAACGATAAGCCAGCACAAAAGCCAGTGCCCAGATTGCCAGGGCTAGCACCTCTTTGATGAAGCCGCGTAAAGCACCAACCAAAATCGAAATCGCTATGGTTGCGAGAATGGCATAATCCGGCCAACTCATAAGTGATACTTGCTCGCGCTTTCAGTCCAAGGCCATAGCACGTCAATCAGCGCTCATAACCACGCCATTGATACTTAGGCTGGATTTAAGGCTTTGCTGTGCCTTGCCTGCATCTTCACGCTGCAAAAATGGCCCTACCCGTACACGATTGATTGCGGTCCCAGAGGAAGAAGTGACTTTTTCGCTGTAGGCACTCATGCCCTGCGCCCGGACCTGCGTGACCAGGTTTTCGGCATTGGAGCTTTCGCCAAAACTACCCAGCTGAACTACCCAACGAACCAAGGGATCGGATGGGTTGGTATCCTGGGTTAAAGCATCCGGGTCCAGATCTATCATGCGCGGGTTCACGCCATCCACCTGGCTCTGAATTTTCTTGACGGCTGCGGCAGCTTCAGACTCTGAATCAAACGGCCCTACCCGTATACGTATCAACCTGCCAACATCAGATTCAACTTTATCCGAGATGACCTGGAAGCCTTTGGCTTGAAGTTCTGATTCCAAGCGCTTGGCATTGGCATCGCTCCCCAGACTGGCAACCTGAACGGCATAACGACCCGTACTGCTTTGTGGCTTTGCGCTGACCTCAGGCGCTTTCACCAGAACCGGCAGGTCCACTTTTTCGCTAACTGGTACTTCAACAGAAGTAACCGGCGGCAGACCTTCAATATCCTGGTCGTCTGCCTGCGGTCCAGATGTCTGTTCCAGAGGCTCGACCGCATTGGAGCTACTTTCATCAGAGTGAACTGCGGCAAGTTGCTCCGCATCGTCCGGGGATTCCACATCCAGCGCTGTACCTACTGTTGAAGTTTGTTGTAGCGCCTGTGAGGTTTCAGTGTGCTTCTGCGGGATCGTACCTTCATCTGCCAGCGGAAACCTCCGGGTTTCAAAAGCAACACCATCTGATCTCGCCGGTACTGCAATGGGTTCTGCCTGCTGTTGCCCTGATTCGGGCCGACCACCCAACAACATGGGTAGCACGACTACGGCCAATGCGATCAGAACGGAGGCTCCGACCAGGCGTTGTTTCAATGCTTTATCCATTTTTCCTTTTCCGGCTAATCTGATTGCTGATAGCGCGTTGACCATGCGCTGGCGAGCTACTCAGGGGGTAACAGCTGTGCAGAGCGATTCTAGCAGCATGAACTGCAGGGTGTCAGTTCAGGCAAGCTGGGCCCGTCGAGGGGGCGCCCCGGGTAGTAGACAAACGGGTATTCAGAGCTTGGGCTGCCGTATGGAAAGAACCGAAAACCAGTACCAGCTCGTTTGTGTTGATAGAGGCTAGCGCACAGCTCAATGCCTCGCTGACTGTTTCGAAGACCTTCAATTTGTGTTTGCCGGTGCTGCTTGCAACAGCATCTGCCAGCTCAACTCCGCTGCGTCCACGCTCCCCCAGCAGGCCGGTGCAATACCAATGCTCTACTTGCTCATCCAGGATACGCACAACTTCGCCGGCATCTTTGTCCTTGAGCATGGCCAACACGCAAACCTTGATGTTCTGTCCTGTTGCCAGCAGCATTTGTCTGACCACCCCTGCGGCCAATGGGTTATGGCCCACATCGATGAGCACGCAACTATTTGCGGGGTGGGACTGCAATCGGCCACTCAGACGTACCGAGCTAATGCCTTCGGCAAGCAGTTGGGGCTTGACTTCAGCGGCTGGCAACACACTCAGAATCGCGGCCACGGCGCCCGCCAGATTGTGATACTGGTGCGGCCCCGGCAGAGGTGGCCTGGGCAGGGCAAACTCCTGTCCCCGCCCGCGCCAACTCAAATGATCCGCGTTTTGTTCAATGAAGAAATCCCGTCCCAGGCGCTGCACTGGCACACCCAGCTCTTCAGCGCGCTTTAACACGCTGGTTGGGGGATACTCTTCGGTGCAGACCAGCGGATGGCCGGAGCGCAAAATGCCGGCTTTTTCAAAGCCTATGCTTTCCCTGTCAGAACCGAGGTATTCCTGGTGATCCAGGCCTATGGGTGTAATGACGGCACAATCTGCGTCGACCAGGTTGACCGCATCCAGACGGCCGCCGAGGCCGACTTCAAGTACGGCGAAGTCCAAGCCGGCCCCCTGCAGCAACAGGAAGGCGGCCAATGTGCCATGTTCAAAGTAAGTGAGTCCGATGTCAGACCTGGCCTGCTCTACGGCGTCGAATGCCCAGACCAGCTCATCATCGAGGGCATCCCGTTGGCCTAGCCTGACTCGTTCGTTATAGTGAAACACATGCGGTGATGTATAGCTGCCGCTGCGATAGGACAGAGCCTGCAGCATGGCATCAATATAAGCGACAGTTGAGCCTTTGCCATTCGTTCCAGCCACGGTAAAAACACGTGGAGCGGGTCTCGGTTTACCCAGCCTTTGCCAGACTTCACCCACACGCTCCAGACCGAGATCTATGCTGGTGGGATGGCGGGTTTCCAGCACTTTCAACCAGTCCTTGAGATTTGCCGGGCTAGTCATATTGGGCTAGTGATAGTGTTTGGTCATGGGAGCTTTCATCGGGCCAAATCCGCGTCGGGCTGGCTTCCGCAACCGAACTATCAGCTCATATGTATCAGTTCGCCCACTACGGGGCGAGGTTGGGATCCACCACTGAGCAACGCCAGCAAGCGGGCAATTTGATCGCGTAGCTGTCGTCGGTCCACGATCATGTCGATGGCACCTTTCTCCAGCAGAAATTCTGCTCGCTGAAATCCTTCCGGCAGCTTTTCCCTGACCGTCTGCTCAATCACCCGCGGCCCGGCAAATCCGATCAATGCTCCAGGTTCGGCTATATTCACATCACCCAACATGCCGAGGCTGGCAGACACGCCGCCCATGGTGGGATGCGTCAAAACCGAAATGAATGGAATGCC